>JAZQDP010000038.1:0-23296 GCA_045546875.1 Thermoguttaceae bacterium | reverse complement strand
TTGAACCGTAGTTCAACATTATCGCGTAATTAACGAACTAAAGCATTATGCTTCGTTACCAGCTATTCCTGGCAGGTTGCTCCTCAGCAGAGCCTGCTTCCGCTTCGCTGGATAGGGATAATATAGCTTATGCTTTGTTCCATGCCTAAAAAAAACTAACAAAAACCTAAATTTTCCCAAAATTTTCGTATTTACCTACTTGACTTTAACACAGAAACTCCGAAAAATTTTTGTTCGCCTTGCGGCAAATATCATTACGCCTTTCAATCCAATCGCGCCACGGAAAGGTTTCCGTTCGATTCGCGAACTCCATTACCCCTTCCATTTTTTCGCCTAACGGCGAATGCGGAGGCTTACGCAAAGATTTCTCGTAAAGATAAACAGACCGTGATTATCATCAGAACAAATTAACGCTGGAAATATTTCCGTGCATTCACAACAATTCCAGAACTCTCCCAGTTACTCCCAGAATCGCCCAGCGGTTTAATTTTGCGCCGTAGAGTTTACTTTAAGCAAGAAATACAATCGGCGGGCAAGGCGCCCGCCGTTAAGTTTACAATCAAGCGTCTGTCTCGCCGAAGCAGACGCTATATCTAAAGAATCGTTTAGATTGCAGAAGCGATTCCTTTTGCTTTTGCCCGGTCGTAGATTCTCTTAGCCGCTTCTCTCTGCGCGGCGTCAATCTGTCGAGCCAGTTTAATATTTTCCGCTCTAACCTGCTTGATTCTTTGAACGTACGTGTTATACCGAGCGTTGAGAGTTTTCAAATGGGCGGCAACCGCGTCGCGTTCAGCGCGAACTTTATCCAGCTGGTCTGCCAATTGCTTTTTTAAGTTTTCCTGAGCGGTTTCCAGCCCTTTCGCGTCTTCCAGAGCGCTATTGGCGTACGCGGCGTCAAATTCAGCGGCGATGATTAAATCGTCCAGCTTTGCAGATTTGCTTGAAACAGCGTCGAAAATACGTTCGTAATCTCGCAGTTTGCGTTCGTATTTCATGCCGGGATGATCTGGATCGTCTTTGCCGTCGTTCACAAATTCGTCTGCAGTTGACTCTGGCATCAGTTCGCGAATCTTTTCTTCGTCCATTTTGGCGTACATGGCATGTTCGTCTCGAGGCATCTTTTCGTAGACGTTCCACGCTTCAGAAGCTTTCTTGAGCTTGTCTGTCAAATGCGGGTTGGGATGAAGTCCTTTCGTTTCCGATTTCGTCATTTCCATACTGGGCTTCATTTGAATTTTGGTATCGTCAACGTCGCCAACAGTAAACTTGCCGATATAACCTCCTTCTTCGTCTATCGGAGCTGAATCGAAGCAATAAAGAATGGTTCCCGGAACGATATTGTGCGGGCTGGGGTTAAGAACCTCCAAAATGACCTCGCCGGTATCCGTATTGACTTGAGCGGTTGCGTCCATCCACGCTCGACCTCGCTGGAACATAATTGCGTCTAAATCGCATACCAGCTGACGAATGCCTTTCGTCTCTATTAAACCGGTCTTTTCGTTCATAACGCCGTGTTCCAGCTCGTATGATTCTTTTTCAACTTGAGCTATTTGCTTTTCCAGCTTAACGATTTTATCGCGCCAAATTTGATGCGTCTTTAACGCTCGGCACGCGAAAAAGAAATTAAACGGAATCGTGAGGAAAATCAACGCTACTAATATTTTATGAAATATGCTCATGGCAGTAAATGGATTTTAGGAACCCTGTTTTATATTAGCAATCGGAGACGCAAAAGACGGTTGCGCCTTTTGCCCCTTTATGCAATCCAGGAGAACAGACCTCGTCTTCCCCTTTTGATATATATTAATCGATAAAATCGGAATTGTCAAGGAAATTTTCTAAAATTTTTAATGTTTATTCAATTTTCCCATCTTCCTTTACCAGATTTAACGATTTTACCGGTTGTAATAGTAAAATAAAAAGGATAATTACTGAATATATCAGACAAAACAGCGCAAAAACGTCTCCGAATTGAACGTATGTTGTGATAACGTCTCGATAGCCGTTTTTCTTCAGCTTAGCGACAATAACTTCGCTTTTAACGGTTCTGCCCCAAGGTTGCAGGGTTCCTTTTTCTCCAGATTGAATAATGCTCCCTGTTGGGGCTATAATCGCGCTTCGACCTCCGTTAGAAACGAAAAGGTGATTTTTTCGGGTTTCTATTGCGCGAAAGACGCCCTGAGCGAACCGGAGTTCGTTTTCGTAACAGCCCTTAAACCAGCCGTCGTTTGAGAGGTTGAGCAACGCGTCAATCGGCTTGTTCGATTCCAAAACCTGAGTCCGAATTACGTGCGGAAGCGTGTTTTCGTAACAGACGCTTGGCAAGAAATTCCAGCTGGAATTGTCGTTTTCTGCGCCTTGATTTTTCGCAGCGCTGGCAGCTTTGGGCGAATCGTCTTTATAAAACGACAGCGGTACAGCCGAGGTTTTTCCTGCTTGCATTCCCCCTCCAATGGGTGAAATCTGTTTGAGAATGGGGAATTGGTCTGCAAAGGGAATGTATTCGCCAAAAAGAACCAGATGACGTTTGTCGTACTGTCCTGCGTCGTGCCCCAAAGAATCAACGCCAACAACGCTGTTGTACCGCATAACGTCTTTTCCTGAAAAGACCAAACGGTCTACGCCGGTAATAAAATTGACGTCAAACGTTTTGGACCACATCCCAATTTGGGGTTGAAATTCTTTTATTCTGTTTTGAATAGTGTTTAGATACTCTTCTTTTGTTCCCTGGAAGTTTGCTTCGTCTGGTTCAGGTTCAACCTCTCCAATTGCCATGCGCGGATAGCGGAAAATACCCTCTGGCCAAACGACGGCGTTTGGTCTGGGAGAGTTGTGCAAAGCCAAAAACGTCAGGTTCTGATAATTTTTAAATGTATCTTCGACCGATTGGGGATTGTATTCAACCGTACACGGTTCGTTTCCTTGAATCAAAGCAACGTTGAACTCGCCTGGATCTAAACCGGTTACAAGGGAAAAATCGTCCTTCGGAGAGGAACTGTCGTTAGCGCTTAACTTGTTATTCGCTTGTTCGAGAAGCCAAAATCCGGAACCGGCGTACGCCGTTAAAACGAGAGCGAGTAAAAGAACCGTCCCGAAAGAGATTTGATTTTTAACGCTTTTATCCCAAATCTGATAAATCAGAGCAGCTATGAGAATTATGACAAAACTGACAGCGTACGAGCCGGCAAATTCGCATACCTGCAGCAAGATAGGCGCTTTATAAAAAATAATCGCTTGTTGATTGAGTAAAAAGCCGGAAAGGAGATGCCCCTGGAGTAGTTCCAGTCCCGTCCAAAGAGCGGGAGCTACTATCCAAAGGGGAACGTTGCGAGAGCTTGCCAGCCTGCAGCCCCACGCCCAGACAACCCAGTAGAGAGCCAGGTACATCGACAGGGCGACCCAGCCAAGGCTTGTTGCCCAGTGCGGGTACGCGACGTAATACGTCATTGATAAATTCCAGATAAATCCCGCTAGCCAAGCCCCGCCAAGAGCGTAAAACGAACTTCGGCGTTCCGGCTGAATGTAACTCAAAAGAATCGCCCAGCCTGCAATCGTTGCGGGAGCTAAATCAAACGGCGGAAATCCAAGCCGAATCAAAACGATTATGGGAATTAACAGGAAAAAAAATGTTTTCACGGGAGTTGTCTTAAAATGTTAATTCAGATGAAATTGGATGATGACGTTACTCTGACATGACAAGCAGCGTTCAAACGGGGAATTAACGAATAAGGGGGGCTGTTAATTGTTAGCCCCCCCTGCGTTGAATGAATTATTCAATCTTTCCAACTATCCAGTTTTCACAGCCGGATTCTGTCAAAGATTCTCGAATGGCGTCAACCGACGCCGGGGCGGCAATAACGACCATGCCCAACCCTCGATTGAACACGCGAGCCATTTCAGCGTCTTCGACTTCGCCCAGCTTTTGCAGCCAGTTGAACAGAACCGGAACTGTCCAAGAGCCTTCTTCAAATACCGCTTTGAGTCCTTCGGGAATGATGCGGTCAACGTTTTCCTGCAAGCCGCCGCCGGTGATGTGAGCCAAACCGTGAATTGACGGCGCGATGACGTCGTTGTCCAGCAGTTTGCGAATCGGCTTGACGTAGATTTTTGTTGGCGTCAGAAGGGCTTCGCCAACGGTTTTGCCGAGTTCTTCAACGTAATCGGCAACTTTCAACCCCGCCGCTTCAAAGACGATTTTACGAACCAGCGAGAACCCGTTGGAATGCAGTCCGGAAGACGCGATCCCGATAGCGACGTCGCCCTTGACGATTTTTTTGCCGTCGATGATGTTCTTTTTGGAAGCGACGCCAACGCAGAACCCTGCCAGGTCGTATTCACCCGGGGCGTAGAGGTCTGGCATGATAGCGGTTTCGCCGCCAAGCAGCGCGCTGTTGGCTTGAACGCAGCCGTCGGTAATGCCGGAAACGATTTGTTCCAGCAGCGGCGGGTTGTCTTTATCCATGGCAACGTAGTCGAGGAAGAACAACGGTTCCGCGCCGCAGCAAATCGCGTCGTTGACGCTCATGGCAACCAGGTCGATGCCGACTGTGTCATGCTTGTTCATCAGCGTTGCGACCTTGAGCTTTGTCCCAACGCCGTCCGTGCAGGAAATCAGAACCGGATCTTCATAGTTCCGGCGCATGAGCGGAGAACTGTAATCCAGAGAAAACAGCCCTGCAAACCCTTGAGGGAGTTTCATAACCCGGGGTGTGTTGGTCTTTTCCATCAGTCCCGGCAGGCGTTTCATAGCCTGATTGTATACGTCTAAATCGAGTCCAGCGTCTTTGTAAGTTAATTTTGCCATGGCGAATGTAATTATAATTTATGAGTTTTCAGACGCCGCCCCAGCCGAGAGAACGCGTTTCTCCTGACAGCCATCGACCAGCCAGCGCCGCCCGCTTACACATATTATCGCACATAACAAGAATAATTCAAGAGGGGCGGGGAGAAGCGTATATCAAACATAAAAATAAAACAGAAGTTTCTGAATAATTCAGAAACTTCTCAGTCGATAGCTTGGTATTAATAATGGAAGTTAAATAGAATACAGAATCAAACGGTAACCTATTTTGAATCGTCAATCAATTGTTCAATTTGTTTTTTAATATCATTGAAAGACTCTTTAATTTTAGTTTCGCTAAAACTCCAGGCGCGATGTCTTAAATTCGGGTCTAAAATACGATAGAATGGTAAGCCAAGAGAACTTCGTTCCAGTTTCCAACCCATATAATGATCAACAATCGTCCAAAGTTTATCAATATCCATTGTTTTAACCGGTATGTTAAACAAAGAATCGCTTGGTTGTTGAACTTGAATCTTATCAAAATCTCTCCTCGCTTTATTAACCGCCGCCCACTGGGAGAGATAAAAGACGCTTGAATGAACCATGGAGTTAGAAGTATAATGTTCTTGGAATTTTGAATAGTCGCACTCCAATTCGCATCCTGTTCCCAACGCCCGGTTTCCAGTTGCCGTTTTGAAAAAAAGATTCAAAATCGCGTCATCTGGATTTACCATTGAAAAAACCGCATCTTGCGTCGCTTTTACCGCAGACAGTATTTGGGGTTCCATGTTATCAATAGCGGCGCCGAGCAAAACTGCGCTATGGATTGTAACATCCCGACGATACAAGTTAGCTAACGTGCGAATTACAATGTTGCCGCCAAGAGAATGACCTATTAAAATCAGTTTTTGACGATCTGTTGAAGAAAGATTAGCAATTTCATTTGCCAACAATTCCGATGTTGGCACAACGTCATTCAAGGCGTTATCCCAACGTTCCTGAATTGAACCAACAGTCATTCGCGCCAAATCAATAAGAGCTAAAAGCGGATTTGTTGCGTCTAACGCCAAAGTGGTAGTCGTTATAAGATCCAACTTAATATTTTTCCCGTTTTGATTTTCCCACGTAACGGTTTTAATTTGCTTAGCGTTAGGATAAATTGTATTAAGCAATTTAAGAGCCTCTTTTTGAGGATCGTCCGCAGAATAAAGACCTGGGATATAATAAATAATTGGGGAATCGTTTTTTGTTGTCATGGTTATAGTTGTACTAAGATTAAATCTAAACCGTCAACGGGATTGGAACTTTTGCCAGCCAATCCCGTTAATGAAGTTGTATTTCATATTTGAAAACAATTAGGTAATTATTTTGTGTGGTTTTCAATAGACTTTTTTCGGATATTTTTGATCTCGTCAAGTTTGTTTTTAGCTTTTTCTTGAATAGTTTGGGAGCCGTGTTCAACGGCGCGATTAAAAAAATCTTCTGCCTTTTTTAAGTCCTGTTTATCGCCATCAAGATAGTAACGCCCCAAGACAAACTCTGCGTTTGGGTTCTTTTTATCTGCCAATTTGCAAACGCGGTCAAACAATTTCTGGTCAACGGGCTGTTTCTCCGGAATCGCTTTTTCAACCTGAGCAATTGCAAAATTGTTGCAGGATTTATTATAAGTGGAAATACCCAAACCGCATCCGCATAATAACGCGGCGATGAGAATGATTTTCGGTTTAAGTACTCTCCTTTTAATAAAATCTCCAAACGGCGTCTCCCAAATCTCCCAATCTCTCCAGCTTTTTCTATTTTCCTTTTGTTCATCGTTCATTTTTTTACCGCCGGTATTTGAACCGTCAGGACCTTTATCGTCATCATCTTCCCTCTTCGGCGGTGGATCTATAATAGGAGGTTTCGGTGGCAGCTTTTCAGGCAAAGCTGTTCTCGGCGTAGAATCTTTGAGAAGAATCGCCAAAAGATTCCAAGTTCGATCAGGATCAATAAAAGAATCAATTTCATACTGACCGATGCCAATCAAAGACGCCGCCGCGCCTGTAAAATCGCCTTCATGCGTTAACAAGAACTCGCAGGCAGCTTGAAAATCCTGTCTGCTATTCTTATCGCCGCCATACCAACGATCTTCGTCAAAGGACCATTCAGAGTCTCCTCCGCCTCCCCAACCAACAAGCTGAGAGCCGAGTTCTTCGGCATGATTTTTCTTTTCATCTTCCGTTTGTTTAGACCACGTAACGGGTTCGTCCTTATGAATAAAATTGGAAGTAATATTCTGCAATCTGGACGATTCGTTGTTGTTATACTCATTCTGCAAATACGGATAAATCTCTTTAAGAAATCCGCAAATGCGTCCGCCTTCGCCAACGGCGCCCGTAATAATCAAATGCATTTGAATATCACGCTGCATATAGTCAGTGCGTCCGGTTGGCAATGACGTAACGTAAATCTTCCAAGAAGAACCTTTACGAAGCACAAGCAGTTCAGGATAATCCTGAACGTTAAATTTTTTCCATTCGTCAAGGAAGGACAAATCCTCAGGTTGAGGCATCCAGCCTACGATGTTGTAGTCTGCAAAAAAATCTTTGGTTAAAAAATGAAATTCCATTAATCTGTCTCCGGGTTATAAACTTTAGTGCGTTGAGTATTGAATTCGTAATAACGGTTAAGCTGATTAATAAATGTTTTGATAATTGACAAATGAGCGTTAGTTTTGCTTAAGTTGTCGGTAAGATTATTGATCTGTATCTGAGCGGTCTTCATCTGAGGGGTGTCTCCCCACATCGATTCCCACATTGTGCGATTCTTTTTTAACTCTTGATATCGCGCCTTTGTTTTTTCAATATCTGATTTTAGCCTTTCAATTTTTTCAAATCGATTCTGTTGATCTTTTTCCATTTGAAACAGAAAAGTAGACGCTAGCAACTCAAAGGCGTTTTTTATTTTAATAATTCGCCCCATGCCGTCGCGCCGCTTAAATTGCGGTTCTAAAATTAAACCTTTACTTCCATCTGGAAGAAGACCGTCTCGGATGTCCATTTGATATTCTTCTACGATTCCGTATGTATCAACACACGTGGTAATAACAGAAACGCACTCTGCCATGCCAGATGAATAGTTCAACTGTTGATAATACACCTCGTCTACAGCTTTTATTAGTTCATTTTCCGAAGCCGGCATTAACATGTCAAGCGCACGCTTGCCAAAAGAATAAAGAGAACTTAAAATACTGTTATCTGTCGGCTTTGCGTCATTGTCCGTAAAATACTTTTCACAGCGAACCGGAACAAAGAACAACTGGGCGGGTTGTTTATTCCTCGCTTTTGACGCCATCCAATTATCGACAGCGCGACAGGCGGACTCGTCGTTAAGCATTTCTCTGGCAATTGTACAACGTTTTCGAGCTTCTTCAGAGCTGTTATTCTTGTTGATTTGCCACTGCATCAGGACGTCGGCGGGAATCGGCAGAAACACTGCGTTGCATTCCAATAAAAAAGGAGTAATTTCTTTAGAAAATTCAGCATTGCCAAGCATCTGACCTGGATAATCCATTATGGTAAGGTTTATATTATGCGTTTGATTGCATGCTGTAAACGTTATCAAAAATTCGTATGTTTCAACATCGGGCGTATTTTTAAATTTAGGAGGCGTCCAAGTCGTATCTTTATGGGCAATACAGGATTTGAAACCATCTTCAGCTCTTTGAAGCATGCCTTCAGTTTTCGTGTCTTTAGGTTTAATGTCAATTCCTTTCAACCGATCCCGAAAAGCCATATAACATGCCATGATCAGGGTCGTCTTTCCTGCTCCTGAGGAACCGACAATTCCAATTTTATAGTTTAAATCCATAGTTGTTATTCGTTTACTGGGCAATTTAAAGCCCAAATTCTATTAACAATTATATTAAAAAAGCGTTTGTTATAACGCAGCATTATCAATAAAGCTGATTGTATGAGGAATCGACTTCACTGCAAATACGGCTAAACGGCGCTGTTCTTGACTCAACTACGCTGGAATTAAAATAATTCCAGCGCGTTTCGCATCAAACAATTGACACAAGGGTTAAAGCTATGACCTGATTACACATAAACCTTTTCCTGCCGATTGGGCATGTCGTTAATTAAACTGGTCAACAGTTTAATTGCCTCTTCATATCTGTCGCAGTTTTGCTTGTTTTGCGCAAGAAGTCCTTGCAGCTTCGCCTGCGTTTCTTTTCCAGCTTGAATCTGAGCTTGAAGATTTTTGATTTTTTTATCAAATTCCTCAAGGGTTTTATCCGGCACAAAATAGAACCAAATTTTCTCGCCCAATGTGTAATTGTTCACACGAATATCTTTAGCCTCGCATGTATTTCCGAGTTGGACTGTAGTTGTTTCAACCTTTGTACCTGTATTAATCAATTTGTCATTGTAAATGACTCTTTGATCTTTTGCGCTATGCAGCTTGTCTTCCATTTGAAACTTCAGAATGTTCATGAGCAATTCGTATGCATTCATTGTTCGAAGATTCTTCCCCATGTTTGTACGGCGCTGAAACGTTGATACAAGCATTTCACCGTCTTTCATATCAATATCACGAAGTTCAACCACGCCATACGTGTCAATATAAAAGACATTAATTTGAATCAAACTGCGTTGATCTTCATTTAATTCGAGAGAATTAACATATCGCTCACAAACAGCGTCATGGAGTTTTGCAACCATATTAAAACGTCCGCCGTTGTCATCAAAGCATTTTTCACACTTAACCGGAACGAAATACAACTGAGCCTTTTGATTTCTGCGAACTTTTTCACCAAACCAATTCCGGATAGCCAAAAGAACGTTATCAACGTCCAGCATCATGTTTGCTACAGCATTGCGCTGTTTATTGCGAGTATCGTTTAGATCTTTCGTATTATACCAATCCATGAGGATGTCAGCTGAAATCGGAACAAGCAGCGCTACGCTGTCGCGCAAATGCGGGGTTACTTTTTCTGCAAATTCGGCTGTACCCAGCAAAGAACCTGGATAATCCAGAATATCAAACGCGATTTTCAACGTACCGCTTTCATCTTTTGAAGGAAGCATTGAAACTGCGTATTCAAACTCTGTAATGTCTGAAGTCGGCTTGAGTTTTGGAACGGTAAACAAATTGTCTGAGGTGTTCATAGCAGAGTGGAATTCCGCTCTTGCTCTGGACATTGCCGCTTGAGTACGTTCTCCTTTTGGCCAAAATTCCAACGGCTGCTCTGCAACTCGCTGTTGAACCTCGTCGCAGATGGCAGTTAACAGCGACGTTTTACCAACGCCTGTCGGAGCAACCATGCCAATTTTGAAACTGATTTCGTTATTGGGCTTGTTAGTTGTTTCGCTCATGATTTTCTCGATAATCTATAAAATGTAAACCAGATGTATTGAAATCTCAAGAACGATTATGACAAGCATAATCGTTCTGAGATAAAATAGCGACGTTAAATCGTGTATTGACGATTGTACATGTTGTTAAACAAATCTGTCAAAGTTCTAACAGCTTTTTCCAAGGACTCGCATTGTTGAGCGCTAAGTTTGTATTTGTCAAAAATGGATTGAAATTTTTTCTCCGTTTCCTTAACATCTTCGTCAGCTTTAAGAGCCTCTTCTTCAAGACGGTCCAATTCGTCGTCATTAAAGAACGTGTACCACAAGGAAGCCCAGAAACCATAGGAGTTTTTCCGTTTCTCGACGTTATTATTAGCAACATCACGTCTTTTTTTGCGCTTCTCAATCTCGATTTTAGTCTTTTCGTTTTCGTTGCTCAAATCGCTTGTTTCAATTTGCTGTTCTTTGAAACGGTTTTCGACCTGAAACTTCAGAATGCTCATCAACAGTTCGTAAGCGTTCTTTGTTCGACGTTTTTTCCCTTGATCCATTCGCCGCATGAATGTGGGAACAAGCGTCAATTGTTCATAATTATCTTTATCTTTAGCCATCACCGCTTCGATATTCCGCAACTCAACGACGCCGTATGTGTCCACAAAATAGATGTTGGTTTGAATGAGCTGTTCTTCATCCTTCGTCATTTCCAACGGTTTAATATACCGCTCCAAAATGGCTTCGTACAGTTTCTGATGAGAGTCAACTCTTCCACCGTTGTCGTCAAAATACTTTTCGCATTTGATAGGAACGAAAAACAGCTGCGCCGAAGCCCCAACCTTTCTTTTTTCAGCAATCCAATTCTTAATGGCAAGAATGACGTTATCGCAGTCCAACAACATATTTGCAGCTGCATTGCATTGAGTATTATAAGTGCCGGTAAGACCGTTTGTCTGTCCCCAATACATAAGAATGTCAGCTGAGATTGGAACGAACAAAGCAGCGCTTTCCAAAAGGTGCGGCGTAACTTTGCTGGAGAACTCTGCAGTTCCCAACAAATGACCGGGGTAATCTAAAACGCTAAAGCCGATTGTTTGTTTCGTAGCAGGGAGGGTAACGGCAAACTGATATTCGCTAATACTAGACGTTGGCTGAAGTTTAGGAACCTGGAACAGGTTGTTCGGATTGTTAATTGCAGTGTTGAACTCCGCATTAGCTCTTTGCATCGCTCTCTGAGTGGCTGTTCCTTCCGGCCAAAACTCTAAAGACGGCTCTGAAGCAAGACGATCCTGAACTTCTGAACAAACAGAAGAAATCAGAGACGTTTTTCCAGAACCGGACGGAGCAACCATGCCAATTTTGAATTGAATTTTTGAATTTGAATTGCTGGTTTCCATGGTGTGGTATAATGGTTAAATGGAGGTAAACAATAAAACTACATATCCAGATCAGGCGAACAACGCCTTTCTGGTAAAACTTCATTGAACAACGCATTGACGATTAGGCATGCTTCTGTTCAATTCGGTTAACGTATCAAAAGCCTTTTTTAATGATTCGCATTGTTGAGCGCTAAGTTGATATTGATCAAAAACAAAAGCGGCGCTTTTATCCGATGATCTTGCTTGAGCGTAAGTTCGACGAGCCTCCTCCTCAAGACGGCTAAGTTCTTTGTCGGGAATTAAAGTATAAAGCAAATAACCAAAAATTGAATAGGAATCTTTACGCTCTTTAGCTTTATTCTGGGCAATTCGATATCGATTTCTGATTACATTCGCTTTTTGAATCATAACGTCTTTTTCATTGCTCAAATAGGCGGTTTCACGCTGTTGAGCTTTAAAACGGTTTTCAACCTGAAACTTCAAAATGCCCATTAACAACTCGTAAGCGTTTTTAGTCCGTCGCTTTTTCCCCTGATCGTTTCGGCGCCGAAACTTTGGAACAAGAGTAACTTTTTCGGAAGCGTCTTTATCTTTAGCCTTCACAACTTCGACATTGTTCAGCGCAACAACGCCGTATGTATCCACATAATAAATATTAGTTTGAATCAACAGTTTCTCTTCCGCAGTCATTTCCAACGGCTCAACATATCGTTCAAAAATAGCGTTTTGAAGTTTAAGATGCGAATCTTCGCTACCGCCATTGTCGTTAAAATATTTTTCGCATTTAATAGGAACAAAAAACAGCTGCGCAGGAATGCCCAGGCGTTTTTTATGAGCAATCCAATTCTTGATGGCAAGAATGACGTTGTCGCAGTCTAACGTCATGTCAGCTGTAGCATTACATTTCTTGTTAATTGTGTCTGTAAGACTTTTGGTATCACTCCAATACATAAGGATGTCAGAAGAAATCGGCACAAATAATGCAGAACTTTCCAAAAGGAACGGTGTAACTTGACTTCCAAAGTCTGAATTCCCCAGCATTTCGCCTGGGTAATCTAAAACGCTAAAACCAATCGTTTGTCCAGTTTCAGTCAGGGTAACGGCAAACAGATATTCCTGAACATCAGACGTTGGCTGCAATTTGGGAACCTCAAACAGGTTATTCGGACTGTTAATCGCAGTGTTAAACGCCGCATTAGCTCTTTGCATCGCTTGCTGAGTACTAGACCCGACTGGCCAGAACTCCAACGGCTCTGAAGCAAGACGCTCCTGCACTTCAGAACAAATTGCTGAAATGAGCGCCGTCTTTCCAGATCCTTTAGGGGCAATCATGCCGATTTTGAACTGAATATTAGGTTCCATTTTTTGATGTAAAGGTTGCGATTGTTGATTTTCAGTATTATTTGAAATGTGTGTCAAATCTTTCAATTTTTGATATATTGTACTGTCCGTACCTGTATTAAGCAAGGCGTGCTTCAACATATCATCAAGTAGTTTTTTATTACAGCTATACATGTGTTATTTCGTTCGGTGGATGTTGCACAAAAAAACTTCTTCGCAGCGGTCGGTCAAATGCTCTAAATACTAATTATTTTGGTTTGACTTGTTATTAATAACGTTTGGCAATCTTTAAACTCTACACTGACGTTTCGGTATGCTTTTAATCAAACTTGTCAACGTAATAACAGCTTTTTCCAATGATTCACATTGTTGAGCGCTTAGTTGATATTGGTCAAAAATAGCTTGTGCGATTTTCTTTTTCTTTTCGACATCGCCTTCAGCCCGATCGACTTCTTTATTAAGACGATCCAATTTATCGTCATTAAAGAAGGTGTACCACAAGGATGCCCAAAAGCCATAGGAATTTTTGCGTTCCCTGGCTTTATTCCTTGCGATTTTTAATCTATCTTTGAGTCTTTCAACCTCTTTTTCAGTTTCGAGATTATCTTTACTCAGATCGCTTGTTTTAATTTGCTGCTCCTTAAAACGATTATCCACCTGAAACTTTAAAATGCTCATTAACAGTTCGTAAGCATTTTTGGTTCGCCGTTTTTTCCCTAAATATTTTCGATGCTGGAATATAGGGTTGAGAACCGGTTCGCCATTTTGTATAATAGCTGAAATTTCCTTCAGTTCAAGAACTCCGTATGTATCAACATAAAAAATATTGGTTTGAATCAGCTTTTTATCTTCCGCAGTCATTTCCAACGGCTCAACATACCGCTCAAAAATGGCTTTTTGAAGTTTAAGATGCGAATCAATCTTTCCTCCGTTGTCGTTAAAATATTTTTCGCATTTAACAGGTACAAAAAACAATTGTGCGGGAATGCCGAGTTTTCTTTTATATGCTAGCCAATTTTTGATAGCCAGAATAACATTATCACAATCCAACAACATATTGGAAGCAGTATTGAATTGAGAAAGCTTAGCGTCATTTTTGCCGTTTGTCTGACTCCAATACATAAGGATTTCAGAAGAAACAGGAACTAATAACGCTACGCTTTCAATAATGAACGGCGTAATTAAATTGCCAAAATCTGACCGCCCCAACATACCGCCAGGATAATCCAAAATACTAAAACCAATATCCTGCCCGTCAGGAAGCGAAACAGCAAATTGGTATTCGTTGACTTGAGAAGTTGCGGCAATTGCAGGGGGCTGAAAGCTTTTCGACGGTTTAATAATAGCCTCATTAAACGCCTCGGTAGCTTTTTGCATAGCCTTCTGAGTTGCTGTTCCAACAGCCCAAAAATCTAATGATTCCGAAATAAGACGCTCCTGAACTTCAGAACAAATCGCAGAAACAAGAGACGTTTTTCCTGAACCGGATGGAGCAACCATGCCTATTTTGAATTGAATAGATATGGCGCTCTGATTGTCTTTCGTATATGTCTTTCTGATTGGCAAAGCCGTTAATGAGACGTCCGTAGCGCGTTTGCGAGCCTTCGGGGCAACTTTTTTGCAAGCCTTCGGGGCGACTTTTTTGCCCCGGGCTTTTTTGGCATTGCATACGCAACCTTTAGCTGTCGTTTTTTTGGAAACGGTCTTTTTAACTGCGTATGCAATCGGCGCAGCTTTTTTCTCCGTCTTCTTTTTAGTTGCGTTTAAATAAGGAGACGCAACTTTTTTAGCGGCAAGCTTTTTTTCCGCATGAGAGCTTTTGGCTATCGCCCTTTTGTCTGCAAACGTTTTACTCGCTGGCAGACATTTGGCTCCAAGTCTTTTAACTACAGGTCTCATTCTTGTTCGGCTATCAATCAAATACTATACACGATTAAACTATATTCATTAATCGTTTACCAGATCGGTAATCTTGCGAACTTTTGCAACAATATCATTCAGATAGGCGTTAGATTTGTTCTGCACTTCGCCCCAATAGTATTCGACAAAGGAACTGATCTCCTTCTTTGATGCGTATGAACGAACAATACGATCTTCAAACCGCTCCAATGCGGAGGAAATAAGAGCAGGAACCATAAGATTCTGATAAAGCATCATTTCCGCCGCGCTGATCCATTCAACTCCCAAGTTTTGCAGCTCAATGAGAGTGTTACTCGCAAGTTCTTCAATTGGTTTGTCTTTGTTGGCTTCGTACCATTCTTCAATTCGACCAATGCGTTCTTTTTCAATTGAATAAATCCAATTGGGTTGATTGGAACGGAACACTTCTTTACGAAGCGTTGGATACAGAATTGTATAGAACGGGGCTTTGAGATTGAGCAAATCCTTAATCGCCAGCGGAACGATCTCGATAGGTTGATTTGTTTCCATAGATGCAAACCTATCGTAAACGTCGCTCAATTTACCATCATCCAGCGGGAAGATATTTGAGGAAATTTGGTTGAAAATACGATATACTTCCTGACGCATTTCATTAAGCAGCTGCTCATGGAAGTTTTCCAGTTCAGCGAACCCTTCGGTAATCAAAATTCGTAATTCATGAATATGCTTGTTGCCGTAATCAGACAATGACTTCCACTGTCGATAGGAGTCAATTACCGCCTTAACCTGCTTTTCATTTTCTGGAGAATACTCTTTCGAGATTTTGTCTTTGAGTTCCTGTGTTTTCAGTCGAATTGCATCTGCCAAGGCATCGTAACGCACCGTAGATGTTTCGTTGAATGTTTCTTCAACCAGTCTTGCAATGCCGCTGGTAATGATGTTGATGATCTCTTGAATGCGATCATTTTTAGCGTTAATGCCTTCATCGTCAACTTTGATGTTTCGTTTAGCCGCGCGAAGAGCTTTGGTAATCTCGTCAGCAGCATTGTCAAAGTCGTCGTTTTGTTTATCCAATGCGCCCAATGCCTCGTTAAAAAGCGTTTGATCGAAGCGGGGCAGCGTGTTCATCATGTAGTCCAACACGGACGGCAAAAGCGTTTTTTGCATAAACTCAGCATCAATGGCGCTGCCGCGGGCAACTGTCATGGTATGCCCCTGAGATTTCCAGCTGTCAACTTCTGCCATTGCCTTTTGTGCAGCGTCTGCGTCCAATCCGCCATCATTTTGGAAAAGGTAGGCGCAATCTTCCCACGATTTATTTCCAAACGTATCGCAAAGAATATTATTAACTTCCATATCCGGAGCGGCAGGATAGTTTTGGAACAAACCAACTGGACGGCGAATAATCAAAGCCAAGTCGACAGAGTAGTTAAAACCGTCAAGGAAACACTTGCGTTCGCTTTCACTACAAGTTCCCAGACCTGGAAGGTCAGTCAATTTGAGCGATTCGATATCGTTATTAGGAAATTGACTGTAAATCGTAACTTCCTGAACTGCATAGCAAACTTCAACCTCGCCGTTGCGCTGATAGCTGACGTATTTGCTGGTATCCGACAAGGCAACCTTCTGTTTCAGCCCGTTAAGATAGGGTTCCAGACCTTTCGCGTTTTTCTGAATGTCCAGCAAACGGATAAGATGCTCCTTACGGGTCTGAAGTGGTACAAGATTTTCAGGAGCGATGCCCTGATTCATTTCCGGCTTGTAGTCTTCAAGTTTTTTCTGGTAACCAATCAGGTCCAAATTGATAAAGTCGTCCAGAGAATAGCATTTTTTAGTTCCCTGATAAATTGAATCCATGAACGGGTTGATAAGTTTGTCAAGGAAAGAATCAACCGTATGAAACTTAACTTCAGTATGTTCTTCGACATTGCTTTTTACACAGACAATTGTACTTTTCCCTGCTGTAACCGCCGGTCCAGAACCACTGGGAATAATAGAGTTGTCCTCCTGCGGCAAATTGAGAATGGATTTCAGTGCGGTGCTTTTTCCTGAACGCCCCACCCCGGCAACAGCAATGTTGATGGTTTTGCGGTCACAACGATCCTGAAGCTTTTGCAACTCTTCTTTGGCTTTGGAAACATTGGATTTCATCGCGATAACTGCATTGTTAACGGTCGTATTGAGAGCCTCGACCAGCGGAGTCAAAACTCCCTCTGGATCGCCATTGTTTTGAATCGCTTTCTGACAGGAATCTTTGAGCGCTTCAGCCATCCGTTTAATGGCTCCCACTTTATTTGAATTCTTCTCCCATTTTTCCTGCTCGGGACGAATTTTTTCCATTGTAGCAGAACGTTTCTTAATGATTTCCTGAATCTGGGCGTTAACGTTGGTCATGGTTTACTCCTAAAAACTGTGGTTGGGGGGAATCCCGGGCTAAATCGGAATTATCAAGTAAAAGAGATTTATTCTCTTCTATACTTAAGTAATCGCGAGGGTGTGATTTAAAATAAAAAACGGGGTCAACTATGTCTAAATAGTCCGACCCCGTTATTGCGATCTTGCGTAACAACAATTTACGTATACACTTACGTAATATTATACACAACAACGATTGTTATGTATATTGCTATTGTGGCTGTAAATTTTGTGGTTGTCGGATTCTTATTTTGTGCGCTTAAAGCTGTTGCGTTCTAAACAATTCAATGTATTTTCGTTTAGATTGCGTTATTGTTAAACAACCCGGATTTCAAAGCAAAGCGAGAATACCGTGCGTTCAAATTAGCGCTAAATCGTTGAATTCCGTAATAATTACGGTATTCAACAATACATTGTCATTGTTCGTTAATTTTTTGTATTATACACCGTGTAATGTGAATGTCAAGGAAAATTTGAGATTTTTCCCAAAATTTTTGAAAATTTCTGTTTATGTGGGGAGTAGAGGGGAGGATAGCAGGCGATTATTGGACGTTCATCCGGTAACTGCGTACTTAATAGTTTTTGAGCAGGTCAGTCCGTACACGGATTTGACTGATTAAACGGATATTCACCGATTGGTAATTTTAAGTACCTTTAATTATTGACTAAAAAACATCCATTTGTAATTTAAAGGAAATCAAGCCTTGCCAATAATGCAAGAATGAAAAAAATCGGTGTAACCGACAAGGTCGGTACCCGTTTTGACATGGTTAGAGCCGAAATCAGCTGGTTTTAGCGCTACCCAATTCCAATCGGGAACCGACCCTGTCGGTTGTCTCCACATTCCCAGCCCGTCTGCGTATTCTGCGGATAGTCTGCGGTTTCTGCGTTCCCTTTCCTTTTTTCAGCGCCCCCCCCAATTTTGCACCCCCATACCACATTATTCTCCCCTATCCCCTTCTAATTTAAATAAAAAGGGATATAATATTCTAAATTTAACCTGCCTTTTGGTTGGCAAGTCGGGAGGGTGGTTTGTTTTAACAACGCTGTTTAGAGTTGGCGTTGTTTGTTTTCCCTAACTTTCCAATCTGTAGTTCAATTACTCACATTACCAATTACCATGTCGATTATCGTACAAAAATTCGGCGGAACAAGCGTAGAAAACAGCAAGAAGATTTTAGCGGCGGCTCGCAAGGCGATTCGCGCCCATAAAAACGGGAACCAGGTTGTTATGGTTGTCAGCGCGATGGGGCAGAACACCGACATCCTCATTGATTTGGCTAAACAGATTACTGACGAACCGCCCGCACGTGAAATGGATATGCTTCTGTCCACAGGCGAACAGGTTTCAGTCGCCCTGATGGCAATGGCAATTGACACCCTTGGCTACAAGGCTGTCAGTATGACCGGCGCGCAAGTTGGCATTAAAACCGACAACACGCACGGCAAAGCCCGAATTCACAACATCGACGCCAAACGATTGCACGAAGCTCTCGACGCTGGGTACATTGTTATTGCAGCTGGATTCCAGGGCGTAGACGACGAAAACAACATTACCACGCTCGGTCGCGGCGGGTCGGATACAACCGCAGTCGCTCTGGCAGCCGTTCTCAACGCGTCCGCTTGTGAGATTTACACAGACGTTGACGGCGTTTACACGACCGATCCCCGCATGGTTCCAGATGCACGCCGGGTTAAACGAATCAGTTACGACGAAATGCTGGAACTGGCGTCTGCCGGGGCTGGCATTATGCACAACCGCGCAATCGAGTTCGCCCGCAATTACGACGTCCCCGTCCACGTTCGCGCGTCCTATTCAGACGAACCCGGCACGCTCATCGTTGCGGAGCCTGAAACGCTTGAACGACCGGTTTGCGGCTGCGCCTGCGTTAAAAACGAAGCCAGAATTACCGTCCGTGACATTCCAGACAAACCCGGAGCCGCCAACATCCTCTTCCAGGCAATTTCCGATCAGAAAATTGCTGTCGACATGATTGTTCAGAGCAAAGGCAACGACGGCATGGCAGACATTTCGTTTACCGTTCCGCGGGAAGAATGCGCTGCCGCTCTGCGCGCTGTCAACAAAATCAAAGACGAATTGGGGTTCGACTCCTGCTCGCACGACGAAGAAGTTTCCATGGTTTCCATCGTTGGAAAAGGCATGGTCAATCAACTCGGCGTTGCTCAAAAGATGTTCCAGACCTTGGGCGACAAGGACATTAACATTCTGATGATTTCCACAAGCGAAATCAAGATTTCCGTTCTCTGCCCGCAGGACAAGGCTATCGAAGCTCTTCGCGCCATTCACGACGCTTTTGAGTTGGATAAAGAACCCAAGATGTTGGAATTGGTCCCGGAAGAGCAGACTCCAAAACAGGAAACAGACAAAATCTCCATGCTCAACCGGTTGCGCGGCATGGAAGATTTGTTCATCGATCGAATCGAGCTGGACGACATTCAGGGTCGAATTACGATTGAAAACGTTCCAGACCGGGCAGGGCTGTCTTGCCAGCTGTTTAAGAGTTTGGCAAACGCTGGGGTCAATATCGACATGATCGTTCAAAGCCAGGCGAAAGACGGATTGGCTCGCATCTCGTTTACGATGCCGCAAATTCAGTATAATCTTGCTATGAACGTTTGTAAAACCCTGCCAGGCGATTTGGCAAGCGCGAACGTTGCCAACTCCTGTCCGCAGGTTGCCAAGCTGACCGTTTACGGCACCGGTTTGAAGAGTCATACAAACGTTGCCGTCCGCGTCTTGAAGACGTTGGCGGAAGCCAAAATCAACGTCGGCATGATTAACACGTCAGAGGCAACGTTCAACGTTACCGTCCCGGCAGAATCCGGCGAACAGGCTCTTAACCTGCTTAAAACCGAATTCGCGTCTGAAATCTGCTAACGCTAAAATCGCGTTCAGATGTAACGGTTATGTGATAACCAGACAGTTCAATATTTTTAAGCCGTGGTCGCCCCCACGGCTGATTCTATAAACGGATTTAAAAGGTTTATCCGGACAGGTTTGCGCCAATTAGCTGCGAGTTATGCGAGAATTCGGCTGCGTTTCGACCTGGCGCCGGTGTTTCAGTAACGCTTTTTCATCTATAATGGTACACGATCAGAATAAAAACGTCAATTTCAATCAGCCAACGCCAACGTCTTTTATAGACGACTTAAACGCTCGCGTTCCCGAGGCGTGGGAACGGTTGTTTACGCTCTACGGTCGTCTGATTATTCATTGGCTTGTCGCAGCGGGCGTTTCTTCAGAGGAGGAACGGCACGATATGATGACGGACATCGCCATCACCGTCATGGATTCTATAGGGAATTATCACAAGCAGCCCTATGTTGGCAGTTTCCGAAGCTGGCTGCGGAAAATCGTCGAACATCATATTCAGAACTGTCAGCGAAAGTATCACGAGAAAAACGGCGCTCACGGCGTTTACGAGCCGGATTCGTCGATTATCGAATCCCCCAACTCTTCTGTTCTTCAAACTATTCTTAGGCAGGAACGGGAAGAGGAAAGAAGGAACGAGCCGCAATCGAAAAGCCCTCACGCGTTAGACGAAGACGTTCTCTTTGCGAAAGGGTTGATGCAGGTTTTAAGCGCGAATTTTTCTCAGCGTGATATCAATATTTTTTATCAGCTTACTTTTGAGAAGAAGAATTCGACTCAAGTCGGGGATCTGATGAACCTGAAACCTGCCAACGTCCGAAAAATTCGTCAGCGGGTAAATGATTACTTAAAACAAAATTTCGGCGAGTTTACCGACATTCAACAGATTCTTAACGCATTTAAAGACGAAGACAACGAATGAACGATTCCAATTCAAATTCTGTAACGTACGGCGCGGAACTGTCCAGTTTTATGGAGATAATGCGGAACGAGCTGGAAAACAAAATTGCCTTTCAGCTGCCGCTGACGATTGGGCAGTATCGGTTGGAGCAGCTTGTTGGACGGGGCGGGATGGGCGACGTCTATCGGGCGGAAAACCTCGTTCTAAAGCGAACGGAAGCGCTCAAGTTTGTGCGCGCCAAACTCTCCGCCAAGCCGGAAGCGATTAAACGGTTTCGAGAAGAGATTGAATCGACAGCCAAGCTCCTTCACCCTAACGTTGTAACGGTTTTCAACGCGGGAGAATTCGAGGGGCGCCCGTACATGGTAATGGAGTTTCTGGACGGCTGGACGGTTCACGAATACGTTCAGCAGCGGCTAAAAATAGCGGCTCCGCTATCCGTTCAAGAGGCGGTTGACATCATCGTTCAGGCGGCGCGAGGGCTTCAGTACGCTCACGAAAACGGGTTTATCCATCGAGACGTCAAGCCCGGCAACCTCTGGATTACGCCAAATAAAACGGTTAAGGTTCTGGACTTGGGATTGGCGTTAGCCGCGTCTGCCAGCGCCAGCGCTCAAATCGTCGGGACGCCAGACTTTATGTCGCCTGAACAAAGCGCCGTCGGTCGAGAGCCGCAGGCGGATCCCGATTCAACGTCGGCGTCGGCGCCAGACCCGCGTTCGGACGTCTATTCTTTGGGCTGTACGCTGTTCTATATTTTGACAGGGCAAGTCCCGTTTGGAGGCGAAGAATATTCAACGTCGGAAAAGAAAATGGAAGCGCAGCGCACCTGTTCGCTGCCGCCGTTGTCTCAATTCCGAAAAGACGTTCCGGAATACGTTCAGAAGGCGTTGAATCGCATGACAGAAAAGTCGGTTGACGCCCGGTTTGCGTCGATGTCAGACGTTATTGCCGCGTTACAAGCGCCGACAAAGAAAACGCCGGTTAGCGCCGTCGCCGTTGCTGCGGTTCTGCTTGGGCTTTTAGGGGTTTGGTGGACAATCAACAGCGGCAAAACAACGCCTCCACCCGCTATCGTTCAAGAGGAACAGACTCCGCAAGCCGCGCAAGACGTTAATGTTCCGCCGCCGGCTGCGCCGGAAGAACCTGCGAAATCGGAACCCGCGCCTGTTGAACCAACTCAACCAGAAGAATCGCCAACAGAACCAGCGCAATCGGAACCAGTACCCTCAGAACCAGCGCAATCGGAACCAACTCAACCGGAGGTTGCCAGTACGGGTGCGTTTCCTGTTGGGAGCGAAGCGGGGGAGAAGCTCGTTCGCGTCGTTGACGGCGTAGAGTACGCTTTTCGATGGTGCCCGCCGGGAGAATTTGTCATGGGAAGCCATGGCGTTCCGGTTTCTAAAGAGATGTCGATTGAGCAAATGCTGGACGTTATTAAATCGATCTCGCCGGTTGGAAATATGGCGAATGAACGAAAAGAAGAAGATTTACTCGGATTTGAGGATGAGCTAAAAGATATTAAAAAGAAATACCGCGGGCAGAATTTGGAAAGTGAACTGGAACGACTGCATGACAAAATATACAACTATTTGCTGTCGCCGTCAAGTATAATTGCATCGCAGATTTTGAATGTGGAGTATGACGCGCCTCATCGGGTAACGCTAACTCACGGCTTTTGGATGCTGGACTGCGAGGTTACGCGCAAAATGTGGTTTGACGTTATGCCGAAAAGCTCTGCGAACAAGCAGATAAATCTCGACAAGCAAAGCGACGACTACCCGGTAAGACTGGTAAGCTGGCGCGACGCCCAGGAGTTCTGCCAAAAGCTGTCGAAAAAGATGAATGCAGACGTTCAGCTGCCGACTGAAGCTCAATGGGAATACGCTTGCCGCGCTGATTCGGATGAAAATATGGGGCAAATTCTCGACTATGCCAACGTTGCGGAGTCATTTTTAAGAGATTTTACTCCTGTTCGCAGTCTTTCTCCCAATGCGTGGGGACTGTACGATATGATCGGCAACGTCGAGGAATGGTGCGCCGACTGGTTCGCGCCGTATTCTGGCGATGAGCCGCAAGTTGATCCCGCCGGTCCGGAAGCCAGCAAACCGCTCAAAAGCGTTTCCGTAAAAGAAGCTAAAATTCTTCGCGGTTCCAGCAAGAGGTATTCCGTAAACAGTTCTAATCCATATTCAGGCCGAAATTACCAAAATATCAATAATCGAGGTTTTAGCTCCGGATTTCGGATTTGCGTTCCCGTAAAGTAACCAGATTGTCTCGAACCGGTTGGCGCGGCGTGTGTGCCGGCATTGGGGTGCGTTCAAAATTGGGGGGCAAGATATAGATGGGTTTTGATGATGCGAAGCGTTA
>JAZQDP010000037.1:0-4493 GCA_045546875.1 Thermoguttaceae bacterium | reverse complement strand
ACAAAATTCCGTTAGTGGCATGCCGAGAGTTAATGCGCCAACGGTTCCTAATTCAGGGTTCACCGTACCTAATTCAAATATTCAGCATCCACAAGGCGGTCCTTATAACGTTCCTCGCTCCCAACCAAATCAAGCGGCTCCGAGTCAGCAACAAAGAGCGCCTTACGGTCCTCAAACGCCTGCGTATCAATCTCAAGTTAATGCCCCATTTGAATTAAATCCTCAACAGCAGGAACAGGTAAACAGGGTTTTAGCGTTTTGGGAAAGTTACACTAGTAGAATTAAAAAGTTCGAGGCAGATTTTGATCTTTATTCCTATCCGGCAGTTTCCGTTGGTGGAACTGACGTTAACGCCCCGCCAAAAGTAGAGCAAACAAAGGGGTTCCTAAAATATGAAGCTCCTAACAAGGGTATTTTCCGTATTGACGGACCGCCAAAAGAACTTTATCGATGTAACGGTAAATCGGTATATACATATAATTTTGATAAAAAAGAGATTAACGAATACAAATATAGCGATGGAAACAGTTCAGGGCAAGAACTGAAAAAGGGTCCGATGGCTTTTCTTTTTGGCGCCTCAGCTGCAACATTAAGAGATCGTTATTGGATTCGGTTGCTTCCGTTACCTCCTGGAGCTCCGCAGGGACAAATTTGGTTGGAAGCTTATCCAAAATATCAGGAAGATTTGCAAGATATGACAAAGGCAGAGTTGATAATTAATGTCAAACCATGCAAACCTGTTGCTTTTCAAAGATACGCTCCTAACGGCGATAGACAGTCGTACGCACTGAAAAATATTAAAGTGAACAAGTTTGAACTGTTCGGCGGAGAGCCTTTTGAACCAAACGAACGTGGTTGGACTATTGTAACTTCTAGTCAGTCAGAATGAGCTTTCAAGTAGAAAAAATAGTTTCCGGTTTCGGAATTGAGATTTTCGTTATTCGATGCCAGTTGTATCGTTCTATTGTCGGTCGGGTTCATCTAATTCCGTCTTTGGCAACCGTTATCGATACGGGTTGTGAAGACGAGTCCTCTCGTCTGGATGTCATTGAGGGTTTTAATACCATAGAGTCAAAATTTGGCGTGAAATTCCGACCATCAGACGTTCGGCGCGTTTTACTTACTCACGCTCACGTAGACCATATCGGAGGTTTGCCTTTATTTGACAATCCGAAAGTTGAGCGTTGGCTTCATCGACGTGATCTTCAATTGATGACTCATCATCAAAACTGTTATGATGTAGCGCTGAAAAAACTAAAGTCTTTCTGTGAACTTTGTGGGGTGCCAGAAGAGACGACTCGTAATATAATGGAAGGGTTTGTTAACTATGCTTCTCGGACGATTGATTATGACGTAGACAATATCTTTGATGACGATGAAAAAATTGGTGATTTTACGGTAATACCAACTTCCGGACATACCGAAGGACACTCAGGTTTTCTTTTAGACGATGTTTTATTTTCAGGAGATAATATTCTTTCTCATACATTGGAGATCATTTTTCCGTTTATGCTTGGGGAAAAATTGGGGTATGTTAATTATTTTAAGAGCTTAGCTCGCGTTCGCCAATTGGTAGAATCTGGACAAATAAAAACGATTTTACCTTCGCACGAACAAACAATTACGGATCCAATGCGTCGTATGGAAACAATTGATTCCGCGCAAAAGCGACGGTTTAACAAGATTCGCCGGTATGCCGAACCGTTGATCGAAGCAGGTATTAACCCCATGTCGCATACGTATGAGATTTCTAAAAAAATATATCCAACGCCGCCGGAGACATTCGCCTTTTTGTGCTTTTTTGACGTTGCCCCCCGAATGGAATATCTTTATATATAAAAAAGATGAACCATTAGTAACAAATGGTTCATCAATATCGGCGCAGAGTTAGAAAAGCCGTTAAACTTTCTGCGATCAGCTCAAATAGTGGTTGTACAGAATATTATTACTTTGCCGCCGGTTTGAGCAGGTCGGCGACGAATTCTCGCGTGTACATGTCCAAACCCCAGGACGGAGCGCAGAATGCGATGTTGTCGACGATCTTGTCGAACGCGTCGAGCGGTAAGTTCGCCTGAGTAAACGTAATCGGCGCGCCGATGCTTTCGTACCACTTTTCCAGCCGGGCGACGCCCTTTTCAATCGCTTCGTCTTCGTCCTTGTAGGTAACGCCCATGACGTTGCGGGCGAACTGAACCAGACGGCGCTTGTACAGGTCTTTGACTTTTCTCATCCAGCACGGCATTGCCACCGACAGCGACGCGCCGTGGGCGGTGTCGTACAGACAGGACATCGAATGACCGATCAGGTGAGCGGGATATGCGGCGTTTTCGACGCCTGCCAGCAGCTGCCCGTTCCACGCCATCGTTGACGCCCACATCATGTTGGCGCGAGCGTCATAGTCCGTTCCGTTGGCGACGCACCGGGCGGTGTATTCCATAACCGTTCGCATGAGTCCTTCGGCGTAGACGTCCTGAATGGGCGTTTCCGGGTCAGAGTTGGTAATGTACCCTTCAACGATATGGGCGAAAATATCGACGCCGGCGAACGCTGTGTATTTTGCGCTTACAGAGAACGTCGCGGTCGGGTCGAGAATGGAAACCTTCGGCATGAGACACGGAACGATAAGCCCGAGCTTCTGCTTGGTTTCTTCGTTGGTGATAACCGTTCCGCCGTTCATTTCCGTGCCGGTTGCAGCAACGGTCAGAACGTCGCAAATCGGCAGCGCCTTTTCCGCGGGCGTCTTGCCGGAATAGAAGTCCCACACAGAGCCGTCGTAAAGAGCGCCCATTGCAATCGCTTTGGATTCGTCGATAACGCTTCCGCCGCCCAGCGCGACGATGAGGTCAACGTTTTCCTGTTTCGCCAAATCGGCTCCCGCCTGAGCGTGCGACAGGCGCGGGTTTGGGCTGACGCCGGAATATTCCACGAATTCCAGCCCCTCTGCCTTGAGCGAGTCGACAACCGCGTCGTAAAGACCGTTCTTTTTAACGGAGCCGTGTCCGTAGACCAGCAGCGCCTTTTTGCCAAACGCCGACGCCTCCTGACCAATCTGTTTGATCGTATCGCGTCCAAAAACGATTTTAACTGTGTTCTGATACGTAAAATTCTGCATGACTGTTGAATGAAAAAAAGTTAAGGGAATAGGGGTTAGGGAATAGGGAGTAGTAAGTAGGGACATCCCAATTCCCAACGCTGTTATTATAGCAGAGAGTTTGAAAATAAAAAAGAGGGGCGGAAGAGAAATTTATGTGGAGTGCGACGGCTTGCCGTCGCTTTTACCAAAGACCCGCTAAAAGACTACAACGCAGCTGGAAACCATTCTGGATCGCGGACGTCAGTCCGCAACAGAAACCTCACGCAAAGTTCGCGAAGTTCGCAAAGAAATTAATTGGCAGTCGCTTGCGGCGGAAGCCTCCAAAAAACTCCTGAACGTGAAAAGCCCCCCCGCCCCGCTGGTTCGCGGGCGTCTTCGCCCGCTTCTTT
Source organism: Thermoguttaceae bacterium (assembly GCA_045546875.1). Classification (GTDB taxonomy): domain Bacteria; phylum Planctomycetota; class Planctomycetia; order Pirellulales; family Thermoguttaceae; genus RUG11551. The sequence goes on along the minus strand of JAZQDP010000037.1, from coordinate 1,010 downwards.
TATAGTAACGAATTACATGAAAGAAACAAAAATATTGACACAAGTCACGAATTGAAACAGACTATTATATTTTATTTCCCGGCTTTTTAAGAAAAAATTTAGAAAATTACAAAATTTTTTTCAAAAAAAGCGATTGAATCCTTGACGGATATGTTTTTTTATGTTATACTATTAACCAATTGGGGATAAAATCCCCATAGAATTCGCTTAAACGGTATAGAAACTCCAATATCTCAACGTTATCAAGCGATAACATAATTCTGTTCTGTACAGATTTATGTCCTCGACGTTTAGTATAATCAACAAAAACTAGCGTGTTCGGCTCCCCTATTCGGGGGTCGTCGCGTGTCCGTTTTTGTGGGTTATTGGAGACCTCTATACCGGGATGCGTTTGACGTACTCCCTTTTTTTATTTCTTGATTAAACGAGTCGTCTGGACGCATTCTAACTTTAACATTGGAGGTCGCAATGCTACCAACTGTTCGTTTTGAAATTGAGCAGAAAAAAGTCTCAACAATTGAGAGAATGTCAATGTTCTGCTTATCTTGTGGCTGGGAATTTGTTCTCTTTGCACAAACTTATCATGTTTATGGGGCTGATGCCAGTCCTATTAGTTGCTTTATTGCAACTGCTTCAACCGGTTCAGAAAACTCTTTCGATGTTGTTTACTTAACTAAGTTTCGCGACGAAGTTTTGAGAAAATCATTTTTGGGTCGGATGTTTATTAAAACATACGAATTTACCTCGCCTCCAATCGCCCGTTGGCTTAGAAAAGGGATCAGACGCCGCCTTTGGGTTCGAAAGTATGTTATTACACCCATTGTAAGAGTTATCTCGCGCATCCGTTGATAGGAGGATTTCCTTGTCGTTTTTTTTCAAAAAAAAGATCCAGAAGCCTCATGACATTTATGAACTTTGTGATTCAGAAGGTCATAAAATTCAAATATGTCGACAAACAGGAAGATGGGTTTCATCTGCATTACTTACAGATGAAGAAAAGTCATATTTAG
>JAZQDP010000036.1:0-2027 GCA_045546875.1 Thermoguttaceae bacterium | reverse complement strand
AAATCCGTCTAATCCGTAAAATCCGTGTCCGGGCTGACCCGCGCATAACCAACGGGGACGAGCCGGGGTGCGAAGCCGCACGGGAAAATCTCACGCGGAGATGCGGAGCCGCGGAGGTTGTTCGCGAAGTTTTAAAAATTTCTTTGCGATCTTTGCGGCTTAAATTACTTCGGCGGCTGACACAGCCGCGATCCAGCAGGTCGATGGGACAATCTGCGTTCAAAGATTTTTGGATGCTTCCGCCGCAAAGCGTCCATCAATTGATTACTTTGCGGACTTCGCGGACTTTGCGTGAGGGTTCTTTTGCGGCAGGGGACTGCCGCGTGCCGGCTCATCCAAGGTTTTTAGCGGGGCATTGGACAAGGCGGCGGCAAGCCGCCGCACTCCCCGAAACGTCACACTACTGCCTACTGCCTACTGCCTACTGCCTACTGCCTACTGCCTACTGCCTACTGCCTCTTGTCCGGATTCGGCTGGGCGCGTTCCATCATCATTTGGATGATCTCTTTGTCGGTCTCTTTCATGCCGTCTTTGCCCAGGCGGACGATGTTGTGAAGGGTCGCTTCGATTCCGGCGGAAACCAGCCCTTCTCCGCTTCTGAACTGCATTTCGTCTTTGAACATGAGAAAGCCCAGGATTCCAACGTCAACCGCCGAGGCAATTTTCGCGGCGCAGGACGCCTTCGCCCCGTCACAGACGACGCCGGACAGAATCGCAATGGCGTTGACGACCGTATGGGCGATTTCCCGGTATCTGCCGCCGTGAAGGTACGCGATTCCCGCGCCTGCCCCGCAGCCGGCGGAAACTACGCCGCAGTACGCGGACAGCCGCCCCATGCCGGACTTGATATGTATCGCCGTCAGGTTCGACAGAATCAGAGCGCGAAACAGGTCCTCTTTAGACGAGTTCAGTTCTTTGGCGTAGACGATTACCGGCACGGAGACCGTCAAGCCCTGGTTCCCGCTGCCGGAATTGATAACCACCGGGAGATTGCATCCGCCCATGCGGGCGTCCGACCCGGCGGCAGTATACGCTCGGGCGCGAACTTTGACATCTGCGTCGCCGTACGCGTTGAGAATCGTCTTGCCGACGTTTGCCCCATATCGGTTGCGAAGCCCTTCCTCCGCTATCGCCATGTTACAGTCGATCTGACGTTGAAGCAGTTCCTCCACCTCGGCAAGTTCAACGGACTGGGCGAAATCCAGAATCGCCTTGACGGACAGTTGCTCGTAGGCGTCGTCCGTCAGAGGCGTCGGCTGCGATCCACAATGAGAATAGATCTTTGTAGCATCCGGCGCTGCAACATCTTCACTGGACGCGGAAGACCATTCGACTGGGTCGCCGTCTTTTTTCAACTCGACGATATTCGTATGCGAGTCCTGCAAATGGATCATGGCGGAATGGTCGTCCTTGTGCACCGTCAATTTGAGATCAAACGGATGCGTCGAGTCCAGATATTCCACAGCTATCACGCCGCGGGCAAGATATTCCGCCGCCTGAATTTTCTGTTCCGGCTCAACCGACGCGATAACTTCCAGCTCCCTGGACGCGTCGCCGCCGATAAGCCCAATCGCCACCGCCGCCTCCATGCCCCGCTGACCGTCCGTATTGGGAACGTAAACGCTTTTGACGTTTTTAATCAAATTCCCGCTGGCTTGAACGAGAACGCGGTCAGGAATCGCTTGAAGCGTCTGACGAACCACAGCCGCGGCGTACGCAATCGCTATCGGCTCCGTACAGCCCGTTGCTGGAACGAGTTCCGTACGAAGTATTTCAAGGTACAGTGAATATAAGGGGTCGTGTGGGGACATGGGATTAATTTGGAGTTACGAGTTGCAAGTGGATGAAAGGCGGTAATGAAGTTCGCCAACGGCGAACGTAATTACGCATTCGCCGTAAGGCGAACCAACTTTGCGAGCCGCGATTTTTTTTGAGGCTAATTTCTATTATGCGAAATTAGTTATCATTTGTCAACTCCCCCTCGGGAGAAATTTTGAAATCTGTCGTTTTGGGTAAAAGAAAAAGCG
>JAZQDP010000035.1:0-2183 GCA_045546875.1 Thermoguttaceae bacterium | reverse complement strand
TGGTCAAAGCGCCCAACGGGAGCGGGTATAATACGTATCGCGCGGCAGCGCGGACTGGGAGCGGCGCCTCGCCGCCGGCAGGGGACTGCCGCGAGCCGGTTGCTCAGGCGGGCTTTCCGCGTTCAATAGATTATTGGAGGCTTCCGCTTTCCCTTGACGGCTTCGCCGTCAAGTTGTAGCCCGAGGACGGGCTACATCCAGGGAGCGGTTTCGACTACGCAATACGGAATTTCCCCCTTCGAACAAAGCGTAACTGCGTTCGCTTTGCGAACTCCGTTACCGCCTTTCATTACTTTGCGAACTTCGCGGCTTAAAATATTAGTACAGAAAGAGCGAGCGACCAACGGGAGCGGTTATCGGCAAACGCGCGGCAGCGCGGATTGGGAGCGGCGCCTCGCCGCCCTTTTTTGAAAAAAAGGTTCTTCCCCTCAAACTCCCCTTTCCAAAAAACTTTAGTAAGGGGAGAAAATAAAGTAAGAACGTCGTAAACCAATCGGCGGAAATCCGTCTAATCCGTTAAATCCGTGTGCGGACTGACCCGCTCACAACCAACGCGCGGCGCCTCGCCATCTCGCAACTCGCTACTCGCAACTCGCAACTAGAAATGCGCGATCGCTGCGTTCGGACAGGCGGTTTTCATGTTGGGGGTTAAGTCCGTGGAAATCTTGCCTGATACAAGCAGGAGCAGGTCGCTGGAAACGTTTTGAATAAACGGGTTGTCCCATTGCTGCGGCCCGTGTCCAAAGGCGGAATAGGCGGAAACGCCCTTGCCCTCTTTTCGCGCCCAGACGACCGGGAACGGCGGACGATTGTAACAGTCGCCCTTCATCCCTTCCGTGTTGAGCGTCAGGTAAACGTGCATGTCCGGGTTGAGGTTTTTCAGACAATACCATTCTTCAAAAACTCGATACTTCTTTTCCGGAATGGCTTTCAAACACGGCAGCTCGACCGGGTCGGCAAAGACCGCCTCGGCTTCCTGCTGCGGTCCGTGGATGATAAACTGCCCGCCAACCAGTTTGGTAAACGGAGTAACAATTTCCACCGGGTCGTTGGCGTAGACGTCTTCTGTCGGTTTGCTGACATACGCCGTTCCGTTACAGCGCCACGAATCGGTCGTCGGGTGCAGCGACAGCAACCCTACGCCGGCGCGAACGGCGTCGACCAGCTTTTCCTGCGTCCCAGCTGGAACCGGATTCCCCGGACAGCGCGGGTTGCGGACATACAAATCTCCGCTTGTATACAGAATAATTGCGCTGTACTGCGTCAGGTCTTCCGCAAAGACGTTCCCGTCTTTGGTGCAAACGACGTCCAAGCCGTTCTTCTCGCCGAACGCTTTGAAAAACGACCCGCATTTACCGGGTTTGCCGTCGACGTCGCGAGTTGGGTCGTGAATGTACCCGGAACTGTAATCGTAGTACAGGACTTTCTTTTTAGACTCTTGAGCCATCAGCGGCGCTCCGAACGTCAAAGCGCTGGAAAGAGCCGTCCATTTTAAAAATTGTCGTCTGGTAGTCATGATGGGAAGTTGCGAGTTGCGAGTAGCGAGTTGCGAGAAAATTTTGTGAGCTCCCTCGCCATCTAAGGATATAACTTTGTTCCCCTTTTATATTCCTAATTGTACACGATTAAAAATAGAATTGCAAGGGGATATCTTTTACAAAAATCAACAATGTTGAAAATTGAAAGTCGAGAACGATTGGAGGGTAGACGTCCGCGTCGACCGCTGGCGTCCTCGCCTGCCAATGGAAATAAAGATCTGGAAACCATCTCCGTTAAGCCCGGTTCGCGGGCGTGTCGCCCGCCGAAGAATTTTTAGCCGCAAAGAACGCAAAGGACGCAAAGAAATGAAAGGCGGTAATGGAGTTCGCAAAGCGAACGGAATTACGCTTAGGCGAGCCACGGGTGTAAACATATATTGGCGAACCGGGAACGTTAGTTCCCGGGTGTGAGCGTTAGCGAACGTAACGGCGAACCAAAACGCCTAACGGATGAAATTCCGCAACTATGCCTTGTTTTTTTCCGGCTAATAGTCATTTCTTAATTAGTTTCCATTTTCTAAAAAATGATTTTTAAAAAAGTGGAGATTTTTCTCCACTTTTTTATTTTTGATAAAGACCATCAAGCGCAATATTGTCGTATAAATATGTAACACGTGTTTATACAGTTTATACAGTTCCTAACGC
>JAZQDP010000034.1:0-3811 GCA_045546875.1 Thermoguttaceae bacterium | reverse complement strand
TTTGTGGCGCCCCTTTCGGGGCTAATGACAAACATATCTGATTGCTAATGCTCCGGACTTGTCATCTTGTCTATTTTCGCAACCCAAAATTGAGCGCACCCGGCGATGAGGCGCGCAATTTTGGTTGCAACAGAAAGAAATGATTGAGTCCGGTTCGCGGGGCGAGACTCCCACGAACCGGACTAAACCGCGTGCAATCGACAATATACCCGGGATTGTTAGTTCCCGACTGTTTTTTTCTCAGGCTTTTCCGCTCAGTTCGCTCACCAGTTTCGCCAACGATTCCGGAGAGTCGCTGGAGATAATGGCGTCAATCCGGCTTTGCGGTACGCGGGCGTTCGACATTGCCGACCGGGCGCGTTCCCATAACTTTTGACGCTTTTTCCCTTCGGAAAGATAAAGGTCTGCAACCAGTTCGCTGAGCTTCTGAATGGAAATCGTGTCGATGTTCTCGTAATAACGATGAATAACTTTCTGTTGATAAGCGGAATATTCTGGCATGGGAATAGTAGGAAGTAGGGAGTAGGAAGTAGGGAGTAGGCAGTAGATTTTAAATTCGCCGCAGGCGAAACTCTATTCCCTATTCCCTATTCCCCATTCCCTATTCCCTAAATCACATCTGCCACAGATAATACGCTCTGGGCGACGCGGCTTTTCTGATAGCCTTTTTGACGTCCTCGACAACGTTGGGGTTATTGCTTTTCTGGAATGAAAGCAGCATATCTTTCAATGACGTTACTGAATCGTATTCAAAAACATGAGCGGATTTCGGTTCAATATGCGCCAACTCGCAAATCCTTTCGACTGCATCGTCAAGGAAACCAATTTTATCTACCAAACCAAGCTCAAGAGCCTGATTGGCGGAATAAACCTGACCTGTTGCCAGGTCATCCAGTTCTTTTGGATTTTTAGCGAATCGAGGACGACCCTGTTTAATAATATCCTTAAATCGGACAAAAGCATCATCGACCAAATCCTGGATAATCTTTCGATGTTCCGCAGTAAGAGGAATAATTGGCGATCCTATAGCCTTATTGGGACCGCTTGTAATCGGGTCTTCAAAAACGCCCAGTTTTTTATTGAACAGTTCCGAGGCGTCGTATCGGGAAATGATAACGCCAATTGACCCCGTCCAGCCGGTTGGCTCAATAAAAATAGAGTCCTTTTCGTTTCCAACGCACATGGAAATGTAGTAACCGCCGCTGCATGCCAATCCGCCCATACTGACGACAATTGGCTTCTTTTTCCGAAGCTGATTGAGTCGGTTAAGAATGTAGTCTGACCCGGTTACCGTTCCTCCAGGAGAGTCGACTCGCAAGACAACGCCTTTAACTTTCTTGTCTTCCATAGCGGCGTCAATGAAATCTTTGTAATCCTCGCCGTCCTCAATCTCTCCTGTAATGTTGATTATCGCGATTTTTTCGTCGCTGCTTTCGTCTCCGGAATAAAATTCTTCCTCTACCGTTTTAGAGGTTTTGGACGTTAAGGAATCGCTAAGCAAGCTCATAAACGCCATATTGCACGTTAGCGAAAAAAGAAGGAAGAAAAACAGCATTATCCACAGCAGCGTTTTCCACATGCCGGATTTGACCGGAACAAGTATGTATCTGTTTGGATAAACCCCAGAACCCTCTGGGGTAACAGGATTGAAATTGCCTTCACTCATGATAATAATGATTTGGTTAAAAGTGGATTGATGTATATGTTTATTTTTTTGAAATAATTATTCACTCCGCAGCGTCATTTTCACTTCGACAACGCAACATTGCAGCTCCTCATATCTCCTATAATATCTATTTTAACTAAAAAAAGAATTTTGTAAAGAGATTTTTGGATTATAGTTGATAATAGAATTGTAAATTTTTTAATTTGTGGTACAATAGTAGGGATAATAGAAAGTATGTAAATTAGCGGGCAGGGTCATTTGAGGGTCAACGCGTCCCGGAGAATGAAATCGAAACCGAGAGTCTGCCGGCGCCAACTTGCATCTAAATGTTTTTTAGGAGTTCAGAGTGTACATATCAGCAACAACGCAGTGTTTTCCTCAGACGCCTTTATATGAAACGGCAGATAAATTAGCGGATCAGGAGTTCGGCTATTTAGAAACGTTCATTTATGAACAAGGCGGAGCGATTAAACCGTCTGACGTTCTCAATCATTTTGACGACGTTGTATTTCAATGTCGAAGCATTACGACGCGAATTACGCAGTCCGTTTACAGTATCGACATTCCGCCCGAAGAGGATTTCAAGTCGCAATTTAGGGCGTGTTGTAAACTGGCAAAGATGAACAAGGTCGTTACTCTGGTTTTGCGCTCCTCTCCGTTGGGGTCGCCGTTTAACGAAGAAGTCGAACGTTTGGAATTTGCCGCGATGGAAGCCTTTACCGCTGGGTGCATCGTGAGCGTTTTGACGGAAAAAGGCAGAATTTCCGAAGACCTTCAAACGACTCTGGGCTTTTGCAAACGTACGCGCGGGTTAATGTGCGCCTTGGATCCGAGCTATTATCTCGGCGAAGCGATGCAGTCTCCAATCATGGAAAGCTTGTTTCCGTATGTCAACCACGTTCGACTGCGGGACTCGAAAGCAGGCGTGTACCAAACCAAGGTTGGACAGGGCGATTTCGAGTTCGGAAAACTAATCAACCAGCTGGAAAACGTCGGCTACAACCGCGCGTTAAGCATCGACATCGCTCCGCAAGACGGGGACGACCACCTTGTCGAATTGAGAAAAATGCGCCTTCTGCTCGAAAGCCTGGTTATGTAATTTCCGGGACAGAATGGCGGTTATAGTGTAAACATCTCTACCTAATAACGGCATTGCAAGTCAAGCCGGAAACCTTTTCAGGGCGCGGACATTGTCCGCGTCAAAAATCAAAGGTTGTTTGTTTTGGCGGATAATATCCGCCCCCCGGAGACAATGCCGCGACCAAGCGAGGAGTATCGGTTGCCTTCTCCGATTTTCTTAACTTATCATTCGCGGCGCCTCTTGCTGCTTGCACGTTTGCAGGAAAAACCTTATATTCTTCTTTTTATTCCCAAAATTTTATATATTTTTCTAAATATTCCGTCCAACTTGTTGACTAATTCTCTATCATAGATTATAATATACTTGTACTATTTGAAATTTCCCGAAAAATGAGGCTATTAGTTCCTGGCTACTAGCTAGCAGCTAGAGGCTTAACATCGGAAAAACTCAAGTCGTTTCAGTATATATACAGTAGGTCAATATTTATGTTTTTAGGTCAAATTATTCTGATCTGACAAACTCAACATATTTTCATCATATTCAACTAACCATAAGATTCTATAATGAACACGTTAAACTTTAACCGATTCATTCAGTCGTCTTCCCGCATTTTAACATGCGGTAAAGTCTTTTCGATTCTGTTTGCAGCGGCGGCGCTGTTGACGTCCGTTTTCACATCATCTGCGCTGGCGGAAGAGTTGACAGGCGATATCACAATTACTAAAGACTCTGCTACGAAAGTTGACAATACAAATTATAAATGGACAACTGACTATAACAGCTCTCAAGGTCCATATAAAATTACATTTAATAATCTTGACAATGGCATTCGTTATACATACGCAGGCAAACTTACAGGCAACATCGCTGTTGACATTACGCACGAGGCGGCAACAAATAATAACGAAAACCGGTTTACGTTCTCCAATACAGGCAACAGTTTTACCGGCGGCATAACGATGCACGGCGGGATTTTGTATGTATCTGCCGCTAATCAGTTGCCATCTGGTTGCGCCTTAACGCTTGACAATTCGATTTTAATGAGTTCCGTTGCCGCTACTTAT
>JAZQDP010000033.1:0-6330 GCA_045546875.1 Thermoguttaceae bacterium | reverse complement strand
ATTTTATAAACTCTGCCCTGAACGCGTTTGCCCGCGCGTTCAAAGGCAGGGACGAATTTTGATTTGTCGGAACAGAACGATTTCTATGTCTGCTTACTTTGAACTGAAATATTCCGACTTCATGTTTTTCATATTATATCATAAAGATAAATATAAATGCAACTTGACAGAATAATTATCGAACAAATTCTTAAACCAACATTAGCAAAATCATTCTTACTATATTATTATAGTATCTATTTACTATTTTACCAGCGCACCCATCCCAAAACAAGGGTATTTTTTAAAAAATTTTTCAAAATATCAGAATATTGAGAAAAAGCTATTTTTTTGAGTTATAGCAATTATCTTCTGTTATTTATAGCAGATGTTTCCAGAATTCTTTTCAAACCAGCCGTACATTTCCCCTGCCAGATAAAACGAGCCGGCAACGCAGACCATTTGCGTATTCGTTTTTCCTAACATGGATTGAATTGCTTCTGAAGAAGAATTCAAAGCGCGAACGTCGTTCATACCAGCTTTTCCCGCCTGAATCTGTTCGGATTCCAATTGTCGGAAGATTTCTAACAGCCGAGCTGTAGAACAAGACCGAGGATTGTTTTGAAATCGGGTTATTCTCCATGTTCCGAAATAGGGATAAACAAGTCGAAACATCCGCATAGCGTCTTTGTCGTCAGCGCAGGCAAAAACTAAACCGCAATTTTCCCTTGGCAAATTAAGGCGACTAACCGCCTCCGCCAGTTTTGAAAAAGAATCCGGATTGTGCGCCGCATCAATGATTATCGTCGGATTTGTTCGAATCATATCGATTCGCCCTGGGATACGGATAGATTTCAAAGCGTCTCGAATCGCCGTTTCTCCAATGGACAAGCCAACGTCTAAAGAGTTGAGAATCTTTGTCAACTCAATAGCAATTGCGGCATTGCCCGCCTGATGGGAACCAGACAAGTTCAATTTTATATCCTGTAAAGAATCGCATGAGAGTTTTCCCGTCAGAGAGCAAGGGTCAGGAACGTATTTCCAGGTGAAATCTCTGTCAGCTTCAATAATTGGGGCTTTTTTCTCCTGCGCGACTTGCTCTATAATTTGTCGAGGCTCTTTATGCATTCGCCCTAAAACAACGGGAACGCCAGGTTTAATAATCCCCGCTTTTTCCCGAGCGATTTTCTCTTCGGTATCGCCTAAAACAGCAACGTGATCAATGCCGATGCTGGTAATTGCCGTCGCCAACGGTTTGCAAACGTTAGTAGAATCCAGCCGACCGCCAAGCCCCGTCTCTAAAATCGCCAAATCAACGTTCGACACTGCAAACGCCCAAAACGCCATCGCGGTCGTAATCTCAAAAAACGTTACCGCGCCCAGTTGAGCAGAATCGTTGTCCATCTGCTCAACTATTGGACGAACCCTGCTTTCCCATTCGTCAAACTGTTCCTCACTACAAGGTTTGCCATTGAGCGCAATTCGTTCTTCGATATGTAAAATATGAGGAGAAGTAAATAACCCGGTTTTATAGCCAGCGCATCGAACTATAGACTCTAAAAGATGACAGGTTGACCCTTTACCCTTCGTCCCAGCTAAATGAACGCATTTGACTGCGCGTTCCGGATTGCCTAAACGATCTAAAAGCGTCTGCATTCGCCGCAGGTTCATAGAAAGATTAGTCGTCGGTATTTTATGAAACGTTTCGTAATTAACGCGCGAAAAAAGCCACGAATGGGAACTCATCGAAAATTAAGGATAAAGGAAATTCAAAACCCAAAAACGCTAAACGCTCGGAACGCAATGCGTCCCAAGCGTAAACGAACTAAACAGAAAAGAGTTAAGATTTGTTTATCTGTTCTGCTGATTAAAATATTGCTGATACTGCTGATTAAAATACTGTTGAGCGCTGTTGGGATTCGTGTCGATCGTTTGATTAGGCTGCGTTGGAATAATTCCTTCTTGCTGAAGCTGATTTAACGTTCGGTTCTGCTGCTGGATTTGTTGTTGCTGACGTAAAATCGTTTGTTGAAGAGACTCTACCTGCTCTCCCATTTTACGGTTATAATCCTGTTGTTCTAACGCAGGGCGAACATAAAGATTATAGTTGTCTCCGCCAGCTCCAATCCCGGTGCGACCAGCAAACAGGTACATGTAGGGGCTGTAAGGCGATTGTGGCAGCTGATTGTCAAACGGGCGTTGAATCGGCTGAGCGGAGACCTGCCCGCCTATCGTTGCCGCTTGAACTGGTCGCGATTGCGTTTGCTGAACCTGAAAAGGATTGCGTTGAATCGTTGGCTGCTGAACAGGAGCGCTATTTACCCCAAACGCTCCCGTTTGAGTGGGTTGAAATGGATTGACAGGCGCGCCACCGCTAAACGGATTTTGTGGAATAACCGCCCCGGTAGAGCCTGCTGGCTGCGTTCCGTACGGATACGTTTGAACAGGAGTTTGAACAGGCGTTGCAAAAATCTGCTGTTGAGCCGCCGGTTGCTTGATTTGCGTTGGGTTTTGAATTCCCTGAGCAGGAGGCGTATACTTCGGCTCTTCAGTCGGATACCGAGGAACGGGATTGGTCGTTATCAACGGACCGCGGCGATGGTAATCTTGACCATAGCTAAAAGAACTGATAGCCATCGTCAAAATGATAAACAGCGAGGGTACGATTCTACGCCAAACCAAAGCGGCTGAAAAATACGAATTATGTTTCATGATATGTTAAATATTAAATGGAAATAGCAATTACGCCAAATAAATAATCAGTTTAAAAGAGGGTTGTGCAACTCTTTATTCGTATATATTTATTATACTCTAAAATTGAAATTTGTTCGATAGATTATCCAACAAATTTCCCCTCTTATTTATAATAATCGACAAACTTTAATTTTTTCTTGAACAGTTGACAATTTTACTGAATTACTTGGATTACGTTATTGCATAATAATCTGTATTTTTGCCAATTTTATTTATTAAAACGCCGACAATATTTTACAGCAAGAGATAAAAAAACGGGACAATACGTCCCGATTTCAGAAAAAAGCTAACATGAGAGTATGCGTCTATTCGCAAACGTCCTGCATGCTTTGATCCGGAATTAGAAAACGATATTTGCAATTCCGGATTGCGATTACCTTTGGTTTATCAATGCTTTTGTGTCAATTGCATATTTCAACAAATTCGCATTAAAACAAAAATTCTTTTTCAAAAAGACTTTAATTCCATACCGGTTCGGAATTTCGTTCTAAAGCGGCGTCTTCCGAGGAAAGTTCTAGTTTTACAGGAATATTTGTTTTCATGCCATCGCGTATAACCCCCAACGTTACTTCGTCGCCCGGTTTATGCGTTTCGATTATTGTCAAAAAATCATCTGCGCCATGAACAGGCTTACCATCAATGGCAAATATAATGTCAGCCGCCGACCGGTCCAGCGTTTTGAAATTGGCAATCATGTTGCCAATGCGCCGTTTTTGAATGACAATCTTGGGACCGCGCAACCCGGCGCGAGCGGCAGGACCGTTGTCTTCCAATTGAGCGATAAGCAAACCGCGATCCGTCTGAAGAACCTTGTTAATTCCAATTGACGGAACAATGATTTTACCGTGTTTAATAAGCTGCGAAACAACGCGTGAAATGGTATTGGATGGAACCGCAAACCCTACGCCAGCGCTTTGACCTGTCTTGCTGGCAATAGCGGTGTTCATGCCGACCATGTATCCCCGCGAATCCATAAGCGGTCCGCCAGAGTTGCCGGGATTGATTGCCGCGTCGATTTGGATCACCTGTTTAATTAACCTCGGTTCAATACGGCTGGGAAGCGTTCGGTTCAAACTGGAAATAATCCCAACCGTCAGAGTTCGTTCTAAACCGAAGGGGTTGCCAATTGCAAAAATACGCTGACCAACACGCAGTTCTGCCGAATTTCCAAGAGTTACCGGAAATAATTCTTCCGGCTTCGCCCCGATGCGAATTACAGCTATATCGTTAGAAGGATCAACCCCTTTTAGTATGGCAGAATATGTTTTACCATTAAAAAGGGTTACGGTAATTTCCTGCGCTCCAGAAACCACATGAAAGTTTGTTAGAATATAGCCGTCTTTCGACAAAACCGATCCACTTCCTTCGCCTTCAGTTGCAAATTCTGTATACCAGTTCTGCCGAACGCTTCGAGTGTTAATATTAACAACGCTTCGATTTGAATTTTCATAAACGCGAATGTTGATCAGTTCCTCTGGAGTGTACTTATCCTGAGAATTGAGCGACAATGGAGCGGCAGTTGGAAGAATGTCTTTTCTGGCAGGGTCTGCTGCGTCGTTTGACCCGGCGCCCACGTAGGAATCAGCTGTTCTAATTCGCGATTGAGCGCACATCGTCCCGTTAAGAGTTGATAACGCTATCATACCTAAAATAGCGCCTAAAATCAGATAAACTCCACCAAGAAAAATCTGCTTTGACATTCTTGTCTCCCCTCAATAATTTAGAAATGCGAAAATAATCTTGACTATCGTCATAATTTTATCGAGACGCTTTCGTTACTTTCGCATTCCGGATTTAAAACCATTACTACTCTTCTGTTACTGTAACTTCGTCCATTGTATCGCCCTGTTGAATGGCGTCAACAACGTCTTGTCCTTCCAGAACGTGCCCAAAAACGGAATGATGGTCGTCCAGCCACGGCGTAGCAACATGAGTAATAAAGAATTGAGAACCGTTGGTGTTAGGTCCAGCATTAGCCATACTCAGAACGCCCGGTCCGTCATGTCGAAGATCAGGATGGAATTCGTCGTCGAATTTATAGCCTGGTCCGCCGCAACCGGTTCCCGTCGGGTCGCCGCCTTGAATCATGAAGTTCTCAATCACGCGATGGAATTTCAACCCATTGTAAAAACCTTTGTTGGCAAGGTCTTCAAAATTCTTAACCGTGCGAGGCGCCAGTTTATCGTGCAATTCAATGCGAATAATGCCTTTTTTTGTTTTAATTGTCGCTACTTTCATAAAAATCCAGTCTTTCTAAAGTAAAAAACCAGAGGAACGGAATTCGTTCCTCTGTATACTATTACGTTTAACATCAAAAAATGTTCGTGGCAGCAGCTAACAGCTTCATAGGGTGCGATAAATATTGGGTTGCGAAAATAGATAGTTTATATTTTTGAACGCACCCATTACGCAAGGCGCCGCAAAGTTTAATGAGCAATTAGCAATTATTGAGGCGCTTTGCGTCAATTGCTAATTGCTAATTGCTAATTGCCTACAGCCTGCTGTCTCTTGCCTAACGTCTTTAATTTCAGTCCTGCGGACCGAATACGTCAATCGGCTTGACAGGAGAATCGTCTTCAATCGGCTGAACCGGGCTGTCGGAGATTTCGCGAACCCAAATGTTGCGGAATCGAACCGGGTTGCCATGGTCTTGCAGACAAACCGGCTGTTTTTCGTTGAAATTCTGAATCTTCGGCGGTTCATGCCAAGCGGTTGTGCCGACAATTCGAAGGTGATTCTGAACTAAAACGCCGTTCTGGAAGACGGTTACGTAACCGGGTTTAACCAGTTTTTCGCCGTCAAAAATCGGACGCATGAAAATGATGTCGTACGTCTGCCATTCGCCCGGCTTGCGGCAAGCGTTGACAGCCGGAGGGTTCTGTTTGTAAAGCGAACCGCACTGACCATCAAAATAGGTCTTGTTGATGTAGCTGTCCAGAACCTGGATTTCATACGGACCGTAGAAAACGCCGCTGTTGCCGCGTCCCTGACCTTCGCCTTTAACTTCAGACGGCGTGGCGAATTCAACGTGAAGCTGAATCGAGCCGAAAACCTGTTTTGTGGAAACCATGCCTTTGCCGGAATAAACAACGCCGTCGATAATCTTCCAGTTCTCGCCATTATTCCACGCTGACATGTCTTTACCGTCAAACAAAACAATAGCGTCAGACGGAACGTTAGCCGGAGCGGTTGGTTCGGGTCCCGGATCAACTACCGGAGGTTCTTTCCATTGAATTCCGCTTTTCCATTCACCAGCGTCAACGCTGACAACCATCAAACAGGCGCAAATCGCCGCAATTGCAAACAGAGTTTTCTTCATTTTGATTTGTCCTTAAAAATAGGGAAATTAAAAATTGTTGGGAACGCCATGCGTTCGAGTTTCTACATTATTTTATATTATACACTAATTTTTAATAAAATGGAATAGAGGGGTAAAAGAAAAAAGGAGGGAAATTTTTATAAAAATTTCCTAAAATCGCTTGACATCTCTGATATGATGTAATACACTTATAATACAGATAATGAATTCTGTTGTTGAGCAAGGTATATTCACGTTTTTGAATTAAATACACATATACAAGGAGATAATATTGAACG
>JAZQDP010000032.1:0-8426 GCA_045546875.1 Thermoguttaceae bacterium | reverse complement strand
GGCTACGATCCGACTTGTGTATTTTTTGCCGTAATCACGCAATCGGCAGAGCTTTATGATACCGCTGTACCCATGAATTTATACCACCTCTGCCAACCCGCACTGGTTTTAGATCGATGATACATGAATCCTCCTGCGCCTCCTACAATGATGAGCTGCATATTCGGGCCGCCAGGCGGAACGATCATTGCAAAACCGGCACTGATTGGCGGACAGTTAACAAGCGATGCGCTAACACCGGATGATGCCGAAAAATAAAAGCCAGAATCTGTAAGCGTATTCAAGTCTGTACCGCTTGTGATATTGTTATTCCATTTGCTATTTAACGCAGTAACAGCATTTCCGAGCGGTGCAATTGCTACGTTGGTTCCAACCGTAACAGTTCCTCCGGCTGGTATGGCCTGAGTGACGCGATAAAGCACGTTATCTTTAAGCATATAATCGCCGACGGCGTAAGGGCTGGCTGAATTGTACCTTGCCGCAAGTCCAGAGGCTAACGCATCACCGACAACCTTAGCGTCTGCCGATTCACCGCTTTGTGTTAAGGTTGAATCAAGTCTAAGTGTTGCCGCCGACGTCGCCGCTTCTGCTGCCGATGCCGACGCGGAAGCCGCCGCCTCCGTTGCTGTCTGCGCGCCTTCAATGATTGCGTTCAGTTCCAACAGTACGGAATCGCTTGTGATCGTTCCGGCATCCAGCGCCGCACGCTCAACCCAGATTGTAAAGTTAACTGTATTCAGAATCTTTCCGCCCTTAATAAGCC
This sequence comes from Thermoguttaceae bacterium, assembly GCA_045546875.1. Taxonomy (GTDB): domain Bacteria; phylum Planctomycetota; class Planctomycetia; order Pirellulales; family Thermoguttaceae; genus RUG11551. The sequence continues at coordinate 7,663 of JAZQDP010000032.1, read as the reverse complement.
GGATCTCGAAAGTATTGTCGCCCGCTGCCGCTGTAATCTGTTCGTCGCCTGTAACTGTGACTGTCTGGGCTTCAATGTCGATTGTACAATTAGCAGAATATCCGTTACCGTCCGCCTTTGTGCCCCTGATCTGGGCTGTAGTGCCTTCCTCGAGAACGAAATCACCGTAATCATTAGTCAATGTAAAGACTAAGGTAAAATCATTGCTGTACTGGCTAAGCTTGGCAACCGTGCCGTTGTACGCGGGATATACTCCCAAGGTGTAATTAAGTGTTATCATTCTTTTTCCCCCTTAATTATTAAAGGCCGAGCGGTGCCGGCTCGACCCAAATATCAAAGTTCTCGGAATATAAGTTTTTATCTCCGGAGGCTAACCCGATCTCAAAAACGTTGTGCCCAGCGGAAGCGGTTATTGCCGATGTGCCGTTAATTGTGACCGTCTGCTCTGCTTCGTCAAGCGTTCCGGCAACTGTGACCTGGTCCCCATTAGTTAACGTGCCTCTGAGCGTCGCCGTTGTTCCGGAGGCAAGCGTAAATTCGCCCTCAGAGGCGTACAGATGAAAGATCAATGTAAAATCTTCATCAGTCTGTGATAGCCTCGCAACGATATGATTCTTTTTGTCTGGGCACATATCAACCCAGTACGGAAGAGTTATCATTTATTTGCCCTCCATCATCTGCATTAACTTATCTATCATGGCTTCCGCCTTTTCAAGCCTCGCTTCTAGCTTTTCAATGCGTTCCTGTTGCTGTTTTATCTTCCTGATTGCCAGCATTGAAACAGATGTATAATCAATGCTCAGGTTGACACCATCATTAGAAACGATGCTGTTATCAATACCAAGAATATCAAGTGCCTCTTGTGTGCTTTGCGCTGAAAGTCCTATGTGCGCTTGCTTGTCGCTCTTTTCGTCTTTCCAGCGATAAACGCGCGGCTCCAGCGTGTCAAAAAGCAAATCGTACCGTTCATCCCACTCGGAATAGTCTTTTAAGCGGTCGTCTGAACGCTGCGTTAACGTTTCGCATGATACGTTATAATAGAAATACGCGTCATCGTGGAATAAAAGGGCTTGTCCGTGATTGCCGGGGTTTTCACCATAGTTGCAAGTGATAAACCGTGTAAAGTTTGTAACGGCTGATGCCGTCATCGTTGCGGTACCGATAATAAACGAATTTGCATAGCTTGGATTCGTTGCCGCCCAGACTCTATATGTATCCGTTGAGCTTGAATAGGCTTGCTGAATGGTAAAAACATTTTTGAAATTTCCATATCCGCCGGAACCTGTACTACGAGATAAATAGTATCCGTTTGCAGCAATCGGAGTATAGAAATTGATTTTTCGACCGTTCCCCGCTAATTGTGCAGTACCTTCAAAAGTTGCGAGCGCTCTTGAACCTGATGACGTTGAATAGCTGAACGCCATATAACCAGCGTCAACCATTTGTATATCAGTACCGAGAATTACGTCATCCGCAACAAGATAGCCAGAAGTAAAACGGCTTGAAATACTGTTGAAAAAATATTCTGTATTATTGGATATTTCAATCGTGCCGTCTTTAAGTCTAACGCCCTTGTCAGCTCCGTAAGAATAAAGATCGCCCGTATCAAGATCCCAATAAGATAACCCCGTTGTGGCTTGAATTATTCCGGTTTGGACTTTTGACCCTACAATATATCCGTCCGCCGTTATGGCTGTCGAGTACGTGCCGTTGTAGCCAGTTGAAGAGTAACCAAGTCCGCCGGCGTTCCATCTCCAAAGCTTTTGGGCTGTCGTGTAGTCGTTTGTATCGCACAAAATAAGCAATTCTTCCGGCTGTCCGTTCTGATTGTAAATAATCGTCACATAACCGCCCTGATTGCCCGTTATTGCGGATGTAACGGTATTTATCAGGTTATTGATAGAAACGGCTGAAGGCGCGTCAATTTCGCGTTCTGTCGCCTGTCTCACAACCTCGACAAGTGAAATCGTTGAAGAGCCGAGCGTCAAGCTGTCGTACTTATTTAAAAGCACGTTATAGACGGTCTTTGTAACCTTCTTCCGGAACGGTGCCGAAATGCCAGGATAATAAACCGCGATAGTATCGCAAAGGTTCACTTGCTGAAGCGGTGCCACATTGGCATAATCAAGCGTATCTTTCAGATTAACAAAATCAATATCTATTGTCTGATATGGCTCCCGATCATCAGCGTTATCAAGGATGCTTTGCGCCAGCGTTCTAAGCTCTGCTTCTGTTGGCTTTTCCTCGAACCGGTCGGTTAAATCTAATACTATCGGCTGCGGAACGTCGCCCTGTACATAGTCCGACGCGTACAGAATCCGTTCTGTAAGCGTCACAACTTCCCCGCTGTCGAGCGATGCCCAGTAAGGCACAACCGCGTTATAAGCCCCGGAAATGTTGCGCTCATCTTTCAGTTCGACAAGATTCTTCCCGTAACGGATTTCTGTATTTGTGCTAACTCCCCGATTTACTGCAAGGTCAACGTTCCAGTGATTAAATGTATATTCACCCGTGCCGTATACGTCCAGAATTGAGCCTTGCTCCCCTACAAGAATCTGTCTAATGCTTACCGGCTTTGTAACCGAGAACGCCCCCGCTGTTGTCTTTGTACTTGAAAACGTAAACAAGCACGGAGTTATTGAGTTTGTGGCAAGCGCTGCAACCGCCGCGTTACAACTCGACGCAGTAAACGGCTTCAAGATGTTATAACGGAGCCTATAAGAGATATGAGAAGCGCTGAACGTCACAATCCCATTTAAAGGAACGCTTCTTTTATAAATGTCGAACGGTTCCGGAACGCCGGTTTCGTCATGAGTGGCATAAATTATCTTGCCCTCTTGGATTAAATCATAATGCCGCCCTGTTACCGGATATTCAAACTCACATTCAAAAATGCCGTTCCGCTCTTCTGTTACCGTGCATGAAACGCAGTCGATCAACCGACAAACGCCGTTGCTTGTGAACTCTGTTTCTGTTCCGTTAAAAAGAATTGGAATCATAAGCGCCACCACCTCGGCGTAATTTTAACCTGTGTTATCCCTGATCCGAGTGTTATTGCATTGCTGCCGGCTTTCAGCACTGGGAAGTCATTCCCTGAAAGTGATATATAGGAGTTCATCAGGTTAGCGCCTAAATAAGCCTCCATCAGTTCGCAATCAATCATTAGATAACTAGAACCGGAATCTGAAATAGTAATTGAAACGCCGTTTACTGTCAGCGTACCGGTTCCATATACTTGTAACAGCGGTTTCGCTTCAAACGTTGTTGGATTTGTGATTGTCCCGGAAGCCGTGAAGCTCGTTACAGTGTCACCACTGGTTAAAAAACGCTGCGGTTTGCACTGGAACACAATATCAAAGTTTCCACCCCTAAGTGATTCCTCCGGCTCAACCTCTAACCCGCCGGCATAATAAGCGAGTCTGTATTCATCCGGGTAATAAGTATCACTTAGTTTCTGATAGCCTATTTTGGACATTAAAAAGGCCTTCAACGCCGTCATTTGCGTTTTAAGATCCTTATAGACAAACGCCGGATAAGTCAGTTCTAGGTTACTGAGGTTCTTTTCTAGTCCCAGAATTGCACCGTCTCTTCCGGCTATGGTTATCGGGTCATAATTCCGCTCAGGCGCGTTAAATACTCCCGTCCCCGATATATAAACGCCGAAACTGCTTGAAGCAGTCCCAGCAAAAGTAAATGTGTTTCTCATACGCAAGCTAGTTCCTTCTGCCTCTGAAGCGCGACAAGCCGATTTTGTACAGCCGCCGCAAGCTGGTTAACGTTCATGCCTTCCGAGCCGTAGACGTTCACGTTATATATCGTGTCGCCTCCGGATGCCTGGGCTATGTCTCGCAATAGCTGGTTCCGTCCATAAACAAGTTCCCCGCCTGATCCGTCGCCAAATCCTTTGTATCCGTGCGGTGTCTGTAGCACCGTCGGCGAACTGAAAAGATACGGGTTCTGATACGCTTTTTTGTACCAGCGCACGTTAATCTTAGGAACGCTCGGCGGATTCAGCGAGAATTTACCACTGATTGAAAAGTGCGGCATTTTGATAGACGGGAATTTAAGCCTGACATTAAACAGCGACTTAACCCGGCTGATTGCCGTTTGTGCGGCAGATACCAGTTTAGAAAACGGGTTTGTAATCTGTACGTTCTTAAAAGCGTTTGCAACTTTGTTCTTCACATTGTTAAAAGTTGTTGCCGCGCTGGATGCTATGCTGCTCAACCGGCTGCCTATCGTTGTTTTCACGTTATCCCATGCGCTTTTGACGGTATCCTTAACAGACTTCATGCGGTTTGAAACAGAATCAACGACCGTTTTGGCGCCATTTGATACAGACGTTCTAATCTGGCTCCATGCTGTACCCGCTGCCGTTTTTATGTTCGTCCAAGCGGTTCCAATGGCTGTTCTAACTTGTGACATTCGATTAGATACGGAAGTTTTGACCGCATTAGCTCCATTTGAAACCGCTGTCTTTATGCCCGTCCATGCTTTCGAAACAGTGTTTTTTACCGCGTCCCAAGCTTTGCTTGCAGCCGATTTTATGCCGTTCCATGCTTTAGAAAGAGCCGTGCCGAGCTTCTTAGCTGCTGCTTTTATCTTGTCCCAGTTCTTATAAATGAGAACGCCCGCGGCAATGGCTGCCGTGATCGCAAGAATAACAGGGCCACCAGTGCCGAGGATGCCAGCTAATCCGGATGCACCAGACAGCGCGTTTTTCAGCTTTCCAACAACGCCTACAATCGTTCCAACCGTCGAAATAGCTTTACCCGCAACAACTAGCACCGGACCGACCGCCGCAGCAATGCCCGCAATCGTGAGTATCATTTGCTTTTGTGATTCGCTCAGGCCGTCCCATTTGCTTTTTAAATTAACGATAACATCCCGAATCTTTTCTAGGATGCTGGCAAGCACCGGCATAACTGTTTCAGCAATATCAGCGCCCAGAAGTTTCATGCTGTTTAATGCCGTTGTGAACTTGTCCGCCGGATCCAATGTATTTTCAAAGGTATTCGACACGCTCCCGCCGGCGTTCGTCGATTCTGTCGCAAGGTCTTTAAAATTCAGCGTCCCATTTTTTACGGCTGCATAAATCTGATCGCCTGACTTACCGAAAAGGTCATAAGCCGCCGTTAATCCGTCCGTTGAATCCGTTCCGTTCTCTATCGTTTCTTGAAGGTTTGCGAGTGCATCATTTAACGGGATTCCCTGCTTTGTTGCGCTCTTTAAAGCCTTCCGGAGTCCTTGCATAACCGTTTCAGAGTTAGCGCCCGATTTCTCCATCTGGCCCATGAAAACGGTGGCCTGGTCGATAGATAACCCCATCTGCTGAAATGCCGTACCATTTTGTACAGCGCCTTGCATCAGCGTATCAACCGAAACACCGGTATCCTGAGAAGTCTTTGTCAGTACATCCAAATAGTGCTCTGCATCGTCCGCGCTTAATCCGAACGCGCCGAGCGCCTTTTGTGCGTTGTCTACCGACGTTGTAACATCCGAATCGTTGATTTTAGCAAATTTAATAAAGGCTGTCGAAAGGACTTTTAATTTATCGTCCGTAACGCCAAAGCGCGTGTTTACCTCGCCGATTGCCTCGCCGGCCGTGTTAAAGTCTGTCGGAATTTCAGTAGCTATTTCCTCAAGAATCTTTTTCATTGAGTCCATAGCCGGACCCGTTGCGCCGGTCTTCTTTATGATCGTGTCGAGTCCTTCGTCAACGTCGTTAAACGCCTTCACGGCTGCCGCACCGATGCCCACAATTGGCGCGGTGACGTGCGTTGTCAGGGTCTTTCCGGCTTTGGTAACCTTGTCGCCTACCGCCTTCATTTTGTCGCCGACAACTTTTAGTTTTTGTTCGGCAACCGATCCGAAATCTTTGTACTGGGCCTTTAAGTCTTCAAGCTTGCCTTCTGTGTCTGCAATTTCGCGTTGGAGGTTGTCCCACTGCTCCGGGCTAACGCTTTCTTTCTGTACGGATTTGAGCGTTTTTAAGCGTTCCTCGGTCCCGCTGATCGCGTCCGTTAAAAGCTTTTGTTTTTGGGTTAATAGTTCCGTGTTGCCCGGATCCATCTTCAGGAGCTTGTTAACGTCGCGGAGCTTTGATTGTGTTTCCGAAAGCTGTTTGTCAACGCCTTTTAACGCGGTATTTAATTTTGTAGCGTCGCCGCCAATTTCAATAGTGATACCGGCTATTCTTTTACTTGCCATTGTTTACCACCTGTCAAAGTCTCGCTGTGTTGCAAGCTGTTTGTATTTGTAATCGTCGTTCCCCGCCTCTGTCATGACATCAAAAACGAGGCCCATATCTAAGCGCTCCAAGTCTGCCATTGATAGGCCCGATTGAAGGCAGCGCAAAAGATATAGCCCCGTTGTAAATTCTCTTTCTGTCGGGCGGGTTACGGTTTTGGGGAAACAGTACCTTTTTTAGATGCCGCGTATAAATCGGCAATCTCAATAGATGCCTCGACCATATCCATAAACTCAAACTGTGAAACCCATGTGTCAAATTCCGCCTCTGTCAGCTTTGCAAAATCGGCGCGTTCCGCTCGTTTTGCGAGGATAAAGCCAAGTTTACAATAAAGCATATAGTCCTCAGTACCGAACGCTTCCTCTGTCTGCCGGCTTTCCGTCTTCCTGATTAAGTCCTCATGAAAGAGCTGGAAAAAATGAACCGGTGTAAAAGCATCCGCCGACATTATGATTTCCTGATCCCCGATTGTAACCGTTTTAGTCATCCGCTAACCTCATGAAATGCTTGTAGACTGATAAACCGCCGTCAGCCAACCGTTATACTTTGCGGTATTCGTTGACGGGCAATCTGCTTTCACAACGTTTTTATCAATAGTAGCGTTGTAAATCGAGGATGCCGTCAGCGAAAGCGTTTCTGTTTCCGGCTCGATAGTCTCGTCAGTTGTTTCGCCAGCTGTCGCCGGTCTTCCGGCAGTACAGTTATAAAGAACGTGTCTTGTTTTGTTTGCGTCTCCGTCAAACTCAAAAAGCAGCGCAAACGGCACCGTCTGAGCGTCCGCGTCTTCAATCAGAACATCGTTGCTGTCCTCGATGAATCCGAGAACATCAACTTTGAAGCTGTCCGGAACCAGTGCGATTTCAAGATCGCCTTCGTAACCATTGTTGCTCTGGCCGACCCAGTAATTAATATTGTCCGCTCTAAATTTCGTTGTTTCGCCCTGAGGATCCATAGACAGCGAAACAGCGCCGGGAATCGGTTTTGGCGTGCCATAAGTCGCCGAACCATTCGCCGCAATCGTTGCGACCGCATAATGTACGTTTTTAAGGCCGTACTTTACTTTGTTAGCCATTGATTTGTACCTCCATAGTGTACGTTACTTCAAACATCTTTTCTGTATCTATGACCGTTTCCACGCGGCTATAAACTAAGTTGTTCGCCGCAAGGATTGATTCAATTGTGCTTTCGAGGACAAAATCTTTGTTGTCGGTGTACAGTTCAATTACAAGCTGTTCAATCTTTGAATAATTGATATTATCCGCCACAAAGTCATCATTCCCCGGAAAGTAAAAACAGACGAACGGCGGAGCCTTCACCGTATCGTCTGGAAATTGATAATAGGCATAAGGCAAGCCGACCGCCGCGACCATTTCGGAAATCTCTTGATATGTCATAATTTAGCGACAACCTCCG
>JAZQDP010000031.1:0-4918 GCA_045546875.1 Thermoguttaceae bacterium | reverse complement strand
GTTATCTTCACATTGGATTTGTAACAGCCAATGTCGGTTCTGTCAATTTTAAAATTGGAAAGGTCATTATTGCTTATGACGTATTGATAATCTTGTTGAGCGCATGCTTTTTTAAGAGAGTCTTCTAAACTGTTGTCTTTTTCAATTCTAAAGAATGAGATGATTTTAACCTCATTTATCTTATTATTTTCCGCATCGGTTTTATTTTCCTGTGCGGTAAACGTTGCACGAAATACATAATTATTGGCAATGTCTTGAATTTGGTCTTTCTGTGCGGCTCCCATTTCGCCGTCAAATCTGAATACGCCGTGGTTACTTTGAAATCCCGGATCATTTGTCTGCTCGTCAAAATTGTTGACGATAATTTTTATATCCAGGATATTCCTCACGCTAGGCTCCGTTAAATCCAATATATTGTAGATGTCAGGGTTGTTTGGATCAGGTTCAAGTTGGTAGTTGATTGTCTCGCTTTTGGTTATCTGGACAAGCTCCAATTTTTCGATTTTTTGTTTATTGTTTTCAAAGAGCTTTTTAAGCTGATAATTCAACCTGTCGAAAACAAGATTATTGTTAGGTTCAACGTAAATGAAAAGCATATCTTTTGCCGCACCAACCCATCGAGGATCATTATATAATTTCTCCTCTTCTTCTTTTGCCTTTTTTTTCGCCGCTTCTTTTTCCTCCTTTATCCTTTTCTCCTCAGCCGCTTTGGCTTCGGCTTCCTCTTTAGCTTTCTTTTCAGCCGCTTCTTTTTCCGCTTTTGCTTTTGCCTCGGCTTCCTCTCGGGCTTTTCTTTCTGCTTCCTCTTTTTCCGCTTTTAGCTTTTGCTCATTTTCTTCGTCAGCTTGCATCGTTTGTTGAGCAGAGTCGCTTGACGCTTGATCGGGATTGTCGTTATTTGGTTTATCAGTTTCAGGCTCTTGAGTTGTATTGTTATTGCTGATGGCAGGTTCAGAAAAGTTTTCAGGGTTGTCTGTCTTTTGAACAACGGTAGTTTTGGAGTTGTTTGAGAAAATAATTGCGCCAACGCCAAGAGCGCAAAGCAGGAAAAACGGGACGCTGGCAATGACAATGTATGTTGTTGTATAGCTTTTCGTAGCTTTCTTAATCTGCGTTTTCCGGATTGAAGGAATATCTCCGACGGGCATTTGGTCAATTTGCATGTCCATGTCGTCTATCGGGGCGTTGAATGAGTCCAGATCAGACAGATCGTCTTGAATTCCAGCGTTAATCGCGGCTTCATCGACGGTCGAAACAGTAGTGGCGCGCGGACGTCTTGTTACGTTTTGCGTTTTTTGCTGAACAGGTTTTGGGATAGTTTTTCCTTCTCTTGCCGCTGCCGCTGCCGGTGTATTTGGAGCCATGCCGTGGGTTCCGGTCGTTAAATCTATGATTAAGCCGGAAGCGCCGACTTCCGCAGCTGCGTTGGCGGCTTCTTCCGTTCCGGCGGCAACAAAGCGCCATTGGCAGTCTATTCCTGCTGGCAATTTTGAATAGTAGGTTGAAAAGGTTGTTTTCCAGCGTATTTCCTGCGGCAGTAACGCGCTCGCTTCCTGAATGAGAGGAAGAACGTTAGTCCCGGGATTATAGATGATACATGCATAGCGACCGGTATAAGCGGTTTGAGCCAATTCTCCCGCCCAGCCTGGGTCGCCTGTTATTTGTCGCCATGTTATACATTGCCGAGGGGATACGCTATGCCGAGGCAGGGGACGAGTAAATTCCCGAATCCCGACCTGCTGATCAAACGTGGAGTCTATTAACCCCGGCGTCATGAGAGCCGTTGCCGGACCGCATGGAACGAGTTCATTTTCGCCTAAAATGATAAAATGAGCCAGCTTGTTGCTTCTGCCGGTATAGTCTTGACCAGCGTCCCCAACACGATATAAGACGTGTGATTTTATTCCGCCAACGTTGATAATTACATGCGACAAGTTGGGGGGATTGAGAGCCGCGTCTGCCGAGCCGGGCATATATAAATGACGGTATCCGCTTAACCCTTCCAGGCGAGAAATCAGGTTTGGAGCCATGTTGGGGCTGTGAGCAACTGTGCAAAATCCGCTTACTCCGGGCTTAACGCCTTTGGGATACGACGTATAAATTAATTCTTGTGCCATTGTCGGTGTGAAAAATCTGTGTGAGCTATTAGCTACTAGCTACTAGCCGCTAGTTTGGTTATACCTAATTTCTAGCGATAACGCACGAATCTGGTTTATCAAGCTAGGAACTGGAAGCTAACTGCTAGAGGCTTAATTTCGGAAAAACTCAAGTCTTTTCAGTATAATTAAATGTATTTCTGTAAATGCAAAAAGTACAACAACGGAACTTCCACCCAAACCGGGTTTAATTCTCCCGGTCTGAAACCGAAAGCTCCGGTTTGAGGGTTTTGCGTTGGCGCGCAGCCGGTGGCGCTGACAGGTACGTATAAAACGTTATCGGAAAAACTTTCCATAATCGACGGCAGGGAAGGCGCAAACGTGAGCAGAGCCTTCCGAACATAATCGGAAATAAAATGTATTAACTCTAAATCGAGTTGAGCGGTTTGACCGTCTTGATTATATTTCCACGGGCTTGCCAACGGTTTGGAAATGTCTGTCAGTAAATCTTGCCAAATGTCGAACTTGGTAACAATAACAATCAGGGGGATGTTCGCAGTTTGGGTTGACGACAGATGACGCAGGTATCTGAATCGCTGCATCATTTCAAGGAAAATGGCGTCTTGACGCATATTGGAACGCAACTGAGAGTAATTGAGCTGCGGGTCGGTGGAAAATTCTGTACAGGCAGACCGGAACGCTCGATCCTGCATCGGGTCGAAAAGAACAAACAGGCATTGACTTTTCCCCAAATGCCGGGTAACAGGGCTGTCAGCCGTATCGGAACCGGGGATGTAACTCTCGCCGGCGTTGTCGTAAAGGCATAAATTTTGGATTTTTTGAGATGAATTCTGCTCTGCCAGACCTCGAAGTGTAAAAATAAACGGCTGCGGGAAAATAATCGGCTGACCGTCAAAATCAACGCTGTTGTACATGTCTCCTTCTGCTTCCGTTTTTTCCAGCGCGACAATATCGTCCAGATTTTCGTTTTCAAACAGACGGCTTTCGTAGTTGCGAAGGCGCGTGTTCATTTGCGGGTCGGCATCCTGAAACGAATATGCGAATTCCGCGGGCAGAAGCGAGCGAAATCGATAACTCATACTGGCTAAAAAGTACGATTTCCCGGACGCGGGCGCCCCAATAATCGATACAAAATTGGACGGCGCATGAAGGACGGCTTGAGGGATTCGCAAATGACAGTTTGGACATGCAAAGTGCGGACATTCATATCCCCGGCTGTCGAGCGGAATTCCCTGGACGTTAAAATGACTTGGCAGAAAGCGCGTTTGTTCGAATTTACCCAAATGAATGTCGCCCAGTAAATCGGGGCACGCGCTTATTGCCAAAATTTGTTCCGGCGGAAATTCATGCCAGCAATGAGGGCAAACAATTCGTTTACAAAGGAAAATGGATTTTTCTGCCATGGCGGTTGTAAATTAGCAATTAGCAATTGATAAGCTGCTAGTCACTAGCTATTAGCTATTAGCTTGATAAACCTGATTCGTGCGTTATCGCAGGAAACAAGAATAACCAAGCTAGCGGCTAGGAGCTAGAAGCTAGTAGCTAGTAGCTTAATTTCATTCAAAACTCTCTCGATGATTTGGCTTATTGTCATGTCGTAAATTGAAGCTCCGGCGGCGTTAATATGTCCTCCTCCGCCCAGTTTTTTGGCTATCAGAGCAACGTTAAAGTCTTTTTTGCTGCGAAAATTTGCCTTGACGTATTGACGCCCTTGTGCGGAAATCTGCTCGGAAAGCATGACAACAACTTTTGTACCGGCTATCGTCATGAATTGATTGACCACTCCCTCCAGATCGCTCGACTTGGCGTTAAAACGGTTAAAGTCGTCTAACGTCGCGTAAGTAACGATAACTTTTCCGTCATAGTACTGTTTGGCGTTGTCCATATACACGCCTTGCATTTTTAATCGGGCGAAGGGGAACTTTTCAAACAGTTCGGCATACAGAGCCGATGGGGAAGCGCCGGCTTTAACCAAAGACGCAATTGCGGTGTATGTTTGAGCCGTAACAGACGGAAAACGAAACCAGCCAGAGTCCGTACAAATAGCAGCAAAGAGCGCCTGTGCAGCGTTGGCTGACATGGGGACTTTAAGTTTGTTAAACGCCTGCGTTATCAATAATCCTGTAGAGTCGGCTTGAGGATTGGAGAACAATGTTGCGTTGAGCTTGTCGCCGACGCTGTGATGGTCAACAATTATCAGCGGGACGCCAGAATTGACAATCGGCTCGAACGCGGCGTTTAACTGCGATTGGGACGACGTGTCAACAACCAAAACGGCATCGAAGTTTTTGGCAATCCATTTGGCGGTGCAATGCGAATTCCAAAGTCGAATCGTTTTTCCCTTTGGGTCTAAAAAAGTTAAGTTGCCGGGCGTTGGAGAAACATTGTATATTTTGGCAGTGCAGCCAAACGAGGCAACCAGTTCAGCCGCTGCCAATTCACTGCCTATCGCATCGCCATCCGGATTGATGTGCGATGTAATCAGGACACGGCGTCGATTTTCAAACGCGGCGCGAAATCGTTTCCAGAATATAACCATTGTGAGTAAATAAAGGGATAGGGGAATTAGCTATTAGCTCCTAGCCGCTAGCTTTTAGCCTGGTTATTCTTGTTTCTAGCGATAATGCACGAATCAGGTTTATCAAGCTAATAGCTGGTAGCTAGTTTCCATTTTCTAAAAAATGATTTTTAAAAAAGTGGAGATTTTTCTCCACTTTTTTATTTTTGATAAAGACCATCAAGCGCAATATTGTCGTATAAATATGTAACACGTGTTTATACAGTTTATACAGTTCCTAACG
>JAZQDP010000030.1:0-4515 GCA_045546875.1 Thermoguttaceae bacterium | reverse complement strand
GTGGGTGAACACCGTGTTGTTTATTATTCTTAATTGTATTAGATTATCTCATTTCCGACAAGGGGGGGAGGGGGAATATTTCGTGAAGGGGGTGCGGTCATATTTGGGTTGTACGACAAAGGAAAGGGACTTGGAACCCTTTCGTAGAACCCAGATTTATCTGGGGGACTAAACAAAGACGGCGCACCCAAAACGCTTCCCCTTCTATTCCCTTGTCGTCCTATCTTCCAAGGGAAGATGGGACGACAAGGGAACCGAAATTCGTTTGTTATAATAATTGACATTGTATTTGCACCCCACACCTAAAGGTGTGGGATACGATTTAGAAATTCATCTAATCTATTTTGCAACCCCAAATTCATAGCGCCCTTGTGAAGAGGAAACGACTGTACATAAATAGGGTTCATCCGACAAATAGGCGCCTGTGAGCTAAAAATTCGTTTTCCCGACTAAAAGTGTTTTTTTATCCAACAAAAGTGGACAGAATTTTTATTTTTCTTCCTCTAACGGTTGAAACGGGATATTCTTTCCATTCGCGTATTTCTCCGCATACGACCCCGCTGGCGCATGGATTGTCAGTTTTGGGCAGTTCTCGAACGCCTCGCTTTCAATCGTCGTTACCCCTTCGGGAATTATCACGGACGTTAAGGAACTACAGCCACGAAACGCATACCATCCAATCTCCTTCACTCCATCCGGAATCACAACGGACGTTAAGGAACTACAACCGCTGAACGTCTCGTATCCAATCTTCTTCACCCCTTCGGGAATTGCCACGGACGTTAAAGAACTACAGCCCAAGAACGCATAGCTTCCAATCTCTTTCACGCCTTCGGGAATCACAACGGACGTTAAGGAACTACAGTCTTCAAACGCATCGCTTTCAATCGTCGTAACGCCATCGGGAATCACAACGGACGTTAAGGAACTACAGCCTGCGAACGCCTTGCTTTCAATCGTCGTTACGCCATCGGGAATCACAACGGACGTTAAGGAACTGCAGCCGCAGAACGCACCCCATCCAATCTCCTTCACGCCTTCGGGAATCGTCACGGACATTAAGGAACTACAGCCTGCGAACGCATAGTTTCCAATCTCTTTCACGCCTTCGGGAATCACAACGGACGTTAAGGAACTACAGCAATCGAACGCATAGTTTCCAATCGTCGTAACGCCTTCGGGAATCCGGTATTTCGTTGCCGACGCGAGGCATGCGACCAGCATTTTCCCGTCTCTGGTCAGCAAGCCAACTCCATCGCTTTTGAAATAAGGATGCGTGGAGGAAACAGACCATTCCTTCAAAGCTCTACAGCCACAGAACGTACTCCCGCAGATAGCGTCTACACTATCGGGAATTGACACGGACGTTAAGGAACTACAGTCATAGAACGCACCCCTTCCAATCTCCTTCACGCCTTCGGGAATTACAACGGACGTTAAGGAACTGCAGCGCAAGAACGCATAGCTTCCAATCTCTTTCACGCCATCGGGAATCACAACGGACGTTAAGGATCTACAGCCTGCGAACGCCCACTCTCCAATCGCCGTTACACCTTCGGGAATTACCACGGACGTTAAGGAACTACAGTCCTCGAACGCCTCGTCTCCAATCGCCGTAACCCCTTCGGGAATTGCAACGCTATGCGCCGTTACCCCTTCGGGAATTGACACGGATTTCAGAATGGTATTTTCAATATCACATTCAGTAATGACAGTCAAGGAGGACCAATCCCGTTGCACCAGTTTAGTAATGTAGTCCAGATTCAACTGCATGGCAATTGCCAGTTCAGGTTTCCAGGTCTGGACTTCTTCGATTCTTTCAGGTGTAACAGGTTTGGCTGAGAGATTCAGGATCGTCCAGACTTTCATTGAGGTCGTGTCGGTCTGGACGGCTTTCTCCCAGAACGGGAAGTTCAGTTTACCGTTTTGACTGCTCAGGGCGGCGAACTTTTCACAGTCTGTTTCATACAGCGCCCTGACTTCTTCGAAAACCTGCTGGCGGAATATGGGGAATTCAACCATGGCTGCCGTCTCGGGACTCTTTATCACCCACGAGTACTTCCCCATGACATTCCCAACCTGTCGGAGAAGCTGACGGTATGCGGTCGGCGCAGGACCGGAGCAGTCGTGATAATCCCGCCGCTCGACTTTCGTCAGGGCGTATATGTCATTGAGCGTAAACCCGTCAGCCAATACCCGCTCGAGCTTTCCCGTCTTCCACGAGTCCCAAAGCGGCTCAAGAAAGGAAAATTCTTCTGTGAGTTTCTTCCATTCCTCCTCAACGCGCTGGTTGAGTTCCTCGACCGTCAGTTCTGGACCGACATGAGAGCTTTTGCGTTTGCCGTTATGACGCTTGCCGGTAGTGTAAAGATCGCCATAATATGTTCGGTCGAGTTCATCTTCTCGAATGTCCTCGCTATCCCTTTGATATTCATCGTCATTGTCTTCGTAAAACGTGTAAAACCCGTTTTCCTGCAACTTGCGTTTATTCTCTTCGGTGAGCAAATTGCGCCGAAGGGCAAATTCAATGAGTTCGATTATGAGTTTCATGGGATTTCTCGACTGTAATTAATAAGGGACAACCTCAGATTTTTCGATTCATTCGTGTTTTTCGTGTTAAAACTGATATGACAATTAACCAATCTGAGCTAATCCGTATTTTCCGGGGGCTTACGCACCCCGGCTCGCCAAAATCGGTGTACGGGACTGACCTACGCAACGCCAGGCACCAACTTACCGGAGAGCCAAATTTAAGCATAGCTTCGTTCGCTGTGCTTGCTTCGTTACCTCCTTTCATTTTGCGAACTTTGCGTGAGGCTTTCTTCGGCGGCAGAAGACTGCTGCGTGCTGGATATTTATTTCGAGTCTTTTTCCAGCTTTTTGAATGCGGCGGGAAGGAACTCTATAATGCGTTCGGCGGTAACGGACGTCTCGCCAAGGGATCTGGCGGCGAGGTCGCCTGCCAAGCCGTGGACGTAAACGCCGATTTGCGCGGCTTCAAACGGGTCGTACTGCTGAGCGACCAACGCTGCAATGACGCCTGTCAGGACGTCGCCCGCTCCGCCGGTTGCCATACCTGGATTGCCTGTAGAGTTAGTATAGACGTTCTTTCCGTCTGTTACAATTGTATTATGTCCCTTAAGAACCAAAACGGCATTGAGCTGCTGCGCCAACTCTTGAGCCAATTCACATTGACGTTGACGACTTTGATTTTTGGCTTGTGGCATAAGCCGAGCAAACTCTCCCGGATGCGGCGTCAAAACCCGCGGATATGACGACCGAATTGTTCGAGAACGTCTCGAAAAGGCGTTAAGAGCGTCCGCATCTAATACAAGAGGTTTTTCTATTGTTTCGTACAACGTCAAAATCAACTCGTCTAATTCTTTAGATTGTCCTAATCCCGGTCCAATCGCGATAGCAGTTGCTGCTTGCACTTCCTCTTGAATTGCAGGAAGCGCTTGAATTGTCAGCTTGCCATCTGTATTACAAGGCAAACCAATCGTTGTATATTGGCGGTCGTAACTTGCCACGACTTCCTGACAGACGGAAGGAATAGCCACTCGCGCCAGTCCGCAGCCGCTTATTAAGGCTGAAGAGCCGCACAGCGACGGAGCGCCGTACATACCACGACTTCCTCCAACTATCAAAACCGTGCCATACGTCCCTTTGTGAGAATCACATGTGCGAGTTTTCAATGCAATATTCATTTTAATTCACTTTACAATTGATTCAATACCGTCTTAAAATCAAGATATTCAAATAATCATGACATTGAACAACTCGCAATTATATATAAAGCAGTAAATATACAGTTATATCAAAAACCCTGCTTTATTTCCATAAACAATCTTTATTTAGAAGCCCGATCTGTTATTGTTTGCTCAAGTTGTTCAATAGAAGCAGCGACAAGCGCGCTGTGCATAATTTCTTCTAGTGAACGGATATCTAATTGCGCCAGTTTCACTTTAACCTGATCTGACAAACTAACTGCAAATCGATGTAGTACAATCGTTTGAATGACATTTAGCAGTTCTTCTGCTCGTCCCTCTGCCCGCCCCTCCGCTCGTCCCTCTGCCCGTCCTTGGTCTCTGGCATATTCAATTTGAGCAACACGATCTCGTCGCGCTTTTTCTTGAGCCTCAATTAAAGCGCGATTGCCTGAAACAAAATGTGTAACTTCCGCAGCGGTATTCGCAAAAGCCGGGCTATTAGTCATTATAGAGTTCATTTTATCCTCGCTTGTCTGGGTGAAATTCAAAAATTGGACCCAATTTGACAAATCTGAATTGAGCGTTTGAAGCTGTTTTTCAGACATCTTGGACATTTCCATAAAATAAAATTGCAAATCATTACTCAAAAGCATCTGTGGCTCGTTAGTGGAAAGCAATGCAAACGAATGAAACGCCTTGAGCGATTCGGTAAACAGATTAAAATCTGTTATAACGATACAAATAGTTGGATGAATGAGTGAATATTCGTTTCCAGGCGACAGCTGAGAACTGTGAAGCTGAGTTC
>JAZQDP010000029.1:0-1614 GCA_045546875.1 Thermoguttaceae bacterium | reverse complement strand
CTTTGGGGAATTTTTTATCCCCTTTGCCCGTGGAAAGATAGGCGAGCATTTTACTTCTGTGTCTTTCGCCACGGAACAGCCGTATCGTCTTTTCCAACCCAATCGCAATCCCTGCCAACGGGTTTTTTGTCGGTGAACCGCACACAATCAAACGATCGATCATTTCATCATGTTCGCGCATAAAACACCGCACGACCATACTGCCCATGCTATGCCCAAACAGCGTAAACGGCAGATTTGGATATTTCGCTTTGACGTATTCGACCACTTGCGCCACGTCGTCCACAATCGCCGTCGCAGAAAAATCGTTAAACCAGCCGTAGTTTTTTGGATCTCCCGCTGTGTCGCCATGCCCGCGCTGATCGTAACAAACCGCCACGTAGCCGTACGTCGTCAAGAATTTCATAAAATCGGCGTACCGTTCTTTATATTCGCACATACCGTGCACAATCAACACCACGCCCTTTCGTTTCCCTTCGGGTTCACCGATTAAGCCTTGAATTTGTATGCCGTCGTATGCGGACGTTACGGAAATTTTTTTCAGTTTCATATTTATCTCCCTCTCTTTGTATCATTATTATACCACGTTTGATAAAAAAGTCAAGCCCTCTTGAAAAAAGAAGGCTTGAAAAGGTTGTTATTGTAAATCGTTTTAAAAGCTGTGTTTCGTCTAACCGTTATTCGGTGCGAAGCGCCACAACAGGGTCTTGTTTCGCCGCCTTACTAGCAGGGATCAAACCGCTGAAAAGCGTCAACGTAACGCTGACGACAACCATAGCTAACGCCGACGTCAACGGCAACGAAGCCAAGGTCGAAATCCCCGTCAAAGCGCCAAGCAATGCGTTGATGGCAAACGAAAGCAAATAGGTAACCACTACCCCGAACAAGCCCGACGCAAGCCCGATGATAAACGTTTCTGCATTGAACAAGTTTTTGATATCTTTCTTTCTCGCACCAAGCGAACGCAAAACGCCGATTTCTTTCGTTCGTTCGACAACGGATACGTACGTGATAATCCCAATCATTACCGAAGAAACGACGAGGGAAATTGCCGTAAACGCTACCAAAACGTAAGTGATTGCATTCAGCATCGTCTGCACCATGCTCATCATCAAGCCGACCGTATCCGTATAACGCACTTGTTTCGATTCGTCTTCTTCATACGTTTCGTTCCAATCTTCCAAATAGGACAACAAGCCTTCTTTGGTTTCAAACGATTCGGTATAAATCTTGATCGAGCTAATCGAATCGCTTGAACCAATCGAACGCAACGCAGCGGTTTTGTCATATAAAACGAATACGTTTTCAAGACCCGTCGCGCCGATAAAATAGCTATCCAACGGGCGCGCCGCTTTCTTCTCGAATACTTCTAAACGCCCGTAATTAGGCACTTCTACGGGAATCCATTGTTCACGCATATACTTCGCGATATCGCTGTTGATATTTCTTGCGATATACTCGTTAATCAGTTGTTCGGTGAAATTTAAACCATCACTAAGACAACCGTACGTCAAGCCTTCTTTCAACCGCAAGATACCCGTGATTTTTATTTCCACGCCGTCGCCGTTGACTTTCAAGCCGTCTTTCGCCATGCGTTCGCCCTTGTAATCAAAC
>JAZQDP010000028.1:0-1571 GCA_045546875.1 Thermoguttaceae bacterium | reverse complement strand
GGCTACGATCCGACTTTGCCATGACTTGGCCATTAGTTGGAAATTACGGCGTTCCTCCTCATCTTTTAGAAAACGGTATTCAAAAATTCTTCGAGTCAAATCAAATCTGGGTTAAAGGTCTTGTTGTCAGCGAATATTCTCAGCAGTACAGCCATTGGAATGCGGTGGAAAGCCTGTCTCAATGGATGGAACGCGAAGGCATTCCCGGCATTTCCGGAGTCGACACCCGCGCGCTGACAAAGCGGCTTCGCGAACGCGGCACGATGCTGGGCAAAATCGTCGTGGACGCCCCCTCCGGCAAACCGCAAGACGTCGAGTTTTACGATCCCGGCAAAGTCAATTTGATTGCTCAATGTTCGTGTACGGAAGTAACAGAGTTCAAACCGGAACAGCCGTCCGAAGTGAGAATAGCATTAATAGACTGCGGCGCGAAGAACAACATCTTACGCAGTTTGCTGAGGCGCGGGGCGACGGTAATTCGCGTTCCGTGGAATTTCGATGTTACGCCAATCGACTACGACGGTCTGATGATTTCTAACGGTCCCGGCGACCCGCAAATGGCGGAAGAAACGGTTGAGAACATTAAAAAGGCGTTCGAGAAGAATAAGCCGATTTTCGGAATCTGCATGGGCAACCAGCTTTTAGCCAGAGCCGCCGGCGCGACAACTTACAGAATGCGCTACGGTCATCGCGGGCACAATCAGCCAGTTATTCTTCAGGGAACTCATCAAACCTGGATTACGTCGCAGAACCACGGCTACGCGGTTGACCCGCTGCGTCTGTCCGACGACTGGGAACCGAGTTACATCAACCTCAACGATGGCACGTGCGAAGGGATCGCCCATAAGAGCAAACCGTTCTCGTCCGTCCAGTTTCACCCGGAAGCCAGCGGCGGCCCCCGCGACGCCGGCGTACTGTTTGATCGATTTTTGGATTCAATTAGAAGGCAGTAGGCAATAGAGAGGAGTAAATAGAGATGAACGAAGAATTCAAAGCGACCAACGGGAGCGGTTATAATACATCTCGCGCGGGAGCGCGGACTGGCTCCCCCGCCACGGGGACCCAAATTGCAAACAACAGTTTATCCAAAGTCCTTCTTCTTGGTTCTGGAGCTTTGAAGATTGGCGAGGCTGGAGAGTTTGACTACTCTGGCTCTCAGGCTCTCAAGGCGTTGAGGGAAGAGGGCATTCATACGGTTCTTATCAATCCGAACATTGCGACCGTACAGACTTCGCAGGGCGTAGCTGATACGGTTTATTTTTTGCCTGTTACACCGGAATACGTTGAGCAGGTAATCCAAAAGGAACGGCCGGACGGGATTCTGCTTTCCTTCGGCGGTCAGACGGCTCTCAACTGCGGCGTGGCGTTGTACAAAAACGGGACGCTGGATAAGTACGGGGTTCGGGTTTTGGGAACGCCGGTTGAAGCGATTATCAATACCGAAGACCGCGATCTGTTCGTGAAAAAGCTGTCTCAGATCGGCGTCCATACGATTAAATCCGAGGCGGTCGAGAATATCGAAGACGCGGTCAAGGCGGCGGAAGAAGTCGGGTATCCGGTAATTATCCGCG
>JAZQDP010000027.1:0-2489 GCA_045546875.1 Thermoguttaceae bacterium | reverse complement strand
AGATAAAATAAAATCTTTTCTAATCGATACAAAAGAAATATTTTAACGCCCTTTTTTCTTAAGTTGATACCTATGGGGTTTTAACCCACGGAAAAAGGAACGCGCAAAAAAGAATATCGTCAAACAACCTTTTCCTTCTGTCCTCCGAAGGAGGGCGGGAGGAAAAGGAACTGAAACGCTTAGGCGAGCCACGGGTGCGAACAGTCGCCCGGAAATATCTCACGCAAAGTTCGCAAAGTTCGCAAAGTAATGAAAGGCGGTAATGCAGCGAACAACGTGAGCGGAATTACGCAGTTCGCCGAAGGCGAACAGGGAACGTCTGTTCTCGGGTGTAAATCTCACGCGAAGTTCGCAAAGTTCGCAAAGTTTTAAAATTAAAAGGCTCTTCCGGTAAGTTGGCGTTTGGCGTTTGCGTAGGTTAGTTCGTTTATGGATTTTGACGAGCCGGAATACGTCTGCGCCCTCGGAAAATTCGGACTGGGGGCGCCCGCTTGCACGTGATCGCGTTTAGCGCTATAATCAAAATATACAATCAATAGTATACAGCGCAAACGATTGTTACAATATAGTATTTTTACCCACAAATTTTTTTAGAGGGTCAGAAAGTAATGTCGCGCAAATTACGTCGAATCAAACAATTTCAATCCCTGTTTTCTCATCGAGAGTCAATTTTAGAGACTGAATTATATTCGAAATTTGAAGTGAAATTCGGTTTGGAAATAACCGGGGAGAAGTTGCGTCCTGACAACGTTGACGCGTTTCTCGGACTTTTACATACTCACGGGTTCAATAAAGGAGAAGGACCCGCCCGCGGCGGTCCGCCTTGGGGCGCCTGGGCGTATCGCAGCAGTTTTGACAATCCGGACGAAGACTTGGACGATCGTCTTCTTGTCTTGTTATCAATATTTGAGCCGATACAGGACAAGCTGGATTATTATATTAATTCCGATGAATATACCGTGGCGATAAGAATTTATTATGAAAACAATCTGGATATTGCTTCTATAAGCATAAACAGCAATATTTTATCGCGATTGGCACGGCTGTGCAATAACATGTATATCAGCCTCATCGGCGATACGGAAGAGGATTAGGAATTTATAACCAATTAAAAAACGTTCAATGATAGTAGGAACCCCTCAAAAGTTTGCGATTGATTTTATCATAACCGACGTCGTTAACAATGCTCAATGGGTGTACGGCTATTTCTTTGTATGGGTCAATGGTCGGCGGTTTGGAAACGCTTCCGATAGCAGCGTTGCGATTAACGCCTGTTATGGAGGAATCACAGCTGCGCTTGAATCAGAAAAACGTTATGATATTCC
Organism: Thermoguttaceae bacterium; assembly: GCA_045546875.1. GTDB lineage: Bacteria > Planctomycetota > Planctomycetia > Pirellulales > Thermoguttaceae > RUG11551. The sequence goes on along the minus strand of JAZQDP010000027.1, from coordinate 1,164 downwards.
CGCGTCTTCTCCCCTCTTTGCCTGCGTAAAGGACGCCCCGGACGCGTTTTACCAGACATGGAAATACAATGAGTTGTTTGATATTGACGTCAGTTATATCGGCATGGAATCGTTTAACGATACAACGACTTTGCTGGCTTTTAATATCGACAACGCGTTTCGTCGAATAATTGTTCAGCAGGAACGTCTTCCAGCATTTGACGTAACGGTCGAGATTGCTTGTTTTACCTCTGTTTTGAAGAGCTTTTTAATCGAATATGAAAAGTGTTTAAATGAATTTCTCTACTATGCGGATATGTCACGAACGAAGAAGGAATTGGCAATTATTGATCAGAATCTGGAGTCTGATTCCGAAGAAACTGTCCGGCGTTGTTTGTATATAGAAAAACACAGAAACAATACTGCTGTTATAAAAACCATATTGGAACTGTATTATAAATTCGATTCTACGGTATTAATTCGCGATATTCTGAAGACGCTTGATGGCTGGATTGAACCGGAATTGCTGTATTCGCTATGCTGGAAATATTGTCATCGGCAGGATTGGGACGTTTATTCTGACGTTCAGCTTGCCGCTTTAATCAGTCTTGTTCCGTACATACGCGAAAACCTGGATATTGAGGTTCTTAAAACCGTTTATTCCATATTGGAAAAATCGGACTCATCAATTCTAACAAGAACCTGTTATACGGTACTGTCATATACAAAGGGAATTGAATTTAATCCCGATAAGTTTCCTTGCGATAACGAATATTCCAATAAAGAGTTGGTAATGAACAATTGCGTTATAAAGCAAATTAGACGGATAATAGAACAGACGGCTTAAATATGGTTCTTCTGGCAAGTCCGTATCTGTGAGTTAAAATAGGTTTATTTAAGGGCTATGAAGTCTCACACGGACAAAAGGCGTCCGCGACCCGGAAAGTTTTTCGGCTTCGTCGAAGTATCAATGCAGGTCAAGCGACCAACGGGAGCGAGTATAATACGTTTCGCGCGGTAGCGCGGTTTGGGAGCGGCGCCTCGCCGCCGCTTTCGCCGACAGGCGAACGATGAAAATATCTCACGCAAAGTTCGCAAAGTTTTAAAAAAGAAAGATTCGGCGCCACGGGTGAACAACCGCGTTAGCGGTTCAATGTTCGTAGCCGTGGGTTTTAACCCACGGAA
>JAZQDP010000026.1:0-2958 GCA_045546875.1 Thermoguttaceae bacterium | reverse complement strand
GAATTAGCAATTATCAATTAGCAATTGACGCAAGGCGCCTCAATAATTGCTAATTGACAATTGCAAATTTATTATAGATTATCCGATATTTGCAATCGAATGTCAACTCCCCCGGGAAGAATTTTTATGGAGTGCGACGGCTTGCCGTCGCTTTCTTACTTGACGGCTTGCCGTCAAGTAAATGCGGAAACCTCCAAAAATTTTTTGAACGTGGAAAGCCCCTCCGACCTGCTGGATCGCGGCTGTATCAGCCGCCGAAGAAACCTCACGCCAATTTCGCAAAGTTTTAAAAACTATGCGTTCTTTGCGGCATAATACCTGACAAACAAAAAAGCGGGAGTTTCCTCCCGCTTTTCTCGATTTACCGCTCCTTGCTTATTTCATCTCTTCCATATTCTTTATAGATTCTGGAACGTCAATTAGCGGCTGGTTGCCATCGTCTTCGATGAGATAATACTCAACCCCGGCTTCTTGAGCGGCTAGAAGAATTTCTTTAATCGGGAGAACCCCTTTTCCAATGGGAACGGAGCAAGGGCACGATCCGTCAGGCGGGAGCGTAACGTCTCTGAGGTGTAAGAGCTTGATCCGATTCGGATACTTCTTGATAATCTCAACCGGATTGGCTTTCCATGGGTACACAGCCCATGAAATATCCAGTTCTATGACAACATTTTCGGGGTCTATCAATTCCATGAGCAGGTCGAACATCGTCTTGCCGTCCTTGTATGGGACGAATTCAGGAGAGTGATTGTGAAGCACGAATTTCATACCATGTTCCGCAAGCATTTTAGCCGCCCTATTTATAACCTCAGCGTGATGACGAACTTCTTCTTCCGTCAAGCCGACTGCTTGTCCGCCTTTGCAAGGAAGAAACGTTGTACCAGCATACTTAACGCCTAATGTGATGGCGTCTTGGACGGCCTGTTCCGGGTTCTTTTCCCATAAACCAAAATCGAAATGGCAACTGACGGGAATTAACCCGTGTTCATCTACCATCCTCCGATATTCCTGAAGCGAATGTTTGTATGAATTCCCATATTCTACGTAGACAAACCCGGTTGATTTGACTACGTCCAACGACTTGTTCATGTTTTTCGACGACAGTTGACGATATGAGTACATACATACGCCAACTTTGCCCTTGAACCATTCGTTATTTCCAATAGTTGAAACAGGTTCTTCCGCCAGAGCTGAAAAAGCGCTAACAAGTAATAGACTTAATGTAATAACAAGTTTTTTCATGGTAAATTAAATAACGCCGAGGTCTGATAACGGCATCTTAGTGTTAATCTGAAAACCGTTTGGCTTATGATTAAACTATCATCTATCCAACGTTAATCCAGGAATCAATGTTTTCAAACGTGTACGGGTCGCGCTGTGGTCGGTCGAACAGGAACGAGTTGTTGGCGTCGTCGGCGTTTTCTCCAACGTACTTCTGCTCTTTGGCGTCCCATTCCAGAGTCGGCAAATCGTGAACCATCATGATGTTGCCGGTTAAGCCGGTAACGTCTGTATTGAACCCCAACCAGGCGGGATAATACGTGTTGACGTTTCCTGTTTTAACGCAGTGCGAAAAATGAACGTGCTCGCCGCCCTTTTGAGCGATCGGCAGCCCTTTGCCTTTGACGCGGCTAACCATGCAGTACTGCAAGTCGCGCCCGACGTCAATATCGTTCGGACCGGGTTCCCAGTTGAGAATTTCCGGCGAACTGGCTTCCGGCTTATCAAAAAGCCATTTCGCCAGATACCAGCCTTTGGTTCCTTCGATTTTAATTCCGATGGTAGTATCGCTCCAGATTCGCATTTTAACACCGTTGGCAAAGACCGCGTTGATGTCCCAGTTTGCCGCAGTTGTCCAGGCAACGTCGGCAGGCGGGAAATCCTTGATGTTTTCCGTCTTGCCGGGAATGGTGTAACGGGTTTTGGGGTCGTCCGTATTGACGGAGAACTTAACAGGCGGCTGCGCATCGGAGTTCGCCGCCCAGTAGGCAATGTTGATCAAATGAGCGCCCCAGTCCGGCAGGGTTCCGCCGGCGTAAGAGAAATGGTTTCGCCAGTTGATGTGCAGACGTCCGGGAATGAACGGCAATATCGGCGCGGGTCCTGACCAGAGGTCGTAGTCCAGCGTCGGAGGAATCGGGCGGACGTTGAAGTCCATGTTGTCGCGTTTTCGGTTTCCGTACGGAAGCAAAACCTTGATGTTTTTCAGGTCGCCGATGATTTTGTTACGGCACAGATTGACGATTTTCTGACAGACGTCGAACGTGCGGAACTCGGACGCAACGTGCAGGACTTTCCCCGTCTCCTTTTGCGTTTGGACGAGTTTCTGCCCCTGACGAATCGTCAGAACGGGTTTCTCCGTGATAACGTGTTTTCCGGCTTTCATGGCGTAGACGGACATGAGAACGTGCCAGTGGTCAGGCGTGATAACGTCAATAGCGTCAACGTCTTTCCGGTTGACTACATCGCGGAAATCTCGAAATGCAGCCACACTGTAAGTTGTTCCCGTCTGCTTTGTATACGTACTGTTGACGAAATTTTTCACGTCATTGAGATGGTTCTCGTCCGGATCGCAAATTGCAACGATCTGCTGTTCCTTGTTTTGAAGCATTAACGGACAGTTCCAGTTTCTGGAATGATCTCCACAGCCGACAACGCCCATAGCAACGCGTTCGTTGGCGGAAATATTTCCGTCCAGCCCCAGAGCAGACGCAGGAACGGTAATCGGCGCTGCAACTGCCGCAGCTGACAGTCCTTTAATAAAATCTCGTCTGTTAATACATATCATTACATTACCTCCAAGATTATAAGGAAATATGGCTCATCCGGTAACTGCGTACCTGAGCAATAAAAGGTATTGAAAAAGCATGGGATTCTCTCTATAATATAAAAAAAACAACAAGTCCATATAGAAAGGAACCCCATGACTAGAAATATTATACACCTTACTCAAGGAAT
>JAZQDP010000025.1:0-2846 GCA_045546875.1 Thermoguttaceae bacterium | reverse complement strand
ATTAGCAATCAGATATGATTGTCATTAGCCCCGAAAGGGGCGCCACAAATGTAACCGTGGGGCGTAAGCCCACGGACATGCGCTCAAAAAATCTTTCTTAATCGAGTCAGTCCCTTTCCCACTCGCGGCGCCTTGAGGCGCTGCGAGTGGGAAAGGGGTATTTATCGACTTTTTATTGATTTACTCGTTCACCCGGAGGCTTACGCCTGCCGATTATAGAAATGTCGCCCTTTCAGGGCTGGATTTTTTAACGCTTCGCATCATCAAAACCCATCTATATCTTGCCCCCCAATTTTGAACGCACCCTCATCGCCACGCGGGAGCTATTGACTTCATTCTATATTTGTTATAATATTATTATGAAGGAGATATAAATATGGCTAAAAGTTCCAATAACGCGAATTTACATTCCGCTCAAAAGGTTAAACAGGATGAGTTTTATACCCAGCTTGTAGACATCGAGAACGAATTACGTCATTATAAGAAATACTTTAAGGGCAAAACCGTCCTGTGTAATTGCGACGATCCGCGCGTCAGTAATTTCTTCCATTATTTTTCCTACGGCTTTGAGCATTTAGGATTAAAGCGACTCATTACAACTTGTTATAAAAGCCAGGAAATGGACTTGTTCAGTCAAAATGACGCAGAAAAAGCGATTTGGCTTGAATATACTGGCGACAAAAACGGAAATCGAGTTCCTGACGTTGAGGAAATTGGAATAAATTATTTCAAAGGGGACGGCGATTTTCGCAGCGAAGAATGTATTAAGCTGTTGAAACAGGCTGATATCGTCGTTACCAATCCGCCCTTTAGCCTGTTTCGAGAATACGTCGCCCAACTCATTGAGTACAAAAAGAAATTCGTTATTATTGGGAATAAGAACGCGATTACATATAAAGAAATTTTTCCATTAATAAAGGAAAATAAAATATGGATTGGGGCAAAACCGATGGGCGGCAGTTTATGGTTTACTACGCCAGAAGGCTTTGCTAATAAATCTGACAAGGTAATTGATGGGGTTAAATATACTGAAGTTCCGTGCTGTTGGTTTACTAATTTAGACCACGCGAAACGACATGAAAGCTTACCATTATTCAAGCATTACACTCCGGAAGAATATCCGAAGTACGATAATTATGACGCTATAGAAGTTGGTAAAACAGCTGATATTCCGTGTGATTATGATGGAATGATGGGAGTTCCAATTTCATTTTTAGATAAATACAACCCTGAACAATTTGAGATAATTGATATAACAAAAGCGGGAGCTGGAAATCCTGCAACAAAAACAAAGATATACCCCAAACAAATTCAAATAAATAAAGACGGGAAGAAATCAACGGTAACTAAAATGAATGACGGAGCTATTCTTGTTGTTAATACTCCTCCTTCTAATGCTACTTACTATATGATTGATGATACTATGTATATTCAAACATACCCCCGTATTCTTATCCGCAAAAAGAAATAACCATGGAAATCAAACTACACGAAATAACGATTAAAGAATTAGTCGAGGGTTACGAGGACAACGGCGAGCAAGGCGTTGTTGCCTACAGCGGCAATTTAGACGTCCGTCCGCCATATCAGCGGGAATTCGTTTATAACGAGAAGCAGCGGGACGCTGTTATTGACACAATCGAGCGCAACTTTCCGCTCAATACAATGTATTGGGTCGTTAACGACGACGGGCATTTTGAGGTTCTTGACGGTCAGCAGAGAACGCTGTCAATTTGCCAGTACGTCAACGGGGATTTTTCCCACAAAAACCTCTCGTTTTATAATCTTCCGCCCGATAAACAGGACGTTATTCTGAACTATAAACTGATGATTTATTTCTGCTCCGGCGAGCCGTCCGAACGTCTTGACTGGTTCAGAGTAATCAATATCGCCGGGGAAAAATTAACAGAGCAGGAACTGCGAAACGCCACGTATCACGGACCATGGTTGAGCGACGCGAAAAAGTGGTTTAGTAAAAGCGGTTGCCCCGCTCACGCTATTGCTGAAAAGTATATGTCCCGCTCCGCTATCCGGCAGGAATATCTGGAAACCGCGATTAAATGGATTTCTGATAACCATATTGAAGCGTATATGGATCAGCACAGAATGGACGCTCAAGCCAGCGAGTTATGGAATTATTTTGCCAATGTAATTAAATGGGTTAAGGATACCTTCCCCAAGTATTACAAGGAAATGAAGTCCGTTGACTGGCATCCTCTTTATCTTCAATTTCACGACAAGGATTTAGACGTTCCAGCGCTCCAAACCGAAATCGCCGCTCTGATGAAGGACATTGAAATTAAGAGCAAGTCTGGCATCTTCCCATACGTGCTTACACGTGATGAGAAATATCTAAACTTACGTCAATTCGACGATGTTGTTAAACGCAGCATTTATGAGCAGCAAGCCGGTATTTGCCCTCATTGCCATAAACATTTTGAAATTGACGAAATGGACGGAGATCATATTGTACCTTGGTCTAAGGGCGGGAAGACGGAGAAGGAAAACTGCCAAATGCTCTGCAAGGAGTGCAACAGAAGAAAAGGGAATCAATAGGCGGCGAAGCGCCGAGTGGATTGCCTCACGCGAAGTTCGCTACGTTCGCAAAGTTTTAAAAATTTGAAATATCACTTAGCGTACTTTGCGTACTTGGCGTGAGATTTTATTTTGGCTCATCCGGTAAGTTGGCGCCTGGCGTTTGTGCGGGTCAGTCCGTACACGGATTTTACAGATTAAACGGAGCGCGAAGCCGCGCGGGCGGAAAGGACGAGGTTATGTCTCCGATGACGCTGGTTTTGGAGCTACCCACTTCCAATCAGGAACCGACCTCGTCGGTCGCCGATTGG
>JAZQDP010000024.1:0-8601 GCA_045546875.1 Thermoguttaceae bacterium | reverse complement strand
ATGACAAGGCAAAGCCCGAACAGGGTCAGCGTGTTAATCGTAAACCCGAACAGCCCCATCATGAAAAACGTGCCTACCAGAGAAACCGGAATTGTCAGCGACGGAATAAGCGCCGCTCGCCAGTCCTGAAGGAAAATAAATACAACTGCAACAACAATTGCAACAGTTAAATAAAGCGTTTCTTCAACTTCATCCAACGAAGCCTTAATAAACATTGTTGAGTCGTAGGCGTTGATATACTCAATGCCAGCGGACTCAAATTCCTCCTTGCGGTTTTCAAGTTCCGTTCGGACGTCTTCAGCCACCTGCATGACATTGGCTCCCGGAGCGGCATAGATGGCAATCGTTGCCGCTTCGCGGTATTTAGGCTGGAAATCAGGTTTGGCTTGATTCTCGGTTTTAGCTGCATTTTCACCAGCTTTTTCTCCAGAACCAGTTTTTTCTCCAGAATCAAAAGCCATGTTAAAAGAACCGTTGTTATACGTTTGACTGTCCAGTTCGATTCGAGCGACGTCTTTGAGTTTGAGCGCTCGCCCGTCTTTGGCAGTGCGGACAACCAAATTCTCAAACTCGTCAACCGTCTGAAGGCGCCCTTTGGTTGAAAGCGACAAGGTCATCAGCTGTCCTTTCGGAGCCGGTTCGCCGCCAATGCTTCCTGCTGCAACCTGAACGTTTTGTTCTAAAAGGATGTTGGCAATTTCATTGATTGACACGTTGCGTTGAGCCAGAATATCCGGATCAAGCCAGATTCGCATAGAGTAATCGCGCGCGTCCATCAATTCGGCGCTTCCAACGCCGTGAATTCGCGCCAAGGCGTCTTTGATGTTAATCGAAACGTAGTTGGAAAGGTAGGTTTTATCCTTCGTTTGAGCGGCGGTGTCGCTAAGCTGGAACGAATAGAACCCTAAAATATTGGTTGATCTTTTACTGACGGTAACTCCTGTTTGACGAACGTCCTGGGGCAACCGCGGCTGAGCCAGATTGACGCGGTTCATAACGTTAACCGTGTTAATGTCCGGGTTCGTTCCGATGGAAAAATAAACGTTTAACGAATACGAACCCGTATTGGAACTGGTTGACGTCATATAGAGCATATTGTCAACGCCGTTGACCTCTTTTTCAATCGGAATGGCAATCGATTCTGCCAACGTCTGCGCGTCAGCGCCCGAATAATTACATGACACTGTAACTGACGGGGGAACAATGTCCGGAAACTGCTCAATGGGCAACTGCAACGCTGTTACAATGCCTGCTATGAATATCAGTGATGAAATAACCGTTGCAAAAATCGGTCTGTCGATAAAAAATTTCGAAAACATGGTTGTATTGAAAGTTGTGAGTGTACGATGTTATTTTTGTTTTAGTGTTACGGTCATGCCTTCGCGGACTTTCTGGAATCCTTCAACGATATACGTTTCACCCGGTTTAAGCCCGGTTTTCTTCGCAGTTTTCTCTCCGCTTGAGGTAATGACTTCTTCCTCACTGTATGGAGCCAGAATTCGCTTCGTTCCATGTTCGAACGATTCTTCGACTTCAACATATCGTTTATGGGCAACGCTGTTCTCGTCCACAACCCAAACAAATTTTGCAGACAAGTCGTCGATAATAGCTCGTTCTTCAATAACAACAACGCCTTTCTTTTCTTTGGCTTCAAGTCGAACAGTACAAATGTGTCCTGGATAGAGTTCATAGGTTGGATTTGCCAACACGCCGCGAATGGTCATTGTACCCGTTGAGACGTCAATCGCGTTGTCGTTGTAATTTAATCTTCCCTTGTACACCTTTGCGCCCGGAACGTCGGACAAAACCAGTTCAAACGGAATAATGTCGTCGCTTTTTTGGTCGCCTTTCATGTATGCGGCATTATCTTCAAGAACAGCCGACGGGGCAATATCTTCGTCTTTGGGAATAAACGGCTGAGCCAATTTTTCTTCTACAGACTTTTCGACGGTTGAAACCTCTTGATTAAGCTGCGCAATCGGATTGACAGCATGCCCATCAGCTGGGACGTTTGCGGGCGCTTGCTGTTGATTGGGTTGAGGCGCAACGGCTTCGTTGACGCCAGGCGCGGCAGCAGCGGTATTTGCATCAGCAGGCAATGCCGGAGCGTTTTCTTCTGGCGGATAATTTGCTGTGTGAGTTACAGGTTGTTGCGGCTGTGTAGACGCCCCATCAGCGCCCTGCTCAGAACTCTTCTTGAAATATTCTTGAGATGCTTCGAGAGCTTTATCGAAATCGCGGTCGGGAATTTGGAATTCAACATAAATCGGGTCCATGCTCATGACTGAACAAAGAACAGGCGGATTTCCTCCACTTCCGTCCAGAAGTTCTCCAGGAGTAAAATTCGTTTTGGAAATTTTGCCTTTAATGGGAGAATAAATCTTGGTGTACGACAGCTGCTGAATATTATAGTCGTATTGAGACTTTTTCAATTTGAAATCAGCGTACGCCTCCTGCCATGACGATTTATATTTGATAAGGTCGTTTTCCGATACGGAACCGGCAACTTTTTCGTTTGTCTTTACGGCGCTTTCGTAGGTTGCGCGCGCGGAAATCTCTTTGGCTTTCGCTGCCACCATTTCAGCATTGGCTTTTTCAACTGCAATTTTGTAATCAAAATCCTGAATCGTAAACAACAGCTGACCCTTTTCTACGATTGACCCGTCCAAATACTTGACGGCTTCGAGATAACCGCGAATTCGGGGAACAATATTAACTTGAGAAACGGGAACGATCTGACCGGTATAAGACACTTTGAGCTGCACGTCCTGTTGAGTTGCGACAGCAGGCTCAACTACAATTTTAATGTCCGACATTTTTACGGGCGCCTCAGCAGCGGGCTTTTCGCAGCCTGCGCTCAGTAACACAAAAGCAATACTCAAACAGATAAAAGCCTGTCGAAACTTCATAATTTCTCCAAATAGCATCAAAAGGAAAGGTTATTCAATTTGAGGGATAGACAACGCCATCCTGCATTATCTATACAACCACAATAATCCATGTAATTATTATAACAATTTCAAGATATGTGTAAAGGCGGGAGCAGATTATTTGCAACAAAAATAAAAAAATGATATTTGATTTCAAAACTGACAGGAAACAAAACCGCTTGATTAAGGGGCGCTTTCCAAGGGGGTCTGGCATTTTTTGAATTATCTAATATAATTTAATAAGAAAAGTAATGTGCAGAGAGTTCAGCCTGGCGCAACTCCTCGCCTCACTCTTATTCCTAACCACTAATTCACAAGACCATTATGGCATACGAAGTAACATTGATTCGCGGCGACGGAACCGGTCCGGAACTCGCCGAAGCGGCTAAACGCTGCGTTGACGCGACTGGCGTTAAAATTAATTGGGATATTCAGGATGCAGGCATCGACATTATGGAAAAATGCGGAACGCCCCTGCCCGAGTCCGTTATGGAGTCCGTCAAGCGAACAAAATGCGCTCTTAAAGCCCCCATTACAACGCCCGTCGGAACCGGGTTCCGGTCAATTAACGTCCATCTGCGTCAGGCGCTCGGGCTGTACTGCTGTCTTCGTCCGTGCAAGTATTATCCCGGCGTGAGAAGCTATTTCTCGTCCGTTCCGGTTGACTTGGTTATCGTTCGCGAGAATACGGAAGACCTCTACGCCGGCGTCGAATTCGAACAGGGAACGGAAGAATGCGAGAAGGTTTTCGATTTCGTCAACCAGATGTCGCCCAATCGCCCAATTCGTTCCGGTCGCGAAGAAACCGGCATTTCCATCAAGCCGATTTCCATCTCTGGAACTGAACGGATTATCAAATACGCGTTCGATTACGCTGTTTCTCACAACCGAAAAAAGGTAACGGCAGTTCATAAAGCCAACATCATGAAGTTCAGCGACGGCTTGTGGCTGGCGACGTGCCGAAAGGTGGCGGAACAATACCCGCAAATCGAATTTGAAGACCGCATCGTCGACAACATGTGCATGCAGCTGGTTCAGAAACCGGAACTGTACGACGTTGTCTGCCTGCCCAACCTTTACGGCGACATTTTATCCGACCTCGCCGCCGGTCTGGTTGGCGGTTTGGGCGTAGCGCCCGGCGCGAACATCGGCGACGACGGCGCTGTCTTCGAGGCAACTCACGGTTCCGCTCCCAAGTACAAGGGGTTCAACAAAGTCAATCCGACTGCGTTGATTCTTTCTGGAATGCTCATGCTTCGCTATCTGGGAGAAAACGCCGCTGCCGACAAACTCGAAAACGCGGTTGCTGCGGTTATTAAGGAAGGCAAAGACGTTACCTACGACCTCAAACCTGATCGTAACGACCCAACCGCCGTCGGAACCCAGGAAATGGCAGACGCCATTTGTAAAGCAATGAATGATTAGTCAGCTTCCAGCTTTTAGCTCCTAGCCGCTAGCTTGGTTATTTTGGGTTCTTGCATTGCAGCACGAATCAGGTATATCAAGCTAATAGCTAGAAGCTAGAAGCTAAAATTTCCGAATTCCACATTATAATTACTCCCATGACTACCCGCCGATCATTTCTGAAAACTGCCGCTATTTCCACGCTGTCAGCCAGCGCTCTTTCCGCTCAAGTCAACGGAGAGGAATCAGAGAAAAAAGAAGAACCAACTCCAAAGCCCGATGGATTTTACGTCGGAGCCGCTTCGGTCGATATTACTCCTGACCGTCCAGTTACACTTCCGGGTCAGCATTTCACGCGCGTTTCAAACGGCGTCCGAACCCCCGTCGAGGCGAATATTGTCGCGATGGAATCCGTTAAAGACGGCGTCAGTACGCCAGTGATTTACATCAGTTTCGACGCGGTCGGCGTTTCGAACGCTTTGTACCGGGCGTTTCAAGAAGAACTCAAAAAAGTTCTCCCTGAAATCAATCCGGAACACGTGAATTTGAGCTGCACGCACACGCACACTGGCGCGAACTACTACTCCGACCCGAAAGACGCAGGCGACGTTCCGAATCTCATGAAAGTTCCGGAAATTCGTGAGTTCACGCTTGCCCGCCTTATTCCGGCAGTCAAAAAGGCGTGGGATTCCCGCGTTCCCGCCCGTTACGGGTTCGGGTTGAGCTTCGCAACGCTCGCTTTTTGCCGAGGCTGCGTATTCTCAGACGGAACCACGGTAAACAATGCGGATTCAAGCGTTCCCACCTTCCGCGGGCTTGAAACCCAGTCTGACCCAGACGTAAACATTCTGTGCTTCTGGAACGAAAAAGACGAACTGATTTCAATGCTTATCAACGTTGCCTGCCCGTCCCAGTGTAACGAAATCACGTCCAAAATTGACGCTGACTTCTGGGGCGACCTGCGTCCTCAGCTCAAGGAAAAGTACGGCAAAGACGTTGTAATTCTGGGCTTCTGCGGCGCTGCGGGAGATCAAACGCCGGGCATCCGATACCGAAAAGATGCGGAACTCCGAATGGAAAAAATGCGCGGGCTTGATCGCGCTGGGGAAATGGCTCGCCGACTGTTCAAGGCGGTTGACGACGTTTACGACCTCATCGCGTCCGACAAGAAGTCCAATCCGATTGTTACATTTGAGTATATTCCGCTTGAACTGCCCGGTCGAAAAATTACAGACGAAGAACACGAAAAAGACCTCAAAAGCCTTGCGGAGTTCCAGGAAAAGTACGATAAAACGCACATCCTGCGCTTCAAGGGAAGAGTTGCCTGGCTTCAGCAAGGAATTGACCGATGGGAACGACAGCAAAAAAATGGCGTTCCACCGCACAAAACGTTTATTTCCGTTATGCGTCTTGGAGAACTGGCGTTCTGTACAAACACGTTTGAACTGTACGTCGATTACGGCATTCAGATTAAAGGACGTTCCAAAGCCATGCAGACGTTTATTTTCCAGCTGACAATGAGTCCGTGGAGCTATTCCGGCTACCTGCCGACGGCAAAAGGAGTCAAAGGCGGCGCTTACGGCGCTGTTCCTTCCAGCAACTACGTTGGTCCGGAAGGCGGACAGATACTCGTCGATGAAACGATTGCCGCAATTGACCGCGCGTTCAAATAAAGGATGCGTCATTTTTCAGACTTTATTGAATCAGATGCGTTTTATTCCGATATTTTTATGTCTTGTTTTTCCCTCGTTCCTGTACGCGCAAACGTGGTCTGTACAGGAACTCAACGGAGCGCCGTGTCTTTACAAAGACGCTCAGCCCGCCGCTCCTGTCATGTTCTGGCAGTGGGAATTGCAGGAACAGGACGTTCGCGATATGTCCCGAGCCGGAATAAACCTGTTCAGCATGTTCGGTTCGTTTCCGCATTACGCCAATCCGTACTGGAAAAAAGACGGCTCGTTTGGAATGAGCTATCAGGATTCGCACATCCAAAAACTGCTTCAATGGAATCCGGACTGTTACATTCTTCCCCGAATTTTTTCCGCCGCTCCGGACTGGTGGATTAAAAAGAATCCGGCTGAGAATATCGCGTATTCCAAGCCGGGGTTCAAGCCTCCGACGCCGCGAGAATCGTTTGCCTCTCAAAAACTCCGGGAGGAAGCCGGTCCCGTATATCGTCAGGCTGTTCGACATCTGATGAACGAGTACGGAAATCATCTGCTCGGAATTCATGTAACAAACGGTCCCTGGGGCGAGCATTTTTCGTGGGACGCTTATTACGGCATGGCGGGAGGAGACGTCTCCGAACCGATGCGTCAGGCGTTTAGCGCCTTTTTAAGAAAAAAGTACAACAATGACGTCAAACTGCTCCAGACGGCGTTTCACGACGATTCCGTTACCTTTGAAAACGTTCAGGTTCCCCCGATCGGAAAACGACGTCAGCTTTCGGACGGCTCCTGGCGCGATCCGGCTCAGTTTCGATGGGTAACGGACTACTTTGAATGTCATAACGCTGTTACGGTCGATCTGATTGATTTTTACTGCCGCATCGTAAAGGAAGAATCAAAAAACACGCTTGCAACGCTGGTTTTTTACGGTTATACTCAAGACGAACCCTGGGGAATCGAAGCGGATCACCGCGCGCCGTCAAAGCTGTATCTGCTGGAAAGCGTCGATATGCTTTCGGCGCCGCACACGTACAAACGCCGACGGCTTGGCGAAGACGGACAGCCGCGGCAGTATCTCGCCAGCGCTGCGCTGCATGGGAAACTCTTCATCGACGAAGGGGACGATATGACGCACCTGGAATTCCTCAAACCGCGGCACGACGCTCGCGCTCATTGCAAAACGATGGACGAGTCCCTGTCGATTCTGTACCGGGAATTTGGCATCTCTGTTACACACGGAATCGGACTGTGGTATATGGATCTGACGCGCAATACGTTCAGGGATCCTCAACTTGTAGACGCTGTTGGACGAATGAAAAAATGGGGCGAAGTCGCTCTGAATCATTCCCGGGAACACATTTCGCAGGTTGCCGTCGTTTCCAACCCGGAAAGCGAGTTTTATCTCGGTTATCGCGGCGGAGACGCCAACAATATTTCCGTTGGTCTGTATATGCACCAGATGGGCGCGTTATACCGGGCGGGCGCGCCATTTGACTGGTATCTTGCCGACGATTTGGACGCTGTGGCGGAACGAAATTACTGCGTTGTGATTTTTCTGGACTGCCAGTACCTGACGGAAAAGCAGCGCGCCGTTGCAGAACGTCTCAAGTCAGACGGTCGAACAATCGTCTGGTTTCACGCTCCCGGATACGTTACAGAAGAAGGTCTGTCGCAGAAACGCATGGAGTCGCTTTGCGGGTTCAATTTGAAGAAAGAGCCGCATGGAAAACTGCTGGCGGAAAATGTCAAAACCGGCGAAAAAACCGGGATGATTCGCATTCCTCAGAAGCATTTTCCTATCCGCTGTACGTCGACTGACGAGGCGGAAAAGAACTTGTGGGGAATTACCGCAAAATGGGAGTCGCCCGGTCAGAACGACTTTTTCAGCGTCGTTCCAGACGATCAAACGCGAATAATTTCACGCGGCGTTGACGGACTTCAAAACTCAACCCTGATTGCTGAGAAGAGTTTTCCTGAATGGCGTTCGATTTTTTCAGCAGTACCGGGTCTTTCCCCTGCCCTTTTGCATGAGATTTATCGCGAAGCGGGCGTACATCTTTATACGGATACAGACGCTGTAATTTCGGCAAACGGTTCGTGGCTGATGATTCACGCCCGAGAAGCGGGAAATTACGAAATCAGACTCCCGCATAGGTGTAAAAACATAACAGAAATTACATCGGAAAAGGTACTCGCGCAAAACGCTGACCGATTTTCAATTTCACTCAAAAAGTTTCAAACCGTTATTTTTTTAATGGAGTAAGGAAACGTCCAACATCGCCATTTACCAACCTTTAACCCCAAATTCGCACAAATGAATAGATATTTATTCTCGTTGTTTTGTTCAGCCGCTGTTTTAGTCAGCGCCGTTGGCTGTATGGAAGAAAAAGAGCCGGAACAGGTTCAGGAAACGTTTGCTCCTGTTGAACCGGGAGTTCGGTTACAACGGCATTGCCAAATTCTGTGCTTAAATACCGAAGACGGAGAACTGACTCCATTGGAGCAGCTTCAGGAAAAGCTCGGCAAACAATCGCTCGATAAACTGGCGTCTGCCGCCAAAGAAAAGATGCTCGACGTTACCGCCAAAAGCGCTCTGCCAG
>JAZQDP010000023.1:0-5266 GCA_045546875.1 Thermoguttaceae bacterium | reverse complement strand
CAAAGAAGCGCCAAAAGGGCGGCTTATTCTCCCACAAGTTCAGACGATTCGCGACCTGCTCGACAATTCGTGCTGCTGCATCGTCGTAAAAGAGTCTCAGTTAGAATTTGCGCTCAGTTCGCTGACCGTTAAACCAAAACTGGTCGTAACAGACTCTCAAGCGTTCGCGTCCGTTTCAAAACTGGTTCCAGACGACATCCCCCTAACAGGATTTTCGGTTCTTTTCGCCCGATTCAAAGGCGATTTGGAAGCGTTTGCCGATGGCGCGAAAGCAATCGAAACGCTCAAGCCAGGCGACCGGATTTTAATAGCGGAAAGCTGTTCGCATCACCCCATCGGCGACGACATCGGGCGCGTGAAAATACCGAACTTAATCCGCAAACGAGTTGGAGGCGACCTCATTTTCGACCACGTTCAGGGAGCGGATTTTCCAGACGATTTATCGTCCTACAAACTGGTTATTCATTGCGGAGCGTGTATGACAAACCGGAAATCGGTTTTATCGCGCATCCTGCACTGCAAACGCCAAAACGTTCCCATTACAAACTACGGCATGACAATCGCGTATTGTCTGGGGCTGTTTAAACGGGCCCTGAAACCGTCTGAATAGCTATTAGCTTCTAGCTACTAGCTGTTAGCTTATTGTTTTTGGGTTCTAGCTTCAAAAACTCGGCTAAGAACAAAGAATCTTCAAGCTAACCACTAAAGAGAAAGAGAGAAAATGAAAGATCATAAGGATTTAATTGTTTGGCAGAAATCAATGCTTTTGGTTATTGAAGTATACAAATTGATACTGTTTCTACCCAAAGAGGAAACTTATGGTTTATCCGATCAAATGAGAAGAGCAGCCGTTTCAATACCTTCTAATATCTCTGAAGGCAACTCGCGCGAATCAAAGAAAGAATTTCTTCACTTTCTCTCCATTGCACAAGGATCAAATGCAGAACTCGAAACACAATTATTAATCTGTCAGCAACTTGGTTTGATTCAGAGCGAAAAACTTAAAACAGCTTTTTAATTAATTGAAGAAATAAGTAAAATGCTTCGTTCTCTTATTTTAGCTATTGGTCATTAGAACAAGATTCGACAAGCTAACAGCTAGAAGCTAGGAGCTAGGAGCTTTACCACTAACCACTTTTATCACTTAACTACCATGACCACTTATCAAAGACTAACAGAAGACAAACAGGTAATTACCTCGACCAATCCGGCAGACGTCTGGATTGACTGGAAAGGCGACAAAGAAACGTGGCTTTTCCTCGCCCCACACGACGACGACATCATTCTCGGCGCCGGGCTGACGTTCCTTGCCGCGCTCAACGACGG
The DNA here is from genome assembly GCA_045546875.1 of Thermoguttaceae bacterium. GTDB lineage: Bacteria > Planctomycetota > Planctomycetia > Pirellulales > Thermoguttaceae > RUG11551. The sequence continues at coordinate 3,940 of JAZQDP010000023.1, read as the reverse complement.
CATCAACGTTCATGCCGCCATCACCACCAACGGCGAAAGCGGGTATTGCCGTCCGGAACACCAAAACTGCATTGCCGCCGTTCGTCAGCAGGAAGCGGAAGCGTCTTTTGCCGCTTTGGGATTGCCAAGCGATAAATTGCATTTCCTCGGGTTCCATGACGGCGGGCTGGATCATTTCACCGGGCATTTCTTTACCTCTGAGACCGGACCGACGGTTATCGACGGTTCAACCGGGTTGCAGAACTCGTACACCGCCCTGCTGCGTAAAATTCGACCGACAAGAATCTTCCTGCCGTCTTGCACCGACATTCACCCTGACCATCGCACTGTGCACGACGAGATGGTTATCAGCGTTTTCCACGCCACAGGAAACATCTGGCCGGAATTGGGCGCCCCGCTGGAAGGCTTCCCGGTTCTCTACGAATACGCCACCTACAGCGATTTCATTACCCCGCCGGACATGAGAATTACCGTCTCTGAAGATTTGCTGGAAAAGAAACTCTCAGGCATTGCCGCCTACGTTTCCCAGGAACAGATCGGCGCTTTGATTGAAATTCAGAGAAAAGCCGGCTGCAAAGAATTCATTCGTCAAATGAAATTTGACCTGATGGTTCCCGGAAAATACAACTATCTGTTTGACTAAAAGCTGGATATGGGAGAGGCTGGGAAATTACAGAAAATTCCCAGCCTGTCTAATAATTGTCCATGCGGCTATAAACCTTGTCAGCCGTTTATAGCCGCTTACAATGGACTATTTTTTCTCGTTGTTCTCGTCGTCGTTATTTTGAGACAACTTAAACAGTTGCGCCAAGTCGCCAAACGAGCGAATCGGTTCTTTTCCGCTTTTCTGCTTTTCAGTAAGCGTAGACTGTTTCGGTTCAACCTGAGCCTTTGAAATGAAATCTCTCTGCTGCGGTTCACGATTCCAGCGGGAAGAACGAGGTCGGCGTTCGGAATTGAACTCTCGATTATCGTTTTTCTGCTCGCGATTTTGATCTCGCGGTTCTCGACGATCCTGTTTTTCGCCCCTGGGTTCTCGCTTTGGAGTAAACTTGCGTCGTTCACGATTAGCGCGTCCTTCTCCAGAAGCGGCAGCGCCTTCTCGATTGCCTCCACGCGGTTCTCGCCGTTGTGTAACGTTGCGCGGTTTAGACGGATCAATTAACGTCAGAGAAACGCGATGACGATCTTTATCGACGCTGACAACCCATGCGTCAACGTTGTCGCCAACAGAGACGACTTCGTGCGGATCGTGAACGTACTTGTCCGCCAGTTCGCTTACATGAACCAAGCCGCTGTCTGACATGCCGATGTCAATAAAGGCGCCAAACTCAACAACGTTCAAAACGACGCCCTTAAGATGCTGTCCTTCTGACAAATCGTCCAGTTTAACAGACCCTTTCTTAAAGGTTGGCTCTGGGAACGTCTCCCGGACGTCTGCGCCCGGATTGACAAACTGAGCCAAGATGTCTTTAAGCGTGTATTCGCCAATATTGAGTTCCGTTGCCAAGGCAGCGGCGTCAGCTTGAGCAACAGCGTTTTTAATATCTTCGCATTTGGAAGAGTCTTTCAAATCGTCTGACGTAAACCCAAGTTTTGCCAAAAGAGTTTTGGCAACGTCGTAACTTTCAGGATGAATCCAGGTTTCGTCCAACGGTTCGGTTGACTTCGCAACCTTGAGGAATCCTGCCGCCTGAGCGTACGCTTTTTCTGTAATGCCGGGAACTTCCAGCAATTGCTGACGATTTTTGAACGGACCGTTTTTGCGGCGATAATCACAAATTCGTCCCGCCAACAAAGCGTTTAATCCGGAAACGTTTCGCAACAGCGACGCGGACGCCTGGTTGAGATTAACGCCCACTCCGTTGACGCAGTTTTCCACTACGTTTTCAAGAGCGTGTTTGAGGCTCTTCGGCTTAACATCGTACTGATGAGAGCCGATACAGTAGTTGACCGGGTCAACCTTAACCAGTTCCGCAAGCGGATCTAACAATCGACGACCGATAGAAATCGCACAGCGAACAGACGGGTCTAATTCCGGGAATTCCTCACGACCGAGAACGCTGCCTGCATAAACGCCTGCGCCCGATTCGTTAATAAGGATGTACGATACGTCTTTCATCGATTCGTCCGTTTCAATCAGGCTCGAAATGAACGTTTCCATTTCGCGGCATGCCGGACCGTTGCCGATAGCAATGACGCTGACGCCGTTTCGTTTAACCATCTCGGCAATCTGCTTTTTGCATTGTTCTGCTTTGGACTTCTTTCCGATGACGTAAATCACTTTACGGTCGATAAAGTTGCCAAATTGGTCTAACGCAACGAGTTTACAGCCGTTTTTGAATCCGGGAGAAATCGCTAAAACGCGCAAGTTATGCACCGGACGCTGAAGAAGCTGATTGGAAATGGTTTTAGCAATAACGTCAATCGTATTGATTTCCGCGCGTTCGATCAAATCTTTGCGGATTTCCGTTTCTAAAGACGGTTTGGCATAACCAATGGCTTCTTCAAGGCAGGATGAAAGAAATTCTGTATAAGGAGAGGTTTCAGGCAAGAGCTTTTCAATCGCCTTTTGCTTAACCGCCTGAACGTCAAAGTCTAACGATACGTTAAGGACTTTTGCGCGCTGACCTCGATTAAGAGCCAGGACTTTAGTGGGCTGAATCTTGTGAATGTCTTCAGAATAATTGAAGAATTCTTCAAAGGCTTTATTGTTTTTGTTATCTTTCGGAGCCTTTTTATCGTTCTTCTTTTGAGCGTCAATTTCTTCTTGCAACGCGGCAGTGTCGCCAGCGGCAGCAAGTTCTCGCGCGTGCAATTCAGCTTTATGCAAACGTTTGGTCGCTTTTTTACTGACAACGACCTGATCTTTGTCTGCCAGCGCCCCCTTAGCCAAGGCGAAAGCAACGTCGATTTCAGCCGCGTCAGAAGCGGAGTCGTCTGCGCTGTCGGTTTCAGCAGCGTCTTCGGATTCCTCAGACGGATTTTCGTCTTGAACCGGCTCGGTTGCTTCGTCAGACGTTGGCTGTTCAGGCTCCGATTCCGGAACCGCATCAACGGCAGGAGCGCTTTCTTCGGTTGAGACGTTTTCTTCCGCAGGAGCATTTTCCTCTGCCGGGGCGGCAGATTCGTCTGACGCTGGCTGAGGGCTTTCAATTTGAGTCGAAACAATTTTTCCGCTGCGCTGAATGTAGTCGCGCAACAGCTGACGGAAGTCAAAACTTTCGCTCAACTGCTGAGCGATAATATTTGCAGCGCCGGCAAGGGCGTCTTGAACAGTGGCAACGCCCTTTTCTTCGGAAACAAACGGCAGCGCCAAACTTTCCAAATCTCCCGGCTGCGTTGCTGATAAAATCGCGTCGGCTAACGGTTTGAGTCCTTTTTCAATAGCCTCTAACGCTGAAGCCTGTTTTTGAGGATTGTACGGAAGATAAATGTCTTCTAAACGTTTGCTTGTTGCCGTAGATTCGATTTTCCCCTTGAGCTGATCCGTCAGAACGCCTTGAGATTCAAGATCGCGCAAGATCGTCTTTTTGCGCTCGTTAAGTTGAGCCAGCTTGGCAAGCTGTCGCTGAACTTTCCGAATCGTTGCGATGTCTAACGCTCCGGTCTGGTCTTTGCGATACCGTGCAATAAATGGAACTGAAAAACCTTCATCAAGCAATTCAATAACCGCTTGAAGTTGACGCAAGGGAATGGTTAAAGTTCGCGCCTCGTGACGCAAAATGGAATCAGCTAGTTCAGCCATGAATGTTTATCCAGCGTCGCAATGGCGGCGCTTCTCCTTGTGGGGGAAAAATGAAGAAAATGACAAATGCGAATATTATCCAACAAATTCGCATACTATTTTATTTATTTATAACAATTTTATCGGATATATCAAGGGGGAGTGGGAAAATAGCGCCGGGTAGACAGTAGGCAGTAGGCAGTAGGCAGTAGG
>JAZQDP010000022.1:0-5147 GCA_045546875.1 Thermoguttaceae bacterium | reverse complement strand
AATCCTCTTGCCTACTGTCTACTGTAGTTCTTGACAACTATCAGTCAATTGATTATAATTAATAATGATAAAAGTCAATTAGCATTTAGAACGAAGTCGAGTCAACCAGAACTGGAATCCGAAAATACTGATATGACTTGAGTTTTTCCGAAATCAAGCCTCTAGCTGCTAGCTTCTAGCTATTAGCTTGATAAACCTGATTCATGCGTTATCGCAAGAAATAGGGATAACCAAGCTAGCGGCTAGTAGCCAGGAGCTAATAGCTCATTTTTCGGGAAATTTCAGGTGGAAAATGTATAATATATGCCGTTATCCCGATTTTACCGCTGGCGAAGAGCGTTTATCGTCCTGATTTCTTTCGGGGCGCTGTGGGAGACGTGCATATTCGCCCTGTTTTTGTTCCTCGTCGCCGGGGCTGCGGATTACCTGCTTGTCTTCTCTTCACAGGCAAGAGCTGGCATATTATTTTCCATCGTTCTGCTGATCGGGCTATTTTTTATCGCGGAGTTGATTCGAGCGTGGAAAAAAAGTCGGCAATGCGAAACCTCTGTTGAACAATTCCTCGGTTTGAAGCGAGGCGAATTGACAGCCGCGCTAGAGTTCCAGCAGAAAATCATCGGGAACACTGCCGGCGCGGGGCTAAACGGTTCTGAAGAATTGGCTCAGGTAGCAATATCAAACGTTGACCAATCTCTGCTATCCGGGAAGATGTCCCGCTGGGCGATCCAGCAAAGCGACGCGTGCCGATGGATGGCAGAACTGGCGGTTTCGCTGTTAATCTTCATAATCCTGTTTGCGACGTGCCGCTCGGAATGCTGCGTTGCCGCAAAAAGGCTGACGGCTCCAACGTGTACAGAAGTTTACATTCCTGTTATTCCGGAACCTCAACCGCCGACGTTAGAAAGCGTTTCCATCCGGGCTATTCCGCCAGCGTCAACGATGAAAGGTTCTTTTGACGTCCCGACCGATAGCGACAGCGCCGTCCCGATGGATTCTACAGTTCGATTTTTTGTAACATTTCGCGGAATGACAAGCGATTACAAACCGGTCGTGCAAATTGTCAATAGTTCCGATAAAGATTTATCGACACTCGAACTGAATCCCGAACAAACTGCTGAGAACATCTCTAAAGCGAAAGCGGACGTCCGGTGGCGCAATTCAGCTCAGTACCGCATCGCGGTTGAACCAGCGCCGTCTGACGCCACGGCTTCCCCCTCCCCTGCCCCGTGTTTTGAGACGCCGTGGCGCACGATCAACGTTACGCCGGACCAGTCGCCCCAAACGGAATTGAAAGCCTGTCAGGCGCCGGATTTGGAAGTGGTTGCCGACGCTCTGATTCCGTTAGAAATTCACTCCGCAGACGATTACGGCATCGTTTCGACGTCGCTGCGATGGCGAATTCTCAAGCCGGAAGAAGTCAAAACGGGAATCAAGCCCGCCAAAATCGTTTATCAACGTCAGCCTGTTTGGGACGCGTTCCAGGATGAAACCATCTCGCGTCCGCCCAAAACGAGAGTGGACAAGACGTCGCTCAATTTATCGACGATGGAACTCCAGCCGGAGGTTGAGCTGGACGTTATGGGTCAGTCGGTTGACACGCGCATGACAGAATCTGACAGTTCTTTATTGCGTCTAAAAGTCGTTACGGCACAGCAGATCAACGAGATTCTCGTTGGAGACAGAATCCGCATCGGCGCGGAACTGCGTCGGACGCTCGAGACGCTTGACAAAGTCCAGAAAGAGACGAAGCCGGAAATCGCCAACGGGCTGTACGACGAATTTTCCCGTCAAACCTGGGGCGCCAACAACGGCATTCGCACTCAGCTTTTGGCGCTGGTCGAACGCGTCAAAATGAACCACGTCCCGTGGGGCAGAACGCTGGTTGACCTGGAGTCTGCAGGGCGGAAGCTGGATAAACTACACAGAGGAAACAATAACGAAATTGTCAGACTTTTTGCAATCCTCAATCTGGACGATTCCGACAAGGAAATCAAGGGGAAATTAAACCAACAGCTTCAGAAGCTGTCAGACGAAATCCGACAAATAGCCGATTCCTTTGGACAATGGAGCCAATACCGGGAACTGTGCGAATCGTTTAAGCCAATTCGTCAAACGGTTTTATCCATCGAAAAACAGGTTCGGGAAGGAATTACCCCCGAGTTCGGCGCGGACATACCGGGGCTGGTTTCTCAGACGGCAAGTCAAACGCAATCCTGGATTTTTGCCGCGTTACAATCTGCAATAGCGTACAAACAGGCAGACGCTTCTCAACACCCTCAAGCCGTCAAATGGTCTGCGGCGTTGCAGGAAACAGTTAGGGTTCTCGACAGCCCAACGCTGCAGACGCTTTACGCTCAGGCGGGGTCGATGAAAAACACTGTCGCTTTTACCGCTGCCGTCGTCCAGTTAAGAGAGATCTACGACAAAGCGTGGGCGCTGTTGTCCGCCTCGGGAGACGACGCGGCTCAAAAACGGCTTGAACTCAAGGCAACGATGGAGTACGTCTACGATCAACAAATCACGCTCAACGAACGAACAAAATCGCTTAAAGACGACGAGGGCGAACAAGACGAAAGCGCTCTCAGAACGCAGCTGGCTAACTCTCAACAGGAGTTGGCTCAAGCGGTGGAATCGATTAACGCTCCCAATATGACAGTCGTTACCGACGCGCTGCTTCAAACGCGGGATTATATGGTTCAGGCAGCGGATTTTATTCAACAGGGGCAAAAAAAGGACAATATTATCGTATGCCAAAATGCGGCAACAGAACGGCTGGAACAAATTCTGGAAACGCTTAACGACGTTGAACAGTTAGCCATTTTAGCTCTTAACAAAGCTAACGAATCGGAGGAGGCTGACAACAGCGCGGGCGACAAATCCTCAGACGACGCGGCGCAAAGTAAAGTCTCCGTTGAAGATTTGAAGTTGTTAGAATTGAGTCAGCGGCGGCTTTTAGCCAAAACACAGCAGGCGTACGCCGACGCTCTGGACGCAGGGTCAATGCAAATATCCGAGCAGTCAGCGGCAATCCTGGCAGACGAACAGCAGCGGCTGGCGTCTCTCACCTGGTTTTTAACCTCGATTACCGTTTCTCCCGAACTGCTTCGAGGCGAACAGCCCAAAAAAGCTGAGGAGCCTGCCGACTCCCTTGATGACGCCTTGCTGGGAGATCTTACCGAAGACCCTGAGCCAACGCTTACCGACGCGCAAAAAGCGGAATTGGAACAGAAGAAAAAAGAGCAGGAATTTCTCGACTCTGTTTGGAACGAGTTGGGAACTGCCGCCGTTTCGGAAGAAGACGCTCCGTTATTGGAAATCGTCCGGATGATGCGTCAAACGTACGAACTGTTCAAAATGCGCGACGCGGGAGAAATCAATCAAGGGTTGCAGGAACAGATTTGCAATCATTTCATTTCGTTTATTAATCAACTGTCATTTTCCAGAAGTAAAAAATCAACATCTGAAACAGAGAATCAAAACGCTCAAAAGGAAAACGAAAAAGAAACAAGCCCTGAGAACGCAGCCGACGAACAGCAAACCGTTGACGCTTCCGCGCCCGGCGACGGCGAGAAAACCTCTGACGGTTCATCGCAGCCAATTTCAGACGAACAGCTCGATAAACTCAAGCGACGAATCTGGGGAGAACTTCCAGACGAAACGCAGAAAGCCGTTCCGACCGATTCTGAACCGGTTCAGTTGCCAACCTACCGCAGTAAAATTGAAAAATACTGGGAAAGTTTGGATAAGTGAGAAGAGGGAGTAGGGAGTAGGGAATAGGGAATAGTTGCGAGTTGCGAGAAAATGAAATGCTTATGCGAGCCGGGGGTGTGATATGGAGTGCGACGGCTTACCGTCGTTGACGCCTATTGCGTCAATGTAGGCGGGACGCGGGCAAACCAGGCTGAATCGCGAGTGAGTGTATGAGGCGGAACGCTTTTGCGGACAATGTCCGCACCCCGAAAAAATTTTTTCTACTCCCTATTCCCTATTCCCTATTCCCTACTCCCTATTCCCTACTCCCTACACCCTGCCCTGCCTCACTTCCCCTTAATCGGGATGTATTTACCGGGCTTGAACGTAACGTTCTCGACAGCCTGAACAGCCTGATTGTGCAAGATCTCTTGAGCGCAAATCGGGTCGCCGGCAGGGCTGACTCGTTTCCAAACGCCGTTTTTATCAAGCGTTTGCCGCTTTTGGTTATCAGAAAAATACAGCTTCAGCATTTCCGTCAAACGAATGCGAATGTTACTGTCTAAAACCGGGAAAATCGTTTCCATACGAGTTTCCAAATTGCGAACCATCAGGTCGGCAGAGGATAAAAAGACCTCTGGATGACCGCCGTTTTTAAAGTAGTAAATTCTGGCGTGTTCCAAATAACGCCCCACAATCGACGAGACGCGAATATTTTCTGACAACCCTTTAACGCCGGGACGAAGACAGCAAATCCCACGAACGTTAATGTCGATTTTCACACCCTTTTGAGACGCCTTGTACAGAGCCTCAATTACGTCTGGATGTTCCAGCGAGTTGCATTTGAGCATAATATGCCCCGGCTGCGAGGCGGTGGTCAGGTCGATTTCCTGCTGAATTAAATCGATTATCCGCTGACGAAGCAAATGCGGTTCAACCATCAGGTATTTCCAGCCGACGGTTTCGGAATACCCGGAAAGGATGTTGAAAAACGCCGCCAAATCGCTCACGATGCCAGCATCGGCAGTCAAGATTCCCAAATCCGAGTAAATCTTGGCGGTTTTGTCGTTGTAGTTCCCGGTGGCTAAATGGGCGTAACGCCGAATTCTGCCGTTTTCCCTTCTGATAACCAACAGGGCTTTGGCGTGAGTTTTCAGCCCCACGATTCCATAAATAACGTTACAGCCCGCATTTTCCAGCCGTCTTGCCCACTGAATGTTTTGCGATTCGTCAAACCGGGCGCGCAATTCTACTAAAACGGTAACTTCTTTCCCGTTGATAGCCGCCGTTTCAAGAGCTTTTACAATCGGGGATTTTCCACTGGTGCGATAAAGCGTTTGCTTGATTGCCAGCACGTCCGGGTCTTGCGCAGCGCGTTCGAGAAAATGAACCACAGGGTCAAACTTTTCGTACGGCAGAGAGAGCAAAATGTCAAAGTCGGAGGCCAAGCGGTCTTA
>JAZQDP010000021.1:0-3404 GCA_045546875.1 Thermoguttaceae bacterium | reverse complement strand
GTTCGCACTCCGCGTCGCTTATCAACTTCGTCAACAAGGTTGCAGAGGACATTGAAAAAGAGTTCCCCAACGTCTGGGTTGACACGCTGGCGTATCAGTACACCCGCAAACCGCCCAAGACGATCAAACCGCGTCACAACGTTATCGTTCGACTGTGTACGATTGAATGTTCGTTCCTCAAGCCGCTGACGGACGAGTCCAACAAAACGCTCAAAGACGACATCGAAGGCTGGGCGAAAATCGCGCCGCAGCTGTTCGTCTGGGACTATGTAACAAACTTCTCGTTCTATCTTCAGCCGCACCCCAACATGCGCGCGCTGGCGCCCAACATCCGATTTTTCGTTGACAACAAAACCATTGGGTTGTTCGAACAGGGCGACCGCGACACGACCGTCAGCGACTTCGTCTACGCTCGATACTGGGTTATCATGCATCTGCTTTGGAACCCGGATCAGGACGAAAAAGCCCTCTGGAACGAATTCTTTGTGAATTACTACGGACCCAAAGCCGGACCGATTCTGCTGGAATACCTCAACTTTATTCACGACAAAGCGTGGGAGTCCAACGTTAACCTTCGCTGCTTTATGCCGAACACTGACAAATGGCTCGACCCGGCGTCGTTTAACCAGTCGGCTGAAATTGTCGCCCGGGCGCGCGACGCAGTCAAGGACGACCCGGTTCTCAAACGCCGCGTAGACGTCGCGCTGCTGTCCTACGATCTGCTCTGGGTTCGCAACTATAACAAAGTCAAAGCGGCGGTGGAAAAATCCGGGCAGCCGTTCTACGGTCCCGACAATCCCGGTCAGCTTGCCAAAGACGTCATCGCCCTGGCGGAAAAAGAAGGCACGTTCCAGTATCGCGAATGGATTTCCCACTGGCCCTGGGAACCGTTTAAGAAGTCTATTCTGGAAATGTACCCAGAGAAAGAATAATTCGGAATGTGAGTAGCGAGAGTAAAAGTGGTAAGTGGCAAGGATGCAAACGCTAAACTAACCACTTATCACCTTTTACTGTCTGCTACCTGTTTGCAGGTATGCAATTACCAGATGGCGCCTTAATTATATCCGGAAACGAGTTTGAGCAGAGCGTTGCAGACGGTTGTTTCTTCACAGACGACCATTTCCGCTCCAGCGCGTTGGAGCAGTTTGATATTAAGATTATAACGAACTCGACATAAAATTGAGCAGTTTGGATTCATGTCTCGGCATGCTCGCACGATGTCTAAAGCTGTCATGTCATCTGGGGTAGTAACGAAAACCGCAGACGCTTTTTCTATTCCAGCTTTAGATAAAACTTCTGATTTTGTAGCGTCTCCACTTATGGCGTTTATTCCCTCCTGGGCAAATCGATACGTATTGATTGGACTATAGTCGATAACGCTGACGACTTTTCCCATCGTTTCCAATCTGGATGCCAAATGCGCTCCGATGTGTCCAATTCCAATAACGATTACATGATCCATCGAGTTAGAGTCTAAAGCCTGCTGAATTGGGGATTTGGTTTGAACATCGTCTGACGTCTCGACGTCCGACGAGGCAATTTTAACGCCGGTTTTAACCATGTGTGGCGTGATAACCATCGACGCGACTGATACAAACAGAATCGTATGATACGCAACGGGGTCAATCTTGCTAGAAGCTACCAGCAAAAGCATAAACGCCAATTCTCCGACCTGAGCCATACACAAACCGTAACCGATGGAGGATAGATTCTTAAATCCGCAAACTTTAAGAGCACATCCGGCGGCAAGCATTTTCAAAAGAATCACTGCAAACAGACTGCCGAAACACAGCAATGGGTGAGTCTGGAGGATGCTAAAGTTCATCAACATGCCCAGCGAGATGAAGAACATGGCTGAAAACGATTCGCTAAACGGCATAAACAAAGCTTCGATTTGGTTGGTAAGCCGATTTTCGCCCAGGACAATGCCTGCTGCCAGCGCGCCCAACGCCGGGGTCAATCCCAGCAAAACCGCCAGCGAGCACAAGCCCATTAAAATAAACAGTACAAATGCAATAACCAATTCTTTTGCCCGCATTTTTGCTAATTTGGAAGCTAGGTATTTCATCATGACGATTTTTCCAAGGACGACAACCAGACAGAAAATAATCGTCTTGATTGTCATACCGACCCAGTACATAGCGGACGGGGAAGAATCTTCGCCGGAAAGAACCGGAACGAGCAGCAAGATCGGAACGAGGGCAAGGTCTTGAAACAGCAGAACGCCCAGCGTTCCCTTGGCGCGGTGGGACGATGCAACCCCTTCGTCCTGTAAACTCTTGTACGCCAGCGCCGTTGAACTGAGCGAAAAGACGAATCCGACTATCGCGCTTATTCCCCACGATAAATGGACTATATAATGGAAAAACAGAGTCGTTGGTATGCACGTTAACGCAATTTGCAGCGTACCTCCGATAAACATGAATTTTGACATTGCCGCCATTTTATCGAGCGTGAATTCCATGCCGATGGAGAACAAGAGCAGCAAGACGCCGAATTGCGCGATACATTCCATAAACGTCTTATCGATTTCTTCCATCTGCTCGTCTTTGGTTTCCACAACGATTTCTTCTGCGATAGAGGAATCGACGTTTTCGTGGACTTCCCGCTTGATCTTGCTGATTTCAACGGATTTCGACGTGATGTGAGATCCAATCAAACCAAAGCAGTCAGGACCGATAATCGCTCCAGCGAGCATATACCCGATCAGCAGAGAAATATTAAATCGTTTGCAAATCCAGCCGACGACAAAACCAGCAAGTAAAATTACGGTTAAATGAAATAATATTAAGTTAGGCATATTGGGATTGTTAGTTTAATATTGAAATGTCCGAAAAAGGAGAATGTTGAAGGTTAATTAGCTTCTAGCTCCTAGCCGCTAGCTTGGTTATCCCCATTTCTTGCGATAACACACGAATCAGGTTTATCAAGCTAATAGCTAGAAACTAGTGGCTAGTAGCTTTCCTTATCGTCCTGATGTTCCCACTTTTCCATTTTGCCAATCTCATCGGATTGACTTTAAGATTGTTTCTGATATAATACATATTATAATAAACGATTCGAAAGAAATTGCAATCCCAATTTTATCACTTTTAGAATTTACGGTACAAAATTATGAAAGTAGTAGCTTTTAACGGCAGTCCTCGTCGCGATGGAAATACGTACACCCTGCTGACGAAGGTTTTAGAACCGATTCAGGCGGCGGGAATTGAAACGGAAATCGTTCAGATTGGCGGTCAGCTGGTTCACGGCTGCGCGGCTTGTTTGACTTGCAGAACGAAAACGCCGGGACGCTGCGTTTTTGAAGACGATTTCGTCAATGACTGCGCTGACAAATGCCGTCAGGCGGACGCGATTATTATCGGCACGCCGACGTATTATTCAGACGTCTCGACGGAAGTCAA
>JAZQDP010000020.1:0-6976 GCA_045546875.1 Thermoguttaceae bacterium | reverse complement strand
TGCCTACTGCCTACTGCCTACTGCCTCATCTACCCTAATCGATGTATAACGCTCGTTACGACGCCCCAGATTTCCAGTTCGGAATCTTCTGTAAATTTAAGTACCGGGTAGCGGTTGTTTTCCGGTCGGAGTTCGACGTATCTGCTGTGAATAATCAGTCTTTTAACGGTAAACTCGCCCTCAACGATAGCAATAACAACGTTTCCGCTAACCGGACGCAGGCTTCTGTCAACAATAAGCAGGTCGTTCTGATGAATCCCGGCTCCAATCATACTGTCGCCGCCGGCGCGAACAAAAAAAGTTGCCGTCGGATTGTCAATCAAATAGGCGTTCAGATTAAGCGGCTGGTCCATGTAATCTTCTGCCGGCGAAGGAAATCCGGCTTGCACTCTGGACAAAGCCAAAGGGATCTCCTGTGCGGGGCTTGAATCAAGCGGAGCCGGCGCAACCGGAGTGGCGGAATCAGAAAGAAATCGGTATCGGCTCGAAACGATACGGCTGGGAATCTGTCGGCAGGAAGAAACAGGCGCTTTTTTCATAATGGTTGCATTATACCCTTTTTACTCTTTTGGTACAAGGCGGGGGGAAGCTGGAAAAGGGGTTCGCGCTCCCCTATTCCCCCTTGCTCTAATCTGAAATCGTTGTACAATACCTTTTTAAATAATATTGTATTTTACATTTGTCCTTTAACCATATTTTAGAAAGCAGTTATCATGTACGAGAAATGGCTTGCCGATCGTTCGTTTTCCTTTGACGCATCTGGAATTCGCAAGGTCTTTGACCTGGGCGCGAAACTGGTTAATCCTGTCAACCTGTCTATCGGACAGCCGGACTTCGACGTTCCGGAAAACGTCCGTCAGGCGGCGTGTGACGCTATCATGTCCCGCAAAAACGGGTACTCGCCCACGCAGGGCGCCCCGCTGCTGCGAGAAAAAATTCAGAAGGAAATCGACGCTCTTTACGGACATTCCGATCGTCAGGCGTTTGTCTGCAGCGGCGTTTCCGGCGGATTGCTGCTGATTATTTTGGCGATGGTCAATCCCGGCGACGAGGTCATCATGTTTGACCCGCATTTCGTCATGTACTCCTCGCTGGTTAAAATGGTTGGCGCGAAGCCCGTTTTTGTCGACACCTACCCAGATTTCCAGCTTGACGTTAACAAGGTCAAAGACGCCATTACCGACAAGACGAAGATGATTCTTTTCAACTCGCCGTGCAACCCGACCGGCGCGGTTGCCAATTTGCAGGTTGTGAAGGACATCGCCGCGCTGGCAAAAGAAAAGGACATTCCGCTTGTCAGCGACGAAATTTATCGCTTCTTCTGCTACGATTCCGAGTTCGTCTCGCCGGCTCAGTATAACGATCAGACGATTGTCATGGACGGGTTCAGCAAATGCTACGGCATGCCGGGCTGGCGTCTGGGATACGTTCACGGACCGCAGGAAATCATTCAGACGCTGCTTAAATTCCAGCAGTATTCGTTTGTCTGCGCGCCTCACCCGTTCCAAATCGCGTCCGTAGAAGCGATGGACACCGACATGACGGCTCAGATTGACGCCTATCGCCGCAAGCGCGACATCATCTACAACGGTCTGAAAGACACGTTTGACATCGTCAAACCCGGCGGCGCGTTCTACGCCTTCCCGAAAGCCCCGTGGGGAACGGCAGACGAATTCGTCAACACGGTTATTACAAAATACAACACGCTGGTCATTCCCGGCAACGTTTTTTCCGTTCAGAATACCAACTTCCGCATCAGCTTTGCCGCCACAGACGAAACCCTGTACCGCGGCGTCGAAACGCTGTGCAAGGCGGCGAAGGAGAAATAGTAGGAAACGATGCCTGAATTTCAAATTGAAATTACTGAAACGTTATCACGAATTGTTTCTATTGATGCTAACGACGTCAACGAAGCAATTCAAAAAGTTCGAGAGCAATATCGACAAAGCGATATTGTTCTCGATTCGGAAGATTTTATAACTGTAGATTTTAACGAAATCGACAATTCCGTTGTTCAACCCCCATCTGCTTTCGAATCATGAATCAGCGCGAACAGGTTATTGACGCGATGCGACAACTCGGTGGTTATGCTACATTCGGTCAGCTTAATCAAAAAATGGATTTTTCTCAATGGAAATCCAAGACGCCGGAAGCCTCTGTTCGTCGAATCGTTCAACAATCCGATGAATTTTATCGAATTCAACCCGGGTTATGGGCGCTGACGGAAATGCGTTCTCAAGTAGAAAAAAGTTTACATTTGACTGGAGAACAATCAGAACAAAAACAGGAATTGTTTACTCACTCATATTTTCAAGGATTGCTTGTTACGATTGGGAATTTCAATAGCTATCAAACTTGGGTTCCCAATCAAGACAAAAATAAATATTATCTGGAAAAACCGTTGCATGAGATAAGAACTATCGAAAATGAATTGCCGCCGTTTTCCTATCCGTTTTTTATTAAACAAGCTCGAACCGTTGACGTAATCTGGTTTAATGAACGGAACATGCCTCATGCTTTTTTTGAAGTAGAGCATACGACAAATATCACAAATTCATTGATTAAGTTCAATGAATTACAAGACTTTTATGCCAATTTTTATATTGTAGCAGATCAAAGTCGAAAAGCGCTATTCAAAGACATTCTTTCCTGCCACGCTACGTTTCGCGATATTGCTAAGCGAGTAAGATTTTTGTCGTATCAGGAGCTTACCAACGATTTTGAAAATCCAACGCCGCGTAAAAACATAATTAATTTGAGTACTCTTTAATTATTGAGTACATAATACATATATTCATCATGCACGAAACAACGATTCGAGTTCGATATAAAGAATGTGACCAGATGGGGGTGGTTCATCACACCAACTATCCGGTCTATTTTGAAATTGCCCGCACAGAAATGCTACGGGATATGGGCGGTTCGTACCGAAAAATGGAGGAAAGCGGCGAGTTTTTCGTCGTCGTTTCTCTGACATGTAAATATCATAAACCCGCAAAATACGACGACGTCTTAACGGTTAAAACGTCATACGGAAAAGTTACGCGAGTAAAATTAGAGCTGCTTTACGAGATTTGGCGACAGTCCGAACTGTTAGTAACCGGTTCGACGGTTTTAGCCTCTATCGATAAAACCGGCGCTATAATTCCGTTGCCTGAAGACACGGTCGATCAGTTACAAATCAAGAAAGAATGAAAACCTTTATTCACAATTTAGTTCCGGAATTACGAGATCGCCTTTTGGAAGTTCTGGATTCCGACGGTCCGCAAGCCGCTTTTGACCAGTACGTTAAAACCTTGCCGCAAACGGGGTTTGCATCCTGGAAATATCCGTACCTTTGGGGAGACGACAGCGCTCTGGCGGAACCGATTGCAAAATTAACCGCTTTTATGTCCGGCAAAAAAACAGACCAGTCCGGCGAATACTGGGCAGGTTACGTTTGCAACGAACTGGAACCGTTAGCTCGTGACGCTGCCGGCGGAGACATTCTTGCCATGCCGCTGGAATTTCAGCTATACGCTTGCGAATTGGCGTACACGCTTTCGATAGCGTTTCCAACCTGGGTCGTGGGAGACGCGTTAATCCGTCAAGCCCGAAAAGCGCTCGTTGACGCAACGGATTCTTTCTTTGACGAAGCGGGTATGCCTCACGTTGACGTCATGCCGTATTTCCGCAGCATTGTCGCCTCGTGGACGCGGTTGCGAGTTCTGGAACAACAGGCGCAGGTTCCTCTGTTCGC
Source organism: Thermoguttaceae bacterium (assembly GCA_045546875.1). Taxonomy (GTDB): domain Bacteria; phylum Planctomycetota; class Planctomycetia; order Pirellulales; family Thermoguttaceae; genus RUG11551. The sequence continues at coordinate 3,237 of JAZQDP010000020.1, read as the reverse complement.
TCAACGGGAAAAGACGCTTTACGAATGGCTGGTTAGAAATCTGATTCTTTTAACCAACCCGGATTCCACTCAGCGATTGGGGCAGGAATCAAAAGTCTCTCACCCCAAAGCGTTAGCGGAACTCTATTCTGCCGCGCTGTCGTTTGACCCAGACGAAGACGACGCCCATCAGGCGTTGGCGGCTTTGCCGTGGATTTCTCAAACGAAGGCAAAAACCGTTAAAGACGTTCTCATGACAGAGCCAAGCGTCGAAAGCGATTGGTCCAAGGTTGCCGTTTTACAAAACGACTGGTTCTGGAAATCGCCCAACGTTACAGCAACGTTCAACGAAGACGTTGTTGACATGCTGGTCAACATAAACGGTCAACGTCTTACCTCAGGCGCATGGGGCGCAGAAGTTCTGGTCAACGGAAAGACGCTCAAGCCGGCTGGCGACTGGAACTCGGTTTGCTGGTCTTGCGAAGACAATTACGCTTATTGGGAACTGGGCTTGCCGTTACAAAACGGCGCGACGCTGGAACGAACGATTTGCCTCATGCATGAGGACGAACTTCTTCTTTTGGCGCATACGCTCAGATTCGACAAACCGACAAGCAAGCCGCGCGACTTGGAAATCAAATCCTTTTTCCCGCTCAACGGCGAGTTTGATTTTCAGCCGGCGGGAGAATCCACCGAAGGCGTTCTGTCGGACGGCAAACGACAATACAACGTTTTTCCGCTCGCGTTGGCAGAATGGACTGATCGCGCCTCCGGCTCGTTAAAAGCAGAAAGCAGCATGCTCTCGTATGCCGTTGAGGCGGCAGGAAACGGTCTTTTCGCCCCGCTGGTTATCGACCTCAACGCGAAGCGGTCAAAGCAGCCCTTTACGTGGCGTCATTTAACTGTAACGCAGACGGGCGGTGTACGCGTTACGCCAGACGTTGCCGCTGGAATCCGCCTTCAGGCGGGAGATCAACAATGGCTGTTCTATAATTCCATGACGCATCCACAGCCTCGCGCCGTTTTGGGATGTCATTTGTATTTCCAGACGCTCTTCTCCCGATTCGTTCAGGGAGAGTTTGAACAGATTGTCGCAATCGAATAACCCTCCAAACGCAAATTGCAAAGTATTATGAACTACGCATTACGAATACATGACGCAACCTATCGTATCGGAGGTCGGGTTATACTCGACAACATCAACCTGGATATCTGTTCCGGGGAACGTCGGTTTATTCTCGGCGCCAACGGAGCGGGCAAGACGTCGCTTGTCAAGATGATTCTGGGCTACGCCTGGCCCCTGTTCGGAGCGAGGATTGAAGCCCTTGGTCACGTTTACGGATCGGTCAATCTGCCCGAACTTCGCAAACAGATCGCCTGGATCAGCCCGATTATGCACGACTGGATGACGGACTTCAGCCGAACGGGTTTGGAAATGGTCGTTTCCGGAATCGATGCTACAATCGGCGTTTATCGCGAAATTACCGAGGACGAAAAGGAACGAGCGACCGAGTTGCTGTGTCAGCTGCGGGGCGAACAACTGCTCAATCAGCGGCTGTGTACAATGTCGTCCGGCGAACAGGTGAAAATCCTCATCGCCCGCGCGCTGATAACCCAACCGCAGCTGATGATTCTCGACGAGCCAACGGTTTACATGGATATAACCGGTCGAGAGTTTTTGCTCAAGACAATTGAGAACCTCGCCAATTCCAGACCGGAACTGACAATCCTGTTTATTACACAAAGAATCGAAGACATCCTGCCAACGTTTAATCAGGGCATTATATTAAAACAGGGGCGAATCGTCGCCAACGGAACGCGAGACGAAATCCTGACGGAAGAAATGCTCAAGGACGCCTTCGATTTCGATATCCGTTTAATTCATACCTCGTCCGGACGACTCTGGACGGTCATTGAGTAATTTAGCTATTAGCCGCTAGCTGTTAGCTTTTAGCTTGATTAACCTTGTTCATGCATAAACGCAAGAATGGTAAATAACTAAGCTAATAGCTAGAAGCTAAAAGCTAGCGGCTCCCTTCCCTATTCCCTTCCCATGGTCATTCCATCCGACTATAAACCGTTGTTAAGTTTACGCGATTCAGAACTTGCTATCAAGCAGGTTAAAGATCATTTTGAATCCCAGCTGTCTGTTGCCTTGAATCTTCAGCGTGTAACAGCGCCTTTTTTCGTTCACGCCAATACCGGGTTGAACGACGACCTCAACGGGGTGGAAAAGCCGGTGCGATTCCGCGTCGCAGGCGCCCATACCGATGTGGAAGTGGTGCAGTCGCTGGCGAAATGGAAGCGCTTCGCTTTGAAGCGGTACGGGTTCCAGCCCGGCGAGGGAATTTATACGGATATGAACGCCATTCGCCCGGACGAAACGCTCGACGAAATCCATTCCTTCTACGTTGACCAGTGGGACTGGTGCAAGATTATTCGACCGGAAGAACGCAACGTCGAAACGCTCAAACAGACGGTTCAAAGAATCTATTCCTGCCTTCTCGAGACGGAACTGTTCGTCTGCATTCAGCATCCCAAACTTACGCCGATTCTGCCGAAGGAAATCTCGTTTGTAACGTCGCTGGAAATGTTCCAGAAGTACCCGAACCTGACGCCCAAAGAGCGCGAGACGGAATACTGCAAGCAGTACGGGGCGATTTTCGTTATTGGAATCGGCGGGGAACTGCCGGACGGATCCATTCACGACGGCCGCGCCCCGGACTACGACGACTGGACGACGCCGCGCCCAGACGGAGGGATTGGTCTTAACGGCGACATCCTCGTCTGGAACCCGGTTCTGAAAAGCGCTTTTGAACTCTCATCAATGGGAATTCGCGTTGACGCTGCCGCTCTTCGTCGTCAGCTGGAAATTCGCGGCTGTACCGACAGAGAGTCCCTGCCGTTCCATAAGGCTCTGCTCAACGGGGAACTGCCTCAAACGATGGGCGGCGGAATCGGTCAGTCCCGACTGTGCATGTACATGCTCCATTGCGCTCACGTTGGAGAAGTGCAGTCCGCAATCTGGCCCGAAGAGATGATCGAAGAATGCCGCCAAGCGGGAGTTACGCTTCTATAAAAGAGGCTTCCGGTGAGTTAGCGCCTGATGTTTCCGCAGGTCAGTCCGTACACGGATTTTACAGATTAAACGGAGCGCGAAGCCGCGCGGGCGGAAAGGACGAGGTTATGTCTCCGATGACGCTGGTTTTGGAGCTACCCACTTCCAATCAGGAACCGACCTCGTCGGTCGCCGATTGG
>JAZQDP010000019.1:0-11395 GCA_045546875.1 Thermoguttaceae bacterium | reverse complement strand
GATTCCTAAAGCTTCCTGAAGATAAAAGAAATTATAAATTCCAAAAAAATCATTTTTTTTGGAATTTTCATACAGGGACGGTATTTAAAAAAATTTCGATAGTGGGTATAATAAACGGAAATTGGGGAGTGGTTCTCCATTCCTGACAGAGACAACTTAAGAGTTTTCGTTTATTATGGAGTAATATTCAATGACTTTTTTATTAAAGACTCCATCCCGCGTATCGGAGCCTAAAGGATTTACGCTCGTCGAGTTATTGGTTGTAATAGCCATCATTGCCGTTCTGGTCGGATTGTTAGTTCCCGCAGTTCAGTCCGCACGCGAGTCAGCCCGGCAAGTGCAGTGTAAAAACAACCTTAAACAAATCGGTTTAGGGTTTCAAAGCCATCACGAAGCCAACGGGAACTGGCCCGCTAACGGTTGGGGGTACGGTTGGGCGGGAGACCCTAACATGGGGCACAGCCGGGTTCAGCCAGGCGGCTGGATGTATAATATTTATCCCTATACCGAAAACACCGCTTTGTGGGAACTCGGTTTGGGCATGGGTTCGTCCTATACAGACGCTAACCGTAAAAAGGCAGTTGGAGAAGTAGTTCGCACGCCAACCAAGTTTATGAACTGCCCGTCGCGCCGCGCAAATAAACCATTTTTGAATAGCGCCAATCAGGCTGTCATTAACGCTGATACGCAAAGCGTTCACGCCCGTTCAGACTACGCGGTCAATGCGGGGAATTATTCAAACCAGCAAACAGGATACGACATTCCCAGCTGTGTCGGTTCTCGAGACGCTATTTATTCCAATCCGACCTCGGCGAACTGGAATAATTTAGACCGAAACTGCGGCGATTACAATTCAACCAAAAACTCCGGCATTTCCTACTTTGCGTCCCAGTATTCAGATGCGGACGTTAAAGACGGTTTGAGCAATACGATATGCGTCGGAGAAAAATATTTGCCGATTAACGATTATTACGATGGCTCAAACGGCTGCGACAACAACCCCGCCGTTGTTGGATTTGACTGGGATAACGTTCGTTGGGGACCGGCTTTTGAAGGACAAACCAACCGTCCAGACGTTTTTACGACCGATAGCAATATGGCTCCCAAGGTAATCAGCGCCAGCATAACCAAAAGCAACGCCTCCTACCGTATGCCAACCAGAGACGACAAGACCTTTTTCCAGGACAGCACGCCGCAGTTTTTCGGCGCCCCGCATTCCGCATTTTTCCAGTGCGTCATGTGCGACGGCTCTGTGCGAAACTTCCCATACATTATTGACCCGCGGGTCATGGGTTGCTACTGCAACCGTATGGACGGCGTTGCGATTGAATCCATTGTAGTACAATAATTAGTGGTTAGCGGTCAGCGGTTAGTCGCCAGATTGCTGCTGCCTGCTTCCTTTTATGTTTCCTTTAATTTCAGGGCGCGAAAGCGTCCAAATTGCAACTATGAAAAAATTTACATTGATCGCGGCTTTATTAGCCGTTGTTGGACTGATTTCAATGGCGTCTGCTGACGAAATCGGTTCCATTTCCGCCAAAACATGGGGAAAAACTGCCGACGGTAAAGAAGTTGTACTCTATACGCTTACCAATGCCAAGGGTATGACAATGACCGTTACCAACCGAGGCGCAACGATTGTTTCTCTTACCGCGCCAGATTACGACGGTAAATTTGAGAACGTGGTTGTCGGCTACGACTCGATTGATAAATACGACGACAAAACCCCTTATTTCGGAGCCTTTATCGGTCGTTATGGCAACCGAATCGCCAACGGCAAGTTCTCCATTGACGGCAAAGAATTCAATACGGAAATTAACGAACCGTCTCACAACGTTACTCTGCACGGTGGTAAAGTCGGGTTTGACAAGAAGGTCTATTTTGCCATGCCGACTATCAGACCGGACGGACCAAGCGTTACGTTCTTCTTTGAAAGCAAAGACGGCGAACAGGGATTCCCCGGAACGATGCGCGGTACGGTTACTTACACCCTTACCAACAATAACGAACTGGTTTGCCATTACATTGCCTTTACCGACAAGCCAACCGTTTGCAACCTTACCAACCACACCTACTTTAACCTCAGCGCCGGCGACCTGTCCAAAGAAAACCTCAATGCGACTTGCCAGCTCAAAATTAACGCTAAAAATTACAACCCGGTTGACAAGAACCTTATCCCAACCGGTATCGCACCCGTTGAAGACACCCCGTTCGACTTCCGTGAATTCAAGGAAATCGGCGAAGATCACGGCGCCGACTGCGAACAGTTCAAGTTCACCAACGGTTACGATCACAACTTTGTTTTGGATAAAGGCGTTACCAAAGAACCAGAAGAAGCCGCTGTTTTGAAAGACCCGATTTCCGGTCGCGTCATGACGGTTCTTACCACTGAACCGGGCGTTCAATTCTACGCTGGCGTTGCCTTGGACGGTTCCAACATCGTCAACGGCAAACCGGTCAATTGCCGTTCTACCGTCTGCCTGGAAACGCAGCATTATCCGGATTCCCCCAACCATCCTGATTTCCCGTCTACCATTTTGCGTCCAGGTCAGAAGTACGAATCCACCACGATTTACCGATTCTCCGTTGAAGAATAATTTATCTCCTGCCAGATTGGCAAGATAATATTCTGTGAAAATTGAAGATAATAAGACAAGCTGGATATTTTTTAATTCAGCTTGCCTATTTTTTTTCTTGACATTCGTCTTATGATATGGAATTATAAGCTATATTTTGTAATAGATAATTAAAAGAACAGGGCGACTGAGAGCGTTATCCGGCTTTCGACCGCGCCCTGCAATTCCCAATTTTCCACTCCCAATTTCTTGCTTCCTACAGTCATGTCAGATTTGGAGACGCTTAAAAAGCTCAAACAAACGTGTAACGCTATTAAAGCCGAGTTGTCAAAAGCGATAATCGGTCAAGAGCAAACGATTGACGCAATGATTTGCTGTCTTTTGTGCGGGGGAAACTGTCTTCTGACAGGCGTTCCCGGCTTGGCAAAGACGTTGCTGGTTCGTTCGTTAGCGCAAACGCTTAATTTATCGTTTAGCAGAATTCAGTTTACTCCGGATTTGATGCCGTCAGACATCATCGGGACAGAAATTCTGTTAGAAGACAAAACAACGCGGAACCGGAGTCTGAAATTCCAGCAGGGACCTTTGTTTGCCAACCTTGTTTTGGCGGATGAAATCAACCGCACTCCTCCCAAAACGCAGGCGGCTTTGCTTGAAGCGATGCAGGAAGGTCAGGCGACTGTGGGCGGTCAGACGTATCGGTTGCCTCAGCCATTTTTTGTACTGGCAACCCAAAACCCCATTGAACAGGGCGGTACATACCCGTTGCCGGAAGCGCAGTTAGACCGGTTCATGTTCAATATTCCATTGACGTATCCCAGCGAAGACGACGAGTTGTCTGTAATTATGCGCTGCCAGCCGGGACAGACTCAGGCTCTCAAACCCCAGGCGTCAGGAGAGCTGATTCGACAATTTCAAAATTTGATTCGTTTGGTACCCGTGGACGAACAGACGGCTCGCTGCGCCTTGAATCTTGTACGTCAATCTCGACCGGAAGAAACGACGAACGCCGCCGTTCAAAAATACGTTCGCTGGGGCGCAGGACCGCGCGCCGGTCAATATTTGGTTCTTGCCGCTCGCGCCTTTGCAGCAATGGAAGAACGCTCCAATCCGCTTCCAGACGACGTCTTGCGCGTTGCCCCGTTGGTGATGAGACATCGTATTGTTTTAAACTTTCATGCAGAGGCGGAAAACATTAACGCAGACCAGATTATCAAAAATCTGATTGAGTCATAACATCTAAATACAGGGGTACAATGTCGAATAACGAGCGCTATGACGGTTCAAGCGAAAAGCGTCCCCCGTTGCGGACGGACGGGAGCGAGACGCCCGATAACGGCGCCAGCGCTCGCAGTCTGTCGGCATTGGCTCAGTTGTCAGGCGTTAAACTTCGCAGTCGGCGCGTTGTAGAAGGGGTGTTGGTTGGCGAACATCGCGGGGCAGGGCAGGGGCTGGCTATCGAGTTTGCCCAGTTAAGACCTTATACCGCAGGAGATGAGTTGCGGTCAATTGATTGGAAGGTGTTCGCCCGAACCGATAAACTGCATGTCCGCCAATATGAAGAAGACGTCGATTTGAGCGTCTATATGCTCCTTGACGCCTCGGCTGGAATGGGGTACAAAGGCGGCGCGTCCCCCTTGAGCAAGTTCGAATACGCTCAAGTTCTGGCAGGGGTAAACGCGTATCTTGCTCTTGGTCAAAACGATTCCGCCAGCTGGGCAATTTACGCTGCCAAAACGGAATGCAGCGATTCTTTTCGCGGGTTAAGTCAATGGGCGTCCTTTGTCGATTCGATAGAAGCAACATCTTCCGCGCGACTGCTTCCCCGGGGCGATGCGTCAATTAGTTCTGCCATAACTTACGCTTTGACGCAATGGCAAAAGAAAGGGTTGGTTCTGATTTTTAGCGACTTTTTTGATGAGCCGGAATCTGTCGAATCGGCGTTAAAAAAAGTGTCTGCAATGGGTCATGACTGTCAGATTTATCAAATCTTGGATCGAGACGAGCTTTCGTTTCCGTTTAATAATCGAACTCGTTTTATTGATCTGGAATCAGCGTCCCATCGGGGTTTGGAGGTCGAACCGAACGAGTTAAGGCAAGCGTATTTGAACGCTTTGGAACGTCATCGGAGCGCAATTGAGTCTATTTGCAACGCTCTGGAAATTGGTTATCGATTGGCGCCAACAGACGTGCCAATTGAGCAGGTTATTCGCAGAGGAGGCGCGTCATGATCTTTTTGCAGCAATGGATTTTGTTTTTGCTTCCTCTTGTAATAGTTCCGGCAATTCTGTACATGCTTCGACACCGCTGGTCGGATCGTCAGCCATGGGCGGCAACAGCTATTTTAATGAAGGCGTATCAGCAAACCTCCTCAAAACAAAAGCAGTCTGACTTTATTCATCTGTTTTTACAAATGGCGTTGATAGCCCTATGCGTAGTTTTAGTCGCTCAACCGGTTTATACTATTTATTATCGAGACGACGTAGATGAGCCAGTAACAAAGCCGGCGGAACTGCACAGCGTATATTTGATTACAGACGGCGATGCGGCAAACGCGCCAGCGTATTTTAAGTCCGGTTTTGAACAGCTTGACGCCAAACCCCAATTTGACGCCGCCTCTGTATCGACGTGCAATCCGACTGCGGCAGAAAAAACGGATATTTTGATTCTTCATGGCGTTGCGAACGTTCCCCAATGGCTGGTAAACGTTGTCAAACTAAGAGTAAAAGCCCATCGCCCCGTTTGGATTTTTGCCCCGCATTGTCTGGACGAGCCGTCCCGAGAAAGGCTAAAAGACTTTTTGCCGCCTTTGGCGCCGGAACCGTCGAAAACGGCTAGACCGTACGAAACGCCCAATCCGGACAGCCCTTTTTGGCAATCGTCCGCTTTTGACGCCGTCGTTGGCAAACCTGTTCCATTTCCTTCGTTGGTGAACAGCGTTTATCAATCGACAAGCGGCTGGCGTCACGCTTTTTTAAATAGCGACGCTGTTCTTTATCGAGGCGACATTTTCGTTTTTTCATCTGCCGTTGACGGAACTCATTCCGCCTGGTCGATGAGCGATTTATGGGTTCCTCTGCTCGACCGGGCGGCTGTATTGTCTCTCAATCCGCCAGCAATGCCGAGAAAATGCTGCGTTGTTCACAGCAAACCGGGAGAGCCGTGGCTGTCAAAAACAATGGCATGGCTGGGGCTGGCAGTTTTAGCCGTTTTGTTTTGCCTTTATCGCCGTAAATCGAGCCGATATTCCCGTTGGGAACGAGGTCAGGGTTGGGCTTGTTTTTTGGCGGCTGGCGCGATACTTGTCATTATGGCGTTGCAGGCAAAATTTGCCCCACGCGTTTGGGTGAAGCCGGCGCTTCTTTTCCTTGTTGACGATTCTCAAAGTATGAACCTGCCTCAAACAGAAAATGAAGTTCAAACGCGGCGCGAGGCGATGATTCAATGGCTGGAGGAGAATTCAGAGGCGCTGGAACGGTTATCGAAAAGCTATCGTCTTTTTGAATGTTCGTTTAGTTCTCCGGAATCCGTAAGAGAAATTTCGACCGTTTCCGGCTGGACTCAGGCTCTTAAACAGCGGTCGGCATACGGAGAACGTTCAGACCCTGCCGACGCTGTCGCTAAAGGAATAAAGGCGTTATCAACTCAAATTGACAGTCAGACGCTGTCTGCCGTTTTGGTCTTTTCCGACGGCGCGCCGGTGGGAAAGACTGAACCTGATGCGATTCAGAATCTTCTGAACCTGCGTAACAACGGAACTCAACCGCGCGTTTACGCCTTGGCGCTGGGACAGAATAAACCAATTCCAAACGCGTCGCTGGAAGACGTTAAATTGGATTCGGTTTTATTTGCCGGTCATGAAAATGAACTGGAGTTCCAGGTTCATGCGGAATCATTGCAAGGTAAAGAAATCGCTGTTGGATTGACGCAAACCTTGCTTGATTCCACTGGCAAACCGGAATCAGACGCCCCGGCGCAGACGGCGGCAAGTCAAATTATTAAAATTACGAACCAAAATTTTTCTGCCAACGGAACGCTTAAATTTGTTCCTCCCAAGACGGGCAGATACGAATATAAATTGAAAATCGTGAACCGGGACGATGATTTTATTCAGCTTGACAACGCGGTTGTTCGTCAGGCGGAGGCTCTCGAACGGCGCATTAAAGTCCTCTTGACGTCCAGTTCGCCCAACTGGGAATTCCGTTATTTGAGAAATCTTTTGGCGCGGTCCGGCATGATCGATTTATCGGTTGTTTTGCAGGACGCGTCCAAAGAGTACATCAACGAAGATTCTCGCGCCATCGAAACGTTTCCGAACTCGGTTGATGCGCTCAATCAGTACGACGCCCTGATTTTTATTAACCCCTCTCTGGATTGGTTCAGTTCAGACCAGAAAGAAGCGTTAAGAGGATATTTTCAGGTTCGTCGTCAAGAGGCAAACCAATCGAAATCGGCGCAAAAGTCAATGATCGGGTTTTGGAACGCGAAAACGGATTTTGCGCCCATAGCGGCGTTATATCCCAAATGGCTGCCGTTTGACGTCAGCGCCGTTAGCGCTCAACCGGGGGATGCGATGAACACGGTTACCACCTCTCCAACGGGGCAGACGTTCGCCTGGCTTGAACTGTCGTTTGCCAGACTGAATCCGATTGGCGCGATGGTCGAGGTCAGTCGGCTTAAGCCGAACGTGCGAACGCTTTTAACGACATGGACCAACTCCGCGAACGTGAAGCCCGTGCTTACGGTTCATAACGCTGAAAAAGCGCGCGTTGCCACTATCATGACAGATTCGTTATGGCAATGGAGGAAAGGGAACGGAGAGGAAACGTACAACCGATTCCAACTCAGTCTCGTTCGGGCAATGGTTAAACCTGAGTTTGTCAATCGCTTAGAGAAACAAATCAATCAGACGCCTGTTCCGGAAGAATGGCGCAGTACCAGTTCTGATTTCAACGTATTAACGGAGATTTGCCAGCCTGCCGGCGGGTTCGTTTTTCGCCCTGCAGACAATAAGTCTGTTCTCGAAACTGTTCGTCCAGACGTCCCGAGAATTCCCGTCGTCCGTCCTCCCGTTGATTTATGGAGCCAGCCGTGGCTTTTGGCAGCTCTGTTAGCGATTCTTTTTTTTGACTGGGCAAGGTTTTATTTGATTAAAGGTTAAGCGTTTTAATCCGAAGTAGTATTGGGAACTAACGCAGGGCGCGTTCATATTTGAAGGGCAATTAGCGGACGGGGTTCACTTTCTCATTTTGCCTATTTTACAAGAAATTTTTATGTGCGTCCTTTAGAAAAATTTTACGGCGCCCCCCGCTACTATTATTTTCACGATTCGGTATAATGAGGAGAATAGTTGTATAGTGGAGAGTTGTTAGCTTTCAGGATTAACGCATTTCCACTTGCAGCCAGAATCCAGTTTCTATTTTTTTACTCGACCATATTAACCAATAAACCAGTACCGCCATGGCCGCTAAATCCACATCCTCGTTTCCGTTACAGAATTTGAGAAATATCGGGATTATCGCCCATATAGACGCCGGTAAGACGTCTTTGACAGAGGCGATGCTGTTCTATTCGGGTTTTGCTCATAAAATCGGTCAGGTTGACGATGGCACGACGACAACCGACTATGACGAAGAAGAACAGGAACGCGGAATTACAATTTATTCCGTTGCAGTCCCGATTAAATGGAATAATTGCGTATTTAATATAATCGACACTCCGGGTCATGTTGATTTTACGGCAGAAGTAGAACGCTCTCTTCGCGTTCTGGACGGGGCGGTAATTGTCTTTTCTGCCCGCGAAGGCGTTGAAGCGCAGTCTGAAACGGTATGGCGCCAAGCGGAAAAGTATCATGTTCCGAAAATCGCTTTTATCAATAAAATGGATCGTGAAGGAGCGGATTTTTACGATACGGTTCAAGAGATGGAAAAGCGTCTGGAATGCAATCCGCTTGTTTTAACCATCCCGGTTGGAGCCGGTCCTGCTCATACGGCAGATCCGTTCCGCGCTGTTATCGATCTTATTAAACGCAAAATGGTCGTTTACGATCAAAGTTCTGACGGTAAAAAGTTCACTTTGGAGTCCATTCCCGACGAACTGGCGGACGACGTGGAAATGTGGCGCGCGCAAATGATGGATCAGCTGTCCATGTTCAGCGACGAATTGACCGAAGCGCTCCTGGCAGAAGAAGAACCGTCTGAAGAACTCATCCGTAAAGTGATTCGTCAAGCGACGATTAACGATATGTGCGTGCCGGTATTTTGCGGTACGGCGTTGCATAAAATCGGGATTCAGATGGTTTTGGACGGCGTTGATTTTTATCTGCCTTCGCCGTTGGATAAGCCGCCGGTAGAAGCGGAAGAAGTTGGAGGGAAAAAAATCGGGCAAAAAGTTTTGCTCAAGCCAGATCCCAAAGAACCGCTGGCGGCATTGCTGTTTAAGATTGTTCCTGATAAACACGGCGATTTTTGCTTTTTACGAATCTATTCCGGCGTTCTGAAAGCCTCTTCCCGCGTGCTCAATCCCGGCAGGAACGTCAAGGAAAACATCCCTCAAATCTGGCGCATTTTGGCTGACGACAGAGAGCAGGTTCCGGAAGCGACCGCAGGAGAAATCGTTGGCGTAATCGGTCTGCGCGGGTCTTCAACCGGCGATACCATCTGTGACACGCACCATCCTGTTTTGCTGGAATCCATTTCTTTTCCGGAAACGGTTATTTCTATGGCAATTGAGCCTGAAACGTCAACCGATAAAAAGAAACTGGAAGAAACGCTGGAAATGCTGCGCCGTCAAGACCCAACGTTTACCGCTAAAATAGACCAGGAAACGGGACAGACGCTTATTTCTGGCATGGGTGAACTTCATCTTGAAGTTATTAAACACCGCATTTTGCGCGATTTCAAACTTAACGTTCGCGTTCATAATCCTCGCGTTTCGTATCGAGAAACTATTATTGACGAAGCAACGGTAACGGGCGAATGTCGTCGCATTGTAGGCGGGGCTCAACTCTTTGCAGATGTAACGATTAAAGTAGAGCCGTTGCCGGCAGGAGATCAGCAGGTTCTTGTTGTTCCCGGATTTGATTTAAATGCAGAAGAACCAGCTTTTCCGTTAGGTTTTTGGCACGCCACGGTTGAAACGCTCAAAGATCAGGGCGCTAGCGGTTCCTTTGGATTCCCGCTTATCGGCGTAAAAATGACAGTCCTGGGCGGTGAAGCTCGAGAAGGCGAATCGACTGACGTGGCATTTAGAATTGCCGCCTCTGACGCATTTAATAAAGCTCTTAAAGCTGCTGGGAATCAAATATTAGAACCGGTTATGAAGGTCGAAATCACCTCTCCCGACGAATGCGTGGGCGACATCGTTGGCGACCTTCAGCAACGCCGCGCCGTTGTTAACGGAACTGCCGTTCGAGGGAAGTCAACTGTTATCAACGCCACTGCGCCGCTGATCAATCTGTTTGGGTATTCAAACGCCGTGCGAGGTCTGTCTCAAGGGCGAGCGTCATTTTCGATGGAGCCTTATAGCTACGCGCCAGCTCCAAAAGACATTGTCAACAACTTCATGTAATTAACTCTTGAGGAGACGACAGGTGAATATCAGGACTCGAGAACCACGCGTCGTGAACCGAGGGGAAAAATGCGCTCGCGTTTGGGCGCAGTATAGCGCCTGTGTGCGGCTGCTTGTGTCGGTATTTGACGTCTCCTGTTTTTCTCGTGCGATCTCTTGTTTTTTAATTCTAACGGTCGTTTTATTGTCAGACGTATTGGCTCAGCAGTGGGCGCATTTCAATACGGCAGACGATGTTATTCTGACTCAAATTGATCGAATAAACAATATGGAGCCGTATGACAGCGCAATTATTGGCGCCGATCAACTCAAGGCGCGTTCCGGTTCTGTTTTAGTTCCGTGTAACAGTCAATTTATTCCTCTTAAATACGCATTGGCAACAGCGCGAAATCGTTCATTAACAGCAGAGGAATTAGCGATTTATCAAAGTCGGTACGAATCGACAGCTGAGGAACTTTATCGGCAGGCTATTGCTTGTCCCGATTTTCAAAGCCGTACAGCGGCTCTGTGGAGAGTGTATAAACTCTATCCGGCAACGCATAGCGCTCAAACGGCTTTAGACAATCTTTCCGAATATTTTTATCGAACGGGCGATTATGAGCTGTCGCTGCGTTTTTTGAACCTGTTGTCAGCCTTGCCCAGTTACGAATCGAAAGAGCTTCCTCCATCTCAACTTGCTGCTCGACGGTTGCTGTGCCAGTTTGGCTGTTGTTCGCTTCTTTCGGGCGATGCGTACATAACAGAAAAAAACGCTCTTAAAGAACGTCTGGCAGAATTTGAACGTTCGTATCCCAATGCGGTCGGCGTTATGGGCGGAAGAAAAGTCGATTTATATGAGTTTCTTACGGCTGCATGGAATCGGCTTGCGCCCAACGATTCGAATCTGGCTCCGACGGACAGCAAACCTCAACCGGGTTATAAAGTGGACGCGTCCGGGTTGTGGAGATTGTCTTCTTTAGAACAAAAACCGCAATTGCTGGTCGAAGATTCCGCTCCGGACTCTGTTAAGGCTATGTACCAAGGCAGTTACGACAACGCAAGCATAACAGGCGACGGCTTGATTTTTGCTTGCTTGGGCGTGCCGGAATCGTATATGAACCCGAATCGTCGATCCCCTCTGGAGTTGAAAAATCGGCTTGTTTGCGTTGACTCGCGTCAGTTTGACGCTATCGCGTGGGAAAAAGAACCTTCCAGCCCGTCATGCCGTTGGTTGACGCCAATGAAGTCGGAGGCCAAGCGGTCTTAGGAAG
>JAZQDP010000018.1:0-3468 GCA_045546875.1 Thermoguttaceae bacterium | reverse complement strand
CCACCGGCTAAGCAACAGCGTCTGGCACCCCTCAGACATCAGAGCGCATGAGGTAAAAAATAAATCGAATCCTGGGATTTTACAGGTTGCCTTAAATGAACACTCTTCCGGCGTATGGAACCCAGGCAAAAGAATCGTCTGCGGCGCTCCGTAAGGCAATGTCATACAATCTGACAACCTACCCTCTGTTTTTGAACCGTCTACGCCTAACGGATGCAAATCAAGAAAATGGTTGTAGCCGGGATTAAGGTCTTCCCAAACCGCCAAACGCTTTAAGCGAGTAAAATACGTTTGAGCCGCGCCGGGAATTTGCGCTCTGACAATAGCCGATTTCATCGAAACCGAAGCGAAAATTTCCCCAAACGCTTCAGCCGCAAAATCGGCGCTTTCACGAGCGTGAAGACGCCCCTGAGCAAAAGCCCATTCTACATCGCTTAAAGTTGGAACAGGTTGCGGAACGCTTAAAGACGCAGTTGGCGCATATCGAATCTTGAACTGATAAATCAAAGGACGTCGCCCTGACGCCGTTTGAACCTGCAGCAGATCAAAGGGAACGTACCACATTATCCCGTCTGGAACAATTGCCAGTCCGGGAAACGGCGTTGTAAAATCCGCCTTGGAACCTTTAAGAATATCCGATAAAAGCGTTTGAGCCTTTTCACGCCATGATTCGTCTAATCGCGTAACGTCAATCGACGCATTGGAGCCGATGAGCGATAAATCTTTGTGCAATTTTTGGTTAAGCAAATCGACATTTTTTATCATCTTGACTTCCCAGGCGTCATACTGTTTTTGACCAAGCAAAAAGGCAAACATTCTCCCGCGAACGCTATAAAAAATCAGCGCGGCTTCACCATCTGGAAGACGTCTTTGTATCTCTTCACAAGTCATAACAGGAGGAAAAACGGGGGCTACCGGCAACCGTCGAAGCGCCATTGCATACAATAACGCCTCTTGCTGACGGGACTTTTGCCCCCACGCCTTGTACATATCAGTTTGTGATTTTAATTCTGAAGAATCTGCCGGCGCCAAAGGAAGCTTTTCTATAGCGTCTTGAATACGTTTAGATTGTTCTTGCAACTGCCCGTATGCCGGGTAGTCCGCCAAAATATTTTGCCGTTGAGTCTTGTTAAGATCAGAAAGAGCCTCTTGCGGAGCTTCCAGAACAAGTCTTAAATTAAAAAGACGTCCGCCGGCAAACATCTGCGTATAGAACCGGGCGCGTCGCCCCATATCTGCAATCATAACGGCTTTTTGGTATTCTTCTCGCTCTAATGCCAGCAAAAACCAGTTATCATACGATTCCGGTCTGGCGCATGCAATTGAAGAAAATGCGTACATCGGATTAACAGACCATTCCTCTGCCGTCGGAGACTGTAACAACGGTTCATAATAAGCAACCGCTTTTCGAGGCGTAATAACGCTGCGAATAGACAGCTTCCCTGATTGATAAAGATTGTTTAGAATATCCAACTGATACAAACGAGGAGTGGCATGCTTCATAAATTCCATGGATTTTGCTAACGCAGCGCTTCCCTCGGGAATCTTTCCGGTTTGATAGAGCATTTCAGCTAAAGAAAAGTTTAACTTGGCTCCCACTTCCGAAATCTCGAAATCTCGACCAACGCAACGAGCCTGGGCGTCATTGAGATACTTTCCCGCCTCTGCCGGTTTTTGGAAATACAGCAAGTTCTCTGCCATGCAAATATTTAGTACGACCTGTAATCGTCGTCCTGCTTTTGTTTTCGCCCACTGAATTGCAGGTTGAAGAGCTGGACAAGGGGTTTTAGGGTTGCCTGCCAAATGCGCGGCAGACATTCCTTTAAACGCTTCAACCAGGATTGTACCGCTTGAGGTTATACGGGAAAAACATATTGCCGCAACGGTTGCTTCATGATAATATTGAACAGCGGCGGTATTGTTGCCTGAATGCATTGCCTGACGCGCCAAAGCTAAAAAAGCTAATGCCGTCAGCGGGTGATCAAACTGCCCAGCACATACCGTTCCCCTGCTCAACAGAGGGATGGCTAAATCGTATTTTTCCGCTCCTAAATACGCCATGCCAAGAGCAACGTCAACCCACGTTTGCGACCAATGATTGGGCGGAGCTGGACGAGAAGACAGTTTATTAATGCATTGATCCGTTAGAGGATCTTCTTTACAAAGCGGACCAAGCAACTCATATCGACGGTAGAGCGCCAAAGCCGTACATTGCCATATTTCAGCAACGTCAACCTGAATCAAATGCGCCATAACTACGGTGCCGCCATGCTTAACGGTATCATATTGATTAACCTGACCGCGTTGAATGCTGAAGGTTTCCGGAAAAGAACCTAACGTCTTTTTCCTCGCTCCGAATCCCCACGGGATATTAATCTGACGATTGGTAGCGGGATTAACGGTAGCTGACAAAAATTTAACGTTTAACATCCAATTATAGTACTGGACATAAATGTTCAATGCCGCATTGTAGTTTTCTATCGCTTTTTCGAAATCGCCAACCGCATAATACGCCTCACCCAGCATTGTATAAGCGCAAATAGAGTCAATCCATCGGGAACTAACAGACTTCATTGCGCTGCGAACTTCCGACTGGTATGCTTTTACGGCGTCTTTGAACTCGCCATCATTAAGCGCCCCCTGCTTCGGATAATAACTTAAGTGGGGTAGCTGGTTGATCTGACCGTAAGCCGACACTCCCATCAGAACAACAAATAATATCTGAAGTATGATTCGATTTGCACGCATGGCATCAACGCTCCTTATTTAAATTAGTTGAAAATTCTGTAATTTAGGAAATTCCAATTACTTTTCTGGACTACTCCATTTGGTATTATACCCAAAACTTCTCAAAATTTCCAGAGCTTACCATCTAAAAAAATAGGTTTCGTAGAAATTTTCATTTCTTTTTCTACTGATAACGACAAATAGATAAGACTTGCAGAATGTCAAAAAACGAGGATATAAACTTGAAAATCTTTATAAAAAACGTAGTAGGTATGCCTTGACAAAGATCTGATACTGTGTATAATGGCGACATAACATTTGAAAAAATGTTCTTTGGCAGCATAGCTCAGTCGGTTAGAGCAGCGGAATCATAATCCGCGTGTCCGGGGTTCGAGTCCCTGTGCTGCTAGTTTATAAGCCCTTGTTATCCAAGGGTTTATTTTTTTGCGCATAGGAGACTGACATTTTAGACTTGTAACATGCGTTACCAGTCTAACTAAAAGGTCAAATAAGTAGATATAAAGCCCTTTCCAGGATTTTGACGTCTGTATACACCCTGTATGGATTTCTTCCATAAGGAAGCGCTCAACACAAGATTAAGAGTTATCGAAATCGAACAAGATTCTTGTCTGTGCATAGTTAGAAAAAGTTTTTTGTCATCTATTTTATCTATTTTTCTATTCTATCATTAGACGCACGCTTATTTTAGTAGAATTTTCTGTCTAATAGACGTTTTTTAGT
>JAZQDP010000017.1:0-2860 GCA_045546875.1 Thermoguttaceae bacterium | reverse complement strand
TGCCTACTGCCTACTGCCTACCTTCCCCGCCCTCTGGTAAAAAAACTTTTTTGTAGTATACTTAGCAATTAATTACAAAGGGAAGAGCCATTTATTGATAATTCCCGTTTATTGAGACGCATTGCGTCAATTGCTAATTGCTAATTACTAATTGCTAATTTAACTACCATGAGTTTATCCGACGAGAAAATTCTCATACTGGATTTTGGGTCGCAGTACACTCAACTCATTGCGCGCCGGGTGCGCGAGCAGAACGTATATTGCCGGATTGTCCGATACGATATTTCCGCCCAGCGAATTCAGGAGCTTTCTCCCAAGGGGATTATTCTTTCCGGCGGGCCGTCGAGCGTGTATGAAGCCGGGGCGCCGCAATGCGATCCGGACATTTTCAAGCTCGATTTGCCAATCCTGGGCGTCTGTTACGGAATGCAGCTTATCAGCAAAGCGTTCGGCGGGACGGTCGTTAACGTTTCCACGCGAGAGTACGGCCGCGCTCAGCTAACGGTCAATCCCGCCGCCCAGACGGACGGCGCAGGGCTGTTTGCCGGGTTCCCGTCCAATACTCAAGTCTGGATGAGTCACGGAGACAGAGTGGAAAACATTGCTGACAGCTTTGTTACACTGGCGCAAGCCGGGTCGTGCCCCATCGCGGCTGTCAAGCACAAAACGCGTCCGATTTACGGGCTGCAGTTCCATCCGGAAGTAACGCACACGCCGGAGGGCGGACTGCTGCTGAAGAATTTCCTTCGAACCGTTTGCGGGTGCGCCGGAACGTGGAAGCTGGAAGATTTCGCCCGACAGACGATTGAACAGGTTCGTCAGCGCGTTGGAGACAAGCGGGTTATTTGCGGGCTTTCCGGCGGGGTAGATTCTGCCGTCGTTGCCGCGCTGCTGTCCAAAGCCCTGGGCGACAAACTGACCTGTATTCTGGTTGACAACGGACTGCTTCGCAAAAACGAGGCGAAACTTGTCATTGACGAGTTTACCAACCATTTCAAAACGGACTTGCGCGTCGTTTACGCTCAAGACCGGTTTCTGGAACGGCTCAAAGGCGTAACAGCGCCGCAGGAAAAGCGAAAGATTATCGGCGCCGAGTTTATCGAGTGTTTCAAGGCGGAAGCGAAAACCGTCGAGGGGGCGGAATTCCTCGCTCAGGGGACGCTTTATCCGGACGTAATTGAGTCCGGCGGCGAACCGGACGGCCCGGCAGCGACGATTAAACTTCATCACAACGTCGGCGGACTGCCGGCGGAATTGGGGTTTGAACTGATCGAACCGCTTCGGGATTTGTTCAAAGACGAAGTCCGCCGGCTGGGACTGCAGCTCGGTCTTCCGGAAGAAATCGTCTGGCGGCACCCGTTTCCCGGTCCCGGCTTGGCGGTGCGCTGTTTGGGCGAGGTCGTCAAAGAAAAGCTGGACGTCATTCGCGAAGCCGACGCCATTTTACTTCAGGAAATCCGAAAAGCCAACCTGTACCGCGCCACGTCACAGACGTTTGCCGTCCTCCTGCCGGTACAGTCGGTAGGCGTTATGGGCGACGCCCGAACGTACGAAAACGCGATTGTTATTCGCAGCGTTACATCCGAAGATTTCATGACCGCCGACTGGAGCCGCCTTCCGTACGATGTGCTAGCGTCCATTTCCACCCGAATTATTAATGAAGTCAAAGGCGTCAACCGCGTCGTCTACGACATCAGTTCCAAACCGCCAGCAACAATTGAGTGGGAGTAATGAGCTTTTAGCCTCTAGCTCCTAGCTTCTAGCTTGGTTATTTTAGGCTTAGGCGTTAAATATTAACGCTAAGCGCTACAAATGCACAAGCTAATAGCTAGTAGCTTTCTATTCCCTACTCCCTATTCCCCATTCCCTAAATGCCATGGCAGACAAACAGAATACAAAAACCTTCGAACAAAACATGACGGAACTGGACAAGATTGTTCAGCAGTTGGAGTCAGGCGACGTTGCCTTGGACGACTCTCTTAAATTGTATGAAAAAGGGGTTGCCTTGATTCACGCTTGCCATCAGCAGCTCAACGGAGCGCAGCGTAAACTGGAAATTCTTTCCGGTCTGGACGAGAATGGAAATCCGATTACCCAGCCCATGGAAGACGAAGTTCTCGACAACGAGCAAAAAATCAAAGCGCGATCCGCCCGCCGCGGATACAAAAAGACCGCGACCGACGACCCCCAGCCGTCTGACGGTGGCGGGTTGTTCGATTAGCTATGGTTATGAGCGGGTCAACTCGCACACTGATTTTGGCGAGCCGGGGTGCGTAAGCCCCCGGGAAAATACGGATTTTCGCCGATTGGTTTATTGCGCTTCCTTGCTAATGTTTTTTAGCCGCAAAGAACGCAAAGATCGCAAAGAATGGAAGGCGGTAATGAAGCGAGCGCAGCGAGCGGAATTACGCATTCGCCGGAACGGCGAACAAAACGGGGTGCGAGACTCCAGGGCAAATCTCACGCGGAGATGCGGAGGCGCGGAGGATGTTCGTGAAGAGCGCAAAGAAATGGAAGGCGGTAACGGAGTTCGCGAAGCGAACGTAGTTACGCTTTGTACCGCTCACGCACAAGGAAGAACCGGCGTTCGGCAGTCCTTTGCCGCATTGCTGGTATGACGGACAAACTCTTTCGTAGCAAAACCCGTAAGGCTCGCTGGATCGCGGCGGTATCAGCCGCCGAAGAAATCTCACGCGGAGACGCGGAGGCGCGGAGGAAGTCCGCGAAGTTCGCAAAGAAAAAAATAGACGCGAAGCGTTCAACTAGAACCGCGTTAGCGGTTCAATATTTCTAGCCGTGGGTGAAACCCACGAAAAAAGAAAAACGAAAAACAAAACATCGTCAAACACTCTTTTTATCT
>JAZQDP010000016.1:0-2413 GCA_045546875.1 Thermoguttaceae bacterium | reverse complement strand
AACGTAACAGAGCATCGCCGCGCCGTGCATGGCGGCAATCGCCCCGCCGATGGCGCTGGTGATGTGGTCGTACCCGGGAGCGCAGTCCATTGTAACAGGACCTAAAACGTAGAACGGAGCGCCGCAGCACCATTCCTGCTGCAGTTTCATGTTCATGACGATCTGATCCATCGGGACGTGTCCTGGACCTTCAATCATGACCTGGCAGCCTCTGTCCCAGGCTCGTTTGCACAGGTCGGACAGCGTCGCCAGTTCCGCCAACTGCGCCTGATCGGTTGCGTCCGCCAGACAGCCGGGGCGAAGACCGTCGCCCATGCTCCACGCGACGTCGTACTGCTTCATGACGTCGCACAGGTCGTCAAACTTTTGGTAGAACGGGTTTTCCTCTTTGTGAGCGACCATCCATTTGGCGACCAGCGCCCCGCCTCGGCTGACAATTCCCAGCTTGCGCCGATCGGTCAGCGCAATGTGACTTCTAAGCAGTCCGCAGTGAATCGTGAAATAGTCTACGCCCTGCTTCGCCTGCTGTTCGACCAGTTGGACGAAGTCGTCCGGCTTCATGTCCTCGATTTTGTCGATCATTTCGACCATCTGATACAGCGGAACCGTGCCGACGGGAACTGCCATTTCGTCTACAATGCGCTGACGAATCTGGTTGATGTTCTGCCCGGTGGACAAGTCCATGACGGTATCTGCCCCGTAGCGAACGGCGCAGCGGACTTTTTCCAGCTCGCAATCGATATCGGAAGAAATGGGCGAGTTGCCCAGATTGGCGTTGATCTTTGTTCGGGCATTGGCTCCGATTGCCATTGGGACAAGTCCCTTTTCCAGGTGAACTTTGTTGGCTGGAATAATCAACCGACCGGAAGCGACCAAGTCCCGAACCTGTTCCGGGGTCATGTATTCGCTGGCGGCAACGGTTTCCATAGCCGGCGTTACGATGCCCTTACGGGCGTCTGTCAACTGCGTCATTATAGCTTTCTTTCTGTTTCAGAAATGTTGTTTTATATCATTGGGGAAAACAATATCTGTATTATTCCATATATGTCAGAAAAGTCAAGGGGACAGGGTTTAATATACAATTGTAAGATAAGTTTTTCATCTAAACCGGGATTAAAAAAGCGCTCTGTATTAAACAGAGCGCCAATTATTTATCGTAGTGAATAACTATTTGTAATGACGTAAATTAGCGTCATAGGCTGTTAGTCTTCGTCGTGTTGTGGAACGTAAGTGGAAGTTCCGTTAGATGTATCCATGGAGTCCATTTTGCAAAGCAACGGAGCTGCGATGAAAATAGAGCTGAACGTACCAACGACAACGCCGACGAGCATCGTGAAGGCGAATGCGTGAATTGCCTGACCGCCCCAGACATAGAGGACGATAATTACGAGCAACGTGGTAAGGGACGTTAAAATCGTACGGGCAAGCATGTCGTTAATCGCTTGGTTAACCATAACGGGAGTGATCCTGGGGGCCTTGCCTTTAACTTCACGAATTCGGTCGAATACAACGATTGTGTCGTTAAGCGAATAACCGATAATCGTCATAATACCAGCCAAAACGGTTAAACCGATTTTGAAGGGGTCAATTAACAGGAACCCGAGGACGCCGCAGACGTACGACGAGATAGCCAACGCGCCAACGGATAATATAACGTTATTGCACAACGCAGCGGTTGCGGCAAAGCCATAATAAATCTTCTGGAATCGGAACCAGAGGTAAACAACCATAACAATTAAACTGCCGAAAATAGCCATCAAGCCCTGAACGCGCAAGTCGCCAGCAACCTGTGGACCAATCATGTTACGAGCTGGAAACACCGGTTCGGATTGAGCGGTTGATTTTACTCGGTTAAGGACTTTCTGAGAATTCTCGGGAGACAATGTTAATGATACTTGCCAAGTGTTAAAAGATGCGGTTTTGCTATCTTCTGACAGAGGATTTTCAAGTTCGAAGTTGCGATTTTCTTCGGCAACTTTTTCTGCTTCCATAGCATCGTCAATCATCGATTTTACAACATCGTACGTTACTGGTTCTTTGAATTCGATAACCGCAAACGTTTGATATTCATTATTTACAGGAGCAGATGCTTCTATAGCTCCGTTATCGACAATAGGCGATGGATTCTCTGTTGCTTCAGGAATGCTAGGAACAGGCGGCATTTCTTCTTCCGCCGGAGCCGCTGGCGCTTCTTCAACTGGAGCTGCCGGGGTTTCTTCAGCTGGGGTTGCCGGAGCTTCTGCTGGAGCTGCCGGGGTTTCTTCAGCCGGGGTTACTGGAGCTTCTTCAGCCGGAGCTGCCGGAGCAGCCGGGGTTTCTTCAGCCGGAGCCGCTGGGGTTTCTTCTGCCGGAGCTGCCGGAGTTTCTTCAGCCGGAGCTGCCGGAGTTTCTTCTGCCGGAGCTGCCGGAGTTT
>JAZQDP010000015.1:0-21786 GCA_045546875.1 Thermoguttaceae bacterium | reverse complement strand
GAAGTTTACGATCTGGTTGCAGAGCATCTCGGAGTCGACAGAGATAAGATTGAAGATAGCACGTCCTTTATTAACGATCTGGGCGCTGACTCGCTCGACATCGTCGAATTGGTTATGGACCTGGAAGAAAAGTTCGACATCAAGATTCCGGAAGATGCCGCTGATAAAATCCAAACCGTTGGCGACGCCGTTGCATTCATTGCTGAACAGGCGTCTCAAGATTAGTCAAAACTGAATCACTGTTTCCTGTAATGATTTCAAACCGTCGCTGTTAATGGAGATGGTTCATCATTATAAACAGAATTAGAATAACATCGGGTGAGATTATAAGAATATGGAAAGGCGTATTGCGATAACCGGATTTGGAGCGTTGAGCGCTTTAGGTTCTACTGCCAAAGAAGTTTGGAACAACGTTTGCCAGGGAAAATCTGCAATTTCTGCAATCAGTAATTTTGATGTGAGCGCTTATCGCACCAGAATTGCCGGAGAAATTAAAGATCTCGACAAGCAGTTAGACCTTTCCAAATTCATTCTCCCTAAAGACGTCAAAAAGCTGGATAATTCATCCATCTATGGCATCATTGCCGCTCAAGAGGCAATAGACATGGCAGCCATTCCGGAGGATTATTACGACACGTGGCGTTGTGGTACGCTGATCGGTTCCGGCATTGGCGGTTTGCGAACGATGGAACTTCAGTACGACCGTCTTAGTACCGGAGGTCCGTCAAGGGTTTCTCCCTTTACGATTCCGAAACTGATCGCCAACATGATTTGCGGGAACTGTTCGATTCGATTTGGACTTCACGGACCGTCGTACGCCGCCGTTAGCGCCTGCGCATCTGGAGCGCACGCGATCGGAGCGGCTTGCGATATGATTCGCCTTAACCGCTGTGACATGGTTCTTTGCGGAGCGGCTGAAGCGGCGGTTACCCCGTTAAGTTTCGCCGGATTCTGCGCTATGCGAGCCATGTCGGAACGAAACGACGACCCGGAGCACGCCTCAAGACCGTTCGATAAAGATCGAGACGGTTTTGTCATGTCTGACGGAGCTGGAATGCTCGTTCTGGAAGATATGGAAATGGCGAAAAAGCGGGGAGCTAAAATCTATGCAGAAATTGTCGGGTTTGCCTCAACAAGCGACTCGAATCACATCACAAGCCCTTTAAAAGACGGGTTCGGAGGGGCGATGTCGATGAGATTTGCTCTGAAAGAAGCGCAGTTGAATCCGGAACAAATCGGATACGTCAACACGCACGGCACAAGCACGCCTCTGGGTGACGTTTCCGAAGTCAACGGAATCAAAGACGTTTTTGGCGATTACGCCAAATCGCTGCCCATTTCCAGCACAAAATCCTCAACAGGACATCTTCTCGGAGCCAGCGGCTCAGTTGAAGCGATTTTCTGCGTTATGACGATAAACGACGGGATTATTCCCCCAACGTCTAACGTCGAAAATCAGGACCCGGAATGCGACTTGGACGTCGTACCCAACGTTGCCCGAGAAAAGAAGGTTGACTACGTCCTGTCCAACAGCTTTGGCTTCGGCGGACATAACGCCACGTTGATTTTCAAACGTTTTATGGACTAACGCAGTTTCACGGCAAATAACTCGGATCTTCCGGCAAGTCCGTACCGGGAGAACAGCTAGCCATTAGCCTGTGCATTTGTGGTTCTCGGTTTTTAACGGTTATCATCAGAAACTGAATAATCAAGCTAATAGCTGGGAAGCTCATTTCATATAACGTCATAAACGAAAAAGCGAGAGCGCCATTTATACGGCTCTCGCTTTTTTTGATTGAATCATCTCGCATGCGTAATTAAGCGTTCTGAACTACGCACTCTTTCTTTTTTGCTTACTCTGCGATAACATTATACTTGTGTTCCAGAGAGCGAAGCGAGGATTCGGATTTCTTTAGGTCGGTCGGCTTGTACGTTCCGATATTGACGCCGCGAGATTTAAGCAGGCAAAACGCGGCAACGCGAACGGACAAATCGTTATCGCGCAAATAGCTAATCAGGGATTTCATATCTGCGTCCGTAAGGTCATTTTGGTACTTCCACAGGATTTCATAAATGAATTCTCCGTCAGAGCCGTATCGGTTTGTCAAGTCCGTCAGAGCCTGCTGAGCGTTTTCTTTGCTAAGAAGAATCGAATTCTGCAAGACGATAAATTCGTCCATCCAATATGCAAATTTATCTTCTTTATTAAAATCTTCAATCAGAGCGGTATAACGCCCAATCAGCGCCAGAGAAATCAAAGCGTCAATTCTGAATTCCTGGCTAAGCGATTTGCTGTCAAGCAGTTCCGTTAAAGAAATGCCAATGCGTTTATTGCTTGCCAACCGTTTTTCAAAATCTTCTGCCGGCAGGTTTTCGGAATTAATCCAGGAGGCTTCCGTTCCCTGCGGATTAAGCGTTCCAGACTGGCAATCGATTAACGTTTTAGCCGAGATAGAACTTGTCTTGCCCTGGTAGGCAATTTCCGCCTGCCCCATCAAGAGAGAAATCGTGCCGTAAAACTGAGCGGACTGCTCTTTCGGGTCGGCTTCCGGCTTGAAGACGTTAGTGTCAAAAGCCGCCTTGACTGACGGTTGCGTAACAACCAAAGACGTTGGAAGCGTAGAGCAGGTAACAACGACTTTTTTATCAAATGACTTGCTCGTAGCCAGAAGCATTTTTCCATGTTCCAGAATAATATGTATTTCTGAAGGCGTGGATTTGGGCGAGATTTGAATTTTAGCAGGACCAACAAGCCGAATTCGCAGGTCTGTTCCGAACAAAATGTCAGGGCGATAATCCGGGAACGCTAAAAGAGAATCCCCGGCATTGATGGGAGCGGATTCTTTCATGCGATTCCAATATCCGGATTGGTCATGTTCTTTATAGACCAGAATTTGCGGCGCAACGTTTGTACGTTTGATAAATTTACCCAGTTCAACGTTGCTCACAGCCGCATCGCCGTCTTCGGTGGACAGTTCAATTGAACTGCCAGAATCTGCCGGCGTATCGGCAGTTTCCTCTGCCGTTTCAGCGGCGCCGAGAACTGGATTATCAGCAGCGGTTTCATCCAACGGTTCGATAAGAGGGCTGCCGTTCTCGGAAGGATCGGCGCTTTCCGCGTCAGCCGGAGCAGTTTGATCGTCTTCAAGCGGCTGCAAGACATCTTCAATCGGCTTCAACTCAGACGCTTCGTCTTGAGTCCCCTCGGGCAACGTAGCCAACGCGCCATTATCCTCTGCCGCGGCATCGGGATTCGTTGTTTGATCTGCGTTATCGGCAGCGGCGGTATTGACGTTATTGTCTGATGAATTATCAGCATTTTCTTTAGCGTTTTCTGCTGGCGTCTGTTCAATAGCCGCCGGCGATTCCGCTGGCGTTTGCGGGCTTGTCGCCGCCTCGTCGGCTACAGGCGTAACTTTAGCCTCTGCCCCCTGCTCTAACAACTCGTTTTGAGTTGCTGAATCAGGCGTTTGCGTAGAAGCAACCTTGGTTTTGTCTTTCGGGCTGAGGAACAAAAAGACAAAGACAATAATCACAGCTGACATCGCAACCAGAAACGCCACCCACGGCAACGTCTTGTTTTGAGGCGTTTGGGCAGGCTGAAGTTCTGGCGCCATCATTTGAGCGTACTGTTCCAAAGCCGACTGCTGATTAACCATTTCTGTCGGCGGAGCGGTCGGTTGAGGTTCTTCCGGAACTTCTGCTTTCCGAACCGGCGGCGGTTCAATAGAAGGTTTGTTTTCTACCGGGGGAGGAACGGGAACGGATTTCTGTTCCGGCGCAGGGCTTTCTTCCCTGTTTTTACGATCCAGATTTAATTTCAACCCTCCTTGTCCGCCGCCTAAAATGCCGGACGCGCCGCTTATCAGACCGGACAAACTTGCCATAAATCCGGACTGAGACGGCGAGCTGGACGCGTTAAAGTCTCCGTCCAAATCGATAGCGTCTGAATCGTTTACCAGCTCCGGCGCTTTGTAAATCTTGTCGCGCCACGCCTGTTCTACTGCTGCCGGTTCGATCTGAACGACGGTAAGAATCTGATGGCACGCGCTCACTTCGCTCAATTGACGATCTGAAGAGATGCACAAACGTTCATAGTCCGGCGACTCTTCTGCGGAAAGGACGTTATCGAGATATTCTGCCGTTACGTTAGGATCAAGGTGCAGACCTTTATCTAACACCTCCGGAGCGCCCAATTCCGGACGCGTCATCACGGAACGAATTCGTTTGCAGAGATTGCTCGCCGCCTCGCTTTCGTTGAGAAGGTTTTCAAATGCTTCGGCATCAGCCGCTGGCAAAAGGTTGTCGATATAAGCCAATAAAGTGCGTAGCGTCAGTTTCATTGGTCGATTAAGGGGGGAAAAAGGGGGGGAAGGTTAATATTCAGTTCCAGAGCCGTGTTCTGAAAACTCCAAAACCGTTGAGACATATTCTCTATATATAATAGTGCCAATTTCCGTTCAATTTCGTACAAAAATTCTTAGATTTTTTTATTAAATGCACGTTCAAGAGTTGCGAATAATCCTTATTTTTGAAAAATCTGCCCAGATACGCGGCAACGAGATTATTTAGAAAAAATATCCCCGACGGGAGTCGAACCCATAATCTTCGCCTCCGGAGGGCGACGCCATATCCATTAGGCCACGGGGACTTAAATAAAAAAAGATGAAAGAAAGAAGGCTTACCACGCTGGCTAAACCTTCTTATCTATCACCAACTTCGGTATACATTCTACCAAATTTCCAATAACTGAAAAGGAGGGGGAGACATAAATTTTGGCTAGAGGGCGCGCTCAAAATTGGGGGGCGCTATGTGGATGGGGGTTGATGATGCGAAGCGTCAAAAAATCCAGCCCTGAAAGGGCGACATCTCTATAACCGGCGGGCGTAAGCCTCCGGGTAAGCGCGTAAACCAATTAATAAAAAATCGATAAATACCCCTTTCCCTCCCGAGACGCCGACGGCGCCGCTTTCTTTTTGGAGCCGAAGATATTGAGCCGCAAAGAACGCAAAGGGCACAAAGAAATCTTTAAAACTTCGCGAACTTTGCGAACTTTGCGTGAGGTTTTTTCTACTACCTAAAACGTTCGCCTAACGGCGAAAGCGTAATTCTACATTCCGAATTAAAAGACCGTCTTCCAGTCCAATCGCGCTACTGGTTCAAAACAGCGGCTTCCATCGTAGCAGGCCATTCGGAATTGGTCCAGTCGCCGACGAGAGCAAGGTTTTCTGGCGCGGGCGTCTGGTTAAACCATTGTCTTCGGGACGCTATCCACTCACAACTGGGGACGTGAACGGCGTCTGCCCAATGAACGGCTTTTAACCGCAATATCTTTGCTGTGGGGTTAAGTTCCGAAAGTTCCTGTTTTACCTGAGTTACGAACCCGTTTTTTTTGTTTATCCAGCTATTCGTTCCAGACGATACAACGCAAGAATAATATCCCAAAGCGTCTTGCGTTCCTGAAAAAATCCACTGAACCGTTCGACCAGGAAAGATGCCGTGCGGAGTTGAAATAAACGGAGAATCCGACCAGAAATGAACGCACGAAATCGATTCCGGTTCATACGCGTTCGCCAACGGCAAGGCGGGCGGATAGAGTTTCAGAACCGATTTGAAGTTGGTTGCCAAAACGAAATCAGACGCAAGAACGCGTTCGCCGGTAGATAGTACAGCCGCGCGAATACGGCTTCTGGTTCTTTCCAGATTTGTTACGCTGCAATTACGTCTGATCTCGACTCCCCATTTTGTCAGCTCGTCTGCCAGTTTAACGTCCAACAATTCTCTGAACGGAATCGTCGGCAAGTAGAAGTTCCATTGATTCTTCCCCTTAAAAAAGGAATCGACAAAAACTTTTCTGACGATTTCATAACAAGGTTTATCCAGATCGCACGACAACGCGCTTAAAACAATCGGTTCGTAAAACAGAGTCCGAACCGATTTGCCGGTTTTCCTCTGGTCGAGCCATTGAGCAAACGAGCCAGCAAACGTTTTCTGACGCTTAATTGCCAGCATGTCGCAGACAAGACGCAGTTTTTCTTTCACAGACAGATAATTCAAATTGAATGTCGCCGGCGCCAGGCTCAACATTCCCGGGAGATATTTTGACGCAGCAAAACGGCGCGGCGTTTGAGCAGGTTTCCCCGGCGGATAGAAATAAAACTCGCGTTCCGGCTTCCAGTATTGAATCAATCCGGTTTGAGTAAACAAATCTTTTACGCCTGTACAACATTCCAGAAACACGTGCGGGCAATTGTCAATCCATCGTTGAGATTCCTTATCGTAAATCGACATACACCGTCCGCCCAAATACGGCGACCGTTCCAAAATGACGACAGACTGCCCGGCTTGCGCGGCTTTCCATGCTGCGCTCAAACCTGCCAAACCTCCGCCAATAACGACAGTGCGATTACGATTTTGAGAATACATATTTTAGGGAATAGGGAATGGTGAACAGGATGTAGTAAGTTTATAGCGGTTAGCAATAAGGACGCAAGCGTTTATCTTACTTAGCGCTTACCACTAACTACTTACAACTTCCTCAATCGCTAATCGCTAATTGCTAATCGCCCCTCCGCCCCCTTGTTAAAATTGTATTTTATGGTAAAAATATAGGACGTTACGGAATGAAAATTCCGCGTTGTCTGAGTAGCTCAGAGGATAGAGCGCCGGTTTCCTAAACCGTAGGTCGTCGGTTCGAATCCGACCTCGGATAATCTTTACAGCATCTCGTTTTGAATCTTCCGGTAAATTGGCGTCTGGCGCCAGGCGCTGGTCTGCGCGTTCACGGATTTGCCCCAATTGTTTATTGGGCATTCAATCATTTTGAGTTTTTCTGATATCAAGCCTCTAGCTGCTTAATGAGTTACCAGCTACTAGCTACTAGCCGCTAGCTTGGTTATCCATATTTCTTGCAATAACGCACGAATCAGGTTTATCAAGCTAATAGCTAGTGGCTAGGAACTAATAACTCATTTTTCGGGAAATTTCAAGCAGAAAAAGTATAATCTCCAATGCGCTGCTGGGAGATTGAATTATCAGTTAATTGTAACGAACGCCGTTGAATCAGCTTTCAATCGCAGAGCCGTTTCCGGGACGCGAAACGAAAATAAACGGCTTGATTCCGGTCTTGGCTTCGTATTCTTTAGCGAAGTACGCCATCAGGTCTTCGACAGCGTCGGTTTTAACCAGAGCGACAGCGCAGCCGCCGAATCCGCCGCCGGTCATTCTGGCGCCGTAAACGCCGCCGTCGACGCCTTTCGCCGCAGCAAGGTCAACCAGCGTGTCGAGTTCGGAACACGTAATCTGGAAATCGTCGCGCATGGACGCGTGAGACTGATACATCAGCTCGCCCATTTTGACCCAGTCGTTAGCTTTGCAGGCGGCTGCCGCCTCGACGGTGCGGTCGTCTTCGGTAATAACGTGCCTGGCGCGAATGTACTGCGTTTGAGTAAGCTTGTCTTTAGCGGCATTGAGCATGTCCATCGTCGCGTCGCGAAGAGCTTTGACGCCCAGAATCTGCGCCGATTGTTCGCAAGCTGCGCGGCGTTCCGGGTATTCAGACCCCGTCAAAGCGTGCTTGACGTTGGAGTTGATAATCAGAATCGAAACTGCCGGGTCGGTCAGCGGAACCATTTCAGGTTCGCAGGAACGGCAGTCGAGCAGCATCGCGTGATCTTTCTGACCGAGGTTGGAAATGAACTGATCCATAATCCCGCAGGGCATGTGAGCGAATTCGTGTTCCGCCTTTTGGCACAGCAGGCATTTCTTAACCGGATCCATCGTCTTGCCGGAAATCGCTTCACAAAGAGTAGCAACGGAAACTTCCAGAGCGGCAGAGGACGACAGCCCGCCGCCGAGAGGGACGTCAGAGAACATCACAGCAACAAACGACTGGGCGGGGAACCCGGCTTCGGCGCAGAGGGTAAGCGTTCCCTGAATGTACGCCGTCCACGGGACGTCTTCAGTCGGCGCAACGCCGGGAGCGACGGAAACGACGCCAGTCTGTTCGCCTGCGCTGGTCCAGATTTTCGCCTCGTTTTCGCCCAAACCGTCGGACGGTTCAGCTGGCGCGGCGACGATTACCGTTCGGCGTTCAAGCGCCATCGGGAAAACGAAACCGTCGTTGTAGTCGGTATGCTCTCCAATAATATTCACGCGACCAGGCGCGGAAACAATCCATTTCGGTTCTCGACCGTAGAGTTTGACAAACTGGCTAATAGCTTGAGCTTTCATAATAGTTGTGGGGTTAGGAGTGGTACGTGAAAAGCTACTAGCTGCTAGCCGCTAGCTATTAGCTTGATAAACCGGATTCGTGCATTATCGCAAAAACCAAGAATAACCAAGCTAGTAGCTAATAGCTAGGAGCTAATTACTCATTACTAATTGCATTAAACTTGCACGTCTGATTGCACAGCGAGCAGCCGGAGCAGAGGTTCGAATTGACGGACGGGACGGTTCCCTTGCCGGTAGACTCGATTGCCGGGCAGCCGAGTTTGAGGCACGAGCCGCATTTTTTGCATTTGTCCGGGTCGATAACGCGAACGGTTCCCTGCGGTTTGCGCGTTTTGAGCAGGCAGGGGCTTCGGGAAATAATCAGCCACGGTTCCGGCGACTGCGTTGCCTTTTTGAGCGTTTCGACAACCGTCTTTTGGTCAAACGGGTCTAACGTTACAACGTTTTTCATTCCCAAAGCTCTGCCAATGGACTCGATGTCGGCGGCAACGGTCTGTTCGCCCATGAGCGTTACGCCGGTGCCGGGGTTGTCCTGATGACCCGTCATGGCGGTGATGCGGTTGTCGAGTACAATAATCGTAACGTTGGAATTGTTGTAAATGATGTTGCTCAGGCTTGTCATGCCGGAATGGAAGAAGGTCGAGTCTCCGACGATGCCGACGACGGGCTTTTTCTCTCCCGCTTTTGCGATTCCGTGAGCGACTGAAATGCCGCCGCCCATGCACAAAACCGTATCCATCGCGTTGAGCGGCGGAAGCATGCCCAGCGTGTAACAGCCGATGTCGCCGGTAATGACGACGTCCATTTTCGACAGCGGGAAGAAAATCCCCCGGTGCGGGCATCCGGCGCAAAGAACCGGCGGACGAGCCGGTAGGGATTTGACGTCAACATCGCGGGACGGCAGTTCCTGAACCGTTCCGTCGAGCTTTTGACGAACTTTCCAAAGGTTTTCGGTAAACAGTTCGCCGCAAACCGGGACAATGTCTTTACCGTAAATCTTTTTGCAGGTCAAACCGTCCAAGCTGCGTAAATGCTCTTCGACGAAACTGTCCAGTTCCTCGACAACGAGAACTTCTTCAACGCCGTTGGCGAATTCCCTCAACAGGTCGTCCGGGAACGGGAACGAGAATCCCAGCTTCAAAACAGACGTATCTCGCCAGACTTCTTTAACGTACTCGTACGCGATTCCGCAGGCGATGATGCCGAGCTTGCGGTCGCCGTTTTTCGCCCATTCGATTCTGTTAAACGGAGAGGCGGACGCCTCTTTCATCAAATCGACAAGACGCTTTTCGACGTCAACATGCAGCTGTCGCGCTCTGACAGGAAGAAGGCTGTACTTCATCGGGATTTTATCGAAATGCGGAGCGCCCGTTTCAACGCGTTCGCCTTCTTCAACCAAGCCGCGAGAGTGCGCGACGCGGGTTGTCGTGCGGAGCATGACCGGGGTTCGGTACTTTTCCGACAGTTCCATGCCGTAAAGAACGCAGTCTTTACATTCCTGAGAGTTCGTCGGTTCCAAAACCGGAATCTTGGCGAATCGGGCGTAATGACGCGAGTCCTGCTCGTTTTGGGAAGAGTGCATGCCGGGATCGTCTGCAACGACGCAGATAAATCCGCCTTCCGCTCCCATGTAGGTAAAGGACATAAACGGGTCAGCGGCAACGTTTAATCCAACCAGCTTTTGCGTGCAGATCGTTCTGACGTGAGTCAGCGATGCGCCGACTGCGCCTTCAAAAGCAACTTTTTCGTTGGGCGCCCATTCGCAGTAAATGTCGTCCTTATATTTAACGATATTTTCGAGAATTTCCGTTGACGGGGTGCCCGGGTATCCGGACGCAACTTTAACGCCCGCTTCATACGCGCCGCGAGCGATGGCTTCGTTACCACTGTACAGTTTTTTCATGGCATATTATAAAATAATGAAAACAACGTCTGTTTGTTGGGGAAATATCGCAAACGAAAACCGGTCTGTGCTGGCATTTCGCAAAAGCCCAACAATATTATTACTGACATCGTCTATTATACCCCCTTTTCCGCTATCGTCAAGACGCCAGAGGGGAAAATAGACAAAGTCTTTTTGGCACATCCGTTAAAATATATCTCCGCGCCGAAAAAAATATATGACAAATCAATCCCCGTCCTTGCAAATAAATCTCAATATAGTATAATGATAAGATGATAAACTTTTACAGGGAGTCATATTAGTATTATCAGTCCCCCATTTAGAGCGATTAGCAATCGGTAAATCGGCTTTTTCTGCTTTGCTCAACCGCTCGCAGCCTCTAAGGTTTCTACATCATGGATAAAATCAGATACCAGTGCATTACATTTGACGACGTTCTTCTCGAACCGGCTTACAGCGAAATCGTGCCAGCCGATGTTATCGTAAAGACCCAGCTTACCAAAAACATCCAGCTTAACATCCCGTTTATCAGCTCTCCGATGGACACGGTAACAGAATCTGCAATGGCAGTAGCGTTAGCACGTGAGGGCGGGATTGGAATTATTCATAAAAACCTGTCAATAGAGGCGCAGTGCGCTGAGGTCGAAAAAGTCAAGCGTTCCGCGAACGGGATTATCGTCAATCCTGCCACCCTGAAAGCTGACGCAACTGTCGAGGAAGCCCGGAATTTAATGGATACGAGCAATGTCTCTGGTATCCCGATCGTCGATGAAAATGGGCATTTGCTCGGCATCATCACCAAGCGCGATCTCCGCTTTTTGGAGGAGAAAGATATTCCGGTTAGTCAAGTTATGACGAAAAATAACCTTGTAACGGTTACGGGAAATGTGTCGCTTGAGGAAGCTGAAAAAATTTTAATGAAAAAAAAGGTGGAGAAACTTCTTCTAATTGACGAAAATAATACATTGACGGGACTTATTACGATTAAGGACATTGACATGACCCGTTCTTACCCCAACGCCTGCAAGGATTCGCAGGGTCGGTTACGAGTTGGAGCGGCAGTAGGAGTCAACGATTTTGATCGAATTGAAGCCCTGCTTGAGAAAGGCGTAGACGTTTTGGTTGTTGACAGCGCTCACGGGCACAGCAACAACGTCCTCAAAACGGTAGCTGAAATCAAGCGACGATGGGATATCGACGTCATTGCCGGCAACATAGTAACGGAAGAAGCGACTCGAGACCTCATCAAAGCTGGCGCGGACTGCGTTAAAGTTGGCATCGGACCAGGTTCGATTTGTACAACGCGCGTGGTTTCCGGCGTTGGCGTCCCCCAGATCAGCGCTGTAATGCACTGCGCTAAAGCCGCCGACGAGGCAGGCATTCCGATCATCGCCGATGGCGGAATTCGGTACAGCGGAGACATTACCAAAGCTATCGCAGCGGGCGCGTCCTGCGTTATGTTGGGCGGTTTGCTGGCTGGCTTGGAAGAAAGCCCGGGAACAAAAATCATTTATCAAGGTCGTCAA
Source organism: Thermoguttaceae bacterium (assembly GCA_045546875.1). Taxonomy (GTDB): domain Bacteria; phylum Planctomycetota; class Planctomycetia; order Pirellulales; family Thermoguttaceae; genus RUG11551. The sequence continues at coordinate 10,125 of JAZQDP010000015.1, read as the reverse complement.
TTCAAGACGTACCGCGGAATGGGTTCCCTGGGAGCGATGGTCAAAGGGTCAAGCGAACGCTATCGCCAGGGAAAAAATGCCAAAGTAGAAAAATTAGTTCCAGAAGGCGTCGAAGGACGCGTCCCCTACAAGGGATCTCTGGGACCGTTCGTATACCAGTTACTTGGTGGACTAAGAGCTGGTATGGGTTATTGCGGAACCAAAACCATTCAAGAATTGCGCACGGAAGCGAAATTCGTACAAGTTTCGCCTGCCAGTGTGCGGGAGAACCATCCTCATGACATCACAATCACTCAAGAAGCTCCGAACTACTCTTCGGAGGACGTTTTCTAAGTTCATTTCGGTCGCCGACAACGGAATGTCGGTTTTGACCGCAGTCGTAGCGTCCGGACTCGTTTTATCGGGTCTGACCGCATCCGCCTTTGCCGATGGCTGGCAAGGCAAGCATTCTTCGGTGCCTGCCGTTTATTCTGCGGCGCCAAGCGCCCCGGCAGCTCCGGCTCCAAGTCCCAAAGCTGAAACATCGTCAGCAAAGGTTCATCTGGTTGCTTATACCGCTGCTGAAAGCAGCAATAATCTTAAGTGGGCGCAGCCTCAACAGGCTCCACAGGCAATTGGCGTGAAAACGATTCGCCGCACCGTTCGCCGAACCGTCCCCGCGCCTTCTGCCGACATGGTGGCTCAGAATTCCAGCGCTTACAGCGATCCGTTTGGAGACAGACCGGCGCGCGCCTCAGCTTACGGCGCTCCAGCTGCTCCAAAAGCCGCTCCGAACGCGGGAACCGTACCGCCAGCCCTCGATACTAACATGCCCGATGTCAGTTTGCCTGACGGCGCTGTCATGCCGGAACTGGAATCCGTTCCTACCCCTCCGGGCATCGACGCCATGCCAGACGCCATGATGGACGACACTCCAATTCCAACAACGCAACCGTTCCAGGACGGCGCTCCCGCAGCCCCGGCTTTAGAAGACGTTCCGGGAACAGAATTGGCTCCAGAATCGACAACCGCGCCGGCTGAACCTGACATTCCAACGAGAGATCCGCTCGCGCCAACTGCTCCTTCTCGACCGGTTTCCCCAAGTCGTTCTGCTGGAAACACCAGCGTTACCCCGCCAATGACGCAGATTAAACCACGCGATATTGAAGCTCCGTTTATCAGCTCTGGCGAAGATCCGCGCAATCGTATGAAGGAAACATGCCCGCCGGTAAGCAGCATCAAACCGATTTCACAAATCTCAACCGACATTGCCGCCTCGGAAGGAGAATTCCCCAAAGAATGTACACTCGGAGACGAACCGTTTGCCGGACGCCACTTCCAGCCGACATGCTACACCTGGGCTACTCCCGGATTGGCTATCAACCCCCTGTACTTTGAAGAACCCGCTCTGGAACGTTACGGACATTCCTGCGGAACCATCCTTCAGCCAATCGTTTCTGCCGGACACTTTGTCCTGACCGTTCCCGCCTTGCCGTGGTTGATGGCAATCGATCCGCCAAACGAATGCCAGTACGTTTTGGGATACTACCGACCGGGTGAATGCGCGCCGTACGTGCTCGACCCGATCCCCTTCAGCGTCCGCGCTGCCGTGGTTGAAGGAGGCATCGCCACCGCCCTGATCTTCCTGATCCCGTAATAAAAAGAATCAGATAGATTATTCAAAAAAGAAAAGAGCGCTCGTTGGTTTTGAGCGCTCCAGTAAAGCCGATAGAAAATAACTAAGGATATTCTGTTTGGTTTGGTTTCCGAAGTCCCTGACAACGCAAGTTGTCAGGGACTTTTATTTACATCGTTTCAATCAACGTTATTCAGCAACGTTTGAATCAACATTCTGGGGTTTTTGGAACGATGAGGCGTTCTTCGGCATGTGCTGCCACGCCTTCAAAAGGGCAAATCCGCCGACAACGGCAATAACGGTCAGAACGATAGCCGGCGTAACTTTCCAGTACAGCCAGTATCCGGCAGCAAACAGAGTCGCATAAATAGCAACGCAGCCCAGCAGTGAGCAAAGCAGACCCATCGGGACAGGCCATTTCTCTCCATTGGTCGGGATCGGATTGCCTTGTTGTTCAGCAACTTCGTAAACGTGCTTCCAGCCAGGACCGCCCGCCTGAGATTTTTCAGCGAATGCGCGCAGCGTTTCCTGATCGCACGGCTTGGTCAGAAGCGTAACGGTAATCCAGCCGATGGTTACGATAAGGACGCTCATAACCAGCTGATAACCAGGTACGAGTGAGAATTGCAGCGATGGCAGAATCTGAACAACGCCGTCGGCGTCTTTGACAACATTGCCGGCTTCGTCCAACAGCGGGAAGAATTTCTGGCACACCCCAAGGTGGAATATCTTGAAATAAACGGCAACCGGGAAGGCGATGCTCATAGCGGCAATTTCCGACCATGCGTTGATTCGCCACCAGAACCAGCGCAGCAGGAAGATGGCTCCCGTACCAGCGCCGATCATAACGATAATTTCAAATGCGGTCAGAGCCGATTTCAGGTTCAAGGCAACGAAGCTGGCGAGGATGATTTGAATCACAATCCAGATTCTGCCGACCATAACCATGTTCTTTTCCGAAGCGTTTTTGTTGATGAATCGCTTGTAGAAGTCGTTGACCATGTACGAAGAACCGAGGTTGAGGTGAGTTGCAACGGTTGACATGTATGCGGCAAACAGAGACGCAACAACCAAACCGAAAATACCGTGCGGAAGCAGGGTAATCATGGCGGGATACGCCATATCGTTTTTAATCAGTTCAGGAGACAGCGTGCCGGAACTGAGCGTGGCTTGAATGTCCGCAACCGTTGGGAAGACGATCAAGGACGCCAAAGCGACCAGAATCCACGGCCAGGGTCGAACGGCGTAATGGCAAATATTGAAGAAGAACGTCGCGCCGATGGCGTTGTTTTCATCCTTCGCAGAAAGCATGTGCTGAGCCGTGTAGCTTCCTCCGCCGGGTTCAGCTCCAGGATACCACGCGCCCCACCACTGAACCAGCAACGGAATGAGCAGAACGGTAATCACAATTGACGGGTCTGACATATCCGGCAAAACGGAGAGTTTATCTACAACAGCCGGGTGAGTAAACAGTGGCTGAAGACCTCCAACGTGTTGGACGGCAACGACGGCTGCCGCAACTGCGCCGGTCATGGAGATGATAAACAGAACGAAGTCCGCCCACAAAACCGCGCCGAATCCGCCGGTTGCGGAGAAAATAACGGTAATCGTACCGGCGACAATAGCGGTTACCCAGTCTGGAATGCCGAGCGTAACGCCGAAAATCTTGAGGATAGCCAGCGTAACGTTTCCCATAATGAGAATGTTGACCAGCATGCCCAGATAAACGGTTCTAAACCCGCGAACAAAGGCGGCGCTTGCTCCGCTATAACGCTTTTCGTAAAATTCCAGGTCGGTCATGACGCCCAGACGTCGCCACAGCGCGGCGTAGATAAACACGGTCGTCAAACCGGCGGGAAGGAACGCCCACCAGCACCAGTTTCCGCTAACGCCCTGTTCACGAACGAGCTGCGTTACAAGGTTGGGGGTGTCGGCAGCGAACGTCGTCGCGACCAAAGAAAAGCCCAAAAGCCACCACGGCATTGAGCGTCCGGAAAGGAAGAATTCTTGAGTGTTTTTGCTCGCTTTACGCATCGAGATGAACGTAATGGTCATAATCAGACCGATAAACGCTGCAATCAAAGTCCAGTCGAGCCAATTGAGCTTTTCCGATAAACCTTTGACGAAGTCGCAGTTAAACGGGCAGCCGCTTGCTAATAGTAAATCCATAATAGTTAAAAGTAGTAAAAGGGGTAAGGGGTTAGGGGGAATAAAAGGCAGTAGGCAGTAGGCAGTAGGGAATTAAGATTTCGAACTTAGTTTTGTGATCAGAGCGTTTAGCATTTTCCCGACCTCATCACAATAATTCATTGCTAACGCAATTTGGTTTTCCTTCAGATATCCAATTCTAACACAAATTAGAAGCTGTGTTTCAAGCTCATGTTTTGAACCACGAGATATCTTGAGAAAATGGATGTAATCTCCTGTAGTATTTCTACCATAGCCCTCTGAAATATTGGAAGCAATAGATATTGCTGCACGACGCATTTGATCTGACAATCCATATAGTTCTTCTCTCGGAAGAAGTTGGATAAGCCGATAGATTTCCACAACTAAATCCATCGATCTCTGCCAAACAATCAAGTCTCTATAGCTTTCCATAAAAATCCTATTGCCTACTGCCTACTGCCTATTGCCTACTGCCTACACTATACCCTGCATTTGACGATAACCTTCCGGACGTGCTCCGGTTTGTCAACGTAAATCATAGAGGCATGCAGGTCGTCGGGAGCGAAAATCGCCAGTTCTCCGGCGTTGACAATCATTTTGTTGGGGGAATCAACGTCTTCGGCAAAAAACGGCATCGTTTCCAACTCAAACAGCGTGCAGTCGCCGGCAGCGTCGAATGGCGTTTTTACAGCCAGATCGGGCGAGTATTTCACCGCACCCATGTATTCCCTGCCGATAACAACGCAATGGATGTCAACGTACTTTTCGTGCTTTTCGATAACCGCTTCTCGCGGAGAATGGGACTCGTATTCCAACACGTTGATATAGAGTCTGTCTCCTGCGTCGTCGGTTTCAATCTTGGTTACGCCGTTGGAAAGAGCGGAGAAATCCGCCTGTTTGAGAAATTTCAGACCGTCGCGGACGGATTCCGGAAAGACGTCAAACTGAGCGTCTGACGGATCAAGTTGATTAAGGTTGTATTTCATATCAAGATGCGTTTGAATGAAAAGGGAATTCTGTCGATTGAAAAACGCCTCATTTTGTTCAATGCGTTTACCGTTTCAATCAAATATTTTAATAAGAGTATAACACATTCCCGCGTAATTTGACAGCGCTCCCCGGGGTAATTAGACGTATCTTTTAAATAAAAATGATAAAGAATCGGATTTATAACCAAAAAACGGTTTGACGAGAGGGGAAAAACGCCCTTTTCGACCTCCCGTCCTTCCTCTCTGCTTGACAAATCCGAAATAATTGATTATAATAATTACTGTATAGAAAGTTCCGAAAAACAGAACTATCTGGCGAGCAATGAAAATAAACCTGCGGAAAATAATCGAAACTGACGTGTTCGACCACCTCATTTTAGAAGAGGCGTTGTCGTCGTATGGCTCTGTACGCGGGAAGATAAACCGGTTGCTGGCAAGCGGGGAAATAATTCGCGTTAAGAAGGGAATATACGTTTTCCCAGAGTATTTGCGCCGCAACGTTCTGGACGTCTGCGTTTTGGCTAACATGATTTACGGTCCGAGTTACGTCAGCGCAGATTTTGCTCTTGCTCGATACGGACTTATTCCGGAGACTGTCAAAGTAATAACGTCTCTAACAACGGGGCGTTCGCGAACGTTCTCGACGCCATTAGGAACGTTTGGCTATCGCTCGCGTTTGAGCGCAGATTATTGCGTTGGATTTACCAGCGCGTTTTCCGGTCCTTATGGGTATTTAATCGCCACGCCGGAAAAGGCGATTTATGACAAGGCGGCGTTGGACTCCCGGTTTGACGGTACGGGAATAGAAGAATATCTGGAAGACGATTTACGAATCGACCGTTCGGATTTGGAAAACTTAAACGTCCATCAGCTTGAAGAATTGCACGCCGCCGCCCGCGGACGAATGAAGAAACTAACCTCTTTTTTATTGGATATAAACCGATGAATCCCAGCATTGAACAGCGAATCCGGCAATCGGGAGATTACCAATTCGAAGGGCGTTTGACGCTGGAACGGTTAAAAGAACTTCTCCATAACGCTATTGACAATATTGACGTCGAAAAACTGAAACAGGACGTTTACCCGTTTGTTACCGACCCGAATTGCATGGACGTCTGGAACCGCGAGTTCTTTCACAACGTTGTTGAGTTGTTTAAATCCGAATAACGTTCTTCAATCCGTAACAGGAACAATCATATTTGCCTCACAGATGATTTTATCCATTTTAATATCTTGAGGTTCCACCGGAATGGTTTCAAAAATCTGGCAGGAGAACGCGAGAGCGATTTTTTTCGCATTTACCGCGCGAGAAAGCGCCCAGTCGTAAAATCCGCCGCCCCAGCCGAGCCGGTTGCCCTGTTTGTCAAACGCTATGCCGGGCACGATAAACGCGTCAACGTCAGCAAGGGCGATACATTCCAAATGAACGCCGGCTTGACCGACTTTCGGTTCTTGGATTCCAAACGCGCCGGGCGCCAAATCGTCAAAGGAACGGATTTTATAAAGCGTGATTTTATCTTTATCGGTTGCTCCGCACAGAGGAACGCATACGGTTTTGCCTGCCAACCAGGCGGATTCGATTAACGCGTCGGTTTGCACCTCGCTTTTAAACCAGACGTAAACACAGACAACTTTTGCCCTTTGCCAGTCTGGATCCAATTCCACGCGCTTTACAATCAGAGCGCTCTTTTTCGTTCGTTCCTGTTCCGAAAGCTGACTGCGGCGCCGCTGCGCCTCTTTACGCAATTCCGATTTGGATAGTTCCGCGTTCATTTATAAAATAGTAAATTTATCGGATTGGTTTAGCCGTTAGCTTTTAGCTCCTAGCTATTAGCCGCTAGTTCTGTTATCCCGATTTCTTGCGATAACGCACGAACCAGGTTTATCAAGCTAATAGCTACTGCCTACTGCCTACTGCCTACACCTTCTCCTCTTCCTGCGAGAAAAACTCGTTGAGCAATTGTATCGCATAAATTAAAACGGAACCGGTGAGCCGCTTGCAGCGTTCAGAGCGCAGTTGCTTATGTTCCGGCGCGTCGCTTTGCGCTAGCCACGTTCCAACGCTGTCTTTACAAAGGATGCTGTGAGACGCGGATTTAACGAAATTCGGCGCGATGTCAACCGCTGGAATAAACGTCGGCAGCGGCGTTTCTTTGTAGTAATCCGTTAATTTCTTTTGAAGCGGGTACAAGTCCGCAGGGGATTCCACAAACAGACTCATAAAGAAACCAGCTCCGTTAATCGCTCCGCAGAGATTTTCCTGTCCGCCGTAGCCGGTTCTGCCGTATTTGAAGGCGTCAAAGGGAAACTGACGGCAAACGGTCGCCTGCGCGGGGTCAGTCGATTCCACCGCGTCAGCGTAGGCGAGAATTGCCGCTTTAACCAGCCCGAACATGCAACCGTGTTCTTTGTAATATTCGTACGCCTTTTGAGCCGCGTTTTCCGGGTCAATCGGAACGTATTTCCAGGTTGTCGATTCCTTTTTTCGGGATCGGCGCGTCTTTCGGTCACTTGGTTCCGAGGCGCCTTCTTCAGCGTTCCCGATAGACGTCAGCCCGAATCCTATACCCAATCCAAGCGCAGACGACAGCGCCGCGCGACGATTAATTTTTTTATCTGACATTGTTACTTCTCCTTAAAATTAATTAGCAATTAGTAATGAGTAATTAGCAATTACGCAAAGCGCGTCATGAATTTTCATTTTGTTTTTTAGTTATGGATGTCAATATTTTAGGTTCATCCGACAAATTGGCGCCTGTACGCTAAAAAGCAGGCGTTTTACCCGCCCAAAAGTTTTTTTAACACGAAACACACAAAAAGAACGAAACAAACGAAAGGATTATTTTATAATCTTAAACTTTTCGTGATTTTCGCATTATTGTGCTTTTCTTGTTAAAAATCGAGTAATTCACAAACGATTATTGATTTATCAATTAACCAATCGGCGCCCGACGAGGTCGGTTCCTGATTGGAAGTGGGTAGAGCTAAAACTGGCTTTTTCGGAGGCATAACCTCGTCCCTTTGCCCGTGCGGCTACGCACCCGTTTAATCTGTAAAATCCGTGTACGGACTGACCTGCACAAATACTAGGCGCCAACTTACCGGATGAACCAAATAAATTCTTTTTTTGTATTGCATAAATACTGATACATTTTAATAATTCTCAGTGCAAATGTTTTTGACTTTTCTACAATAACGTTATTTTTCATTTTTAATTGCTAATTGCTAATTACTAATTGCTAATTATACAAAGATCCACGGGTGTTCCCACGGGTTTGTCAACGCTGTGCTGGCGGCTAAAACAGACCAGAACAGCGCGGCATACAGACCGGCGGCAATCCATTTGTTGTCTTGAGCGCGCTGGGCAATCGGAATGAGCGTTGTCAGCCACAGCGGAATGAGCCAAAACGACCAACGGAACGCGCACGTTATACCGCCGTAATTCCGGTCAACAAGCGGTCGCATGATATAAAATCCTATGACAACAACTGTCATGGAAAGTACAAAAAAGCCGAGCAGCCCCAATTTCGTGTCAGACTTCCAGTTTAACATCCAGACAACCGCGCCGGCAATCGAAAACGCCCAAAGCGGGGTGAGCGAAAAGATGCCGTGATGACCAACCAGGATATGGAACGCGTAACGCGCTCTGGACGGTTCGCCGCGGTCAACGCCAACGCGATGTTTCCAATAGCTGTCCCGAATCACGCCGTCGCCTCGGTCGTAGGTGTAGTCGTACCAGTTCTCGCCTGCTTTACGGTGAGCGTACGGAGGAATAATCGTATTATGCGCGGCATAGTTGGCGCCGAAATACCCCGCAACGACAACCAAACAGCCCGGCACAAATCCTGCTAAGAACCGTTTCCAGTCCACGACAAGGCACACCAACGCCAAAGCGGCAAAAAAAGCCAACGCCGGCAACTCGCACGCTACAGCAAAGGTCGAAAACACACCGGCTAAAACAAAATACCACGTAAAATAAGGATTGTTATTGAGTTTATATTCAAACACTATTTTAACAATCGCGTATAATGCAACGGAAACGGCAGCTGCGCCCGGCAAATGGTTTTGAAGCGAAATGGCAAACGTGGTTAAATAGGTTCCGAAACAGGCGCTGCCAACAATAAACGCTTTTGCAAAGGCGTTGTCTGTAAGTTTTTCCACTGTTAAAATCGTCATGAGAAATAGAATCAGCAAACAGGGAATATGGCTCAACACGGTTACAGTTCTGACGCATTCAAAGGGGTATTGAGCGCAAGTCATGCCGGTCGTCTTAACAACGAGCCAGTAAATTCCCGCTTGAATCGTTGGCAACAGCGGCGGCTTGGAACTGTACAAATGACCGTCGTGTTTAACCATGTCGATAGTATCCCAGCCTGTTTGCGCGATAACTTTATCGATAGCGTACGGAGCGCCGGGAACCTGCATTTCCGGCTCAACCAAAGCGCGAATTAACGCCCAGCGAGACCGGTCGTTGGCGGAAAGCGTTGGACGCCGGGTTTGAAGTTTAGGCATGACGACTTCAAGGTACGCCAGCCGTTTGGACTCGATTTCCGAGTCTGACAGACCCATCTCTTTCCAGATGGCAACTTTGCGATTAACCGCCTGACGAATTCGGTAGTCCTCCAGATCGACGGCTTTGAAATCTTCGATTACAGCTATTCGCCCCATTACCATCGCGATTGACACAACGATAAACAGGACGTAAACATTTTTTAAGGATATTTTAAACATAGGCGCAATTCGGGGATTGGACGAAAACGCTCAAATGGCAACACGCAAGTAATTTGAGGGACAGCCCCACAAAAATATACTGAAACGACTTGAGTTTTTCCGATGTTAAGCCTCTAGCTGCCAGCTTCTAGCTATTAGCTTGATAAACCTGATTCGTGCGTTATCGCAAGAAATAGGGATAACCAAGCTAGCGGCTAAGGAGCTAGGAGCTAATAGCTCATTTTTCAGGAAATTTCAAGTAGAACAAGTATAATCTTTTTGATTATAGCGCTATATTTATCAAAATTCAAGAGGACAACGCGAATTTTTCGCGATTGGTGCGTGCAAAATGGGGGGGACGAAAGCTTGAAAGGCGGTCTTTTAATTCGGAATTCGGAATTCGGAATTACGCATTCGCCGTCAGGCGAACGTTTATAAAATCTCACGCAAAGTGCGCAAAGTTCGCGAAGTTTTAAAGATTTCTTTGCGTTCTTTGCGGCTTAAAAAACTTAGTAAGGAAAGAATAAGCGCCCGACCAAAATCTCACGCGGAGACGCGGAGACACGGAGGAGGTTCGCGAAGTTTTAAAAAAATTGGAAGGCGGTAACGGAGCGAACGCAGTGAGCGTAGTTACGCTTAGGC
>JAZQDP010000014.1:0-12920 GCA_045546875.1 Thermoguttaceae bacterium | reverse complement strand
GGGGGATATTTTTTGTATAACTCTTTTTATCTTTTTTGACTATTTCGGGGGGACTTTGTAGAAAAAGAAATCTGTGGTATAATATATTCTGAAATGACTTGAGTTTTCCGAAATTAAGCTGCTAGCCATTAGCTATTAGCTTGATAAACCTGATTCGTGCGTTATCGCAAGAAATAGGAATAACCAAGCTAGCGGCTAGGAGCTAGAAGCTAATAGCTAATTATTGTTCAATAAAAATCCGTGTACTGCTATGAAAGAACCTCAACCGACATTGCCAGCTGTTAGCTTTTGGTTCCGTTGTAATATGAAGGTATTTCTAACGGCTGTGGCGCTGTGTATGTTGACAACGTCAGCGCTGGCAGACGTAGCAGTAATTTCTAACCGGATGGAAAAGAACGTTGTCTTTGTTGTGGCTCAAAAGGGACATGAGCAGCAGACAGTCCGATTGGCGTCTGGAGACACTTTTTCTTTCTTCTTTGACGGTCAGTCAGCCGTGGCGTTTAACGACGGTCAGCGAAATCAGCAGGTCGCGTTGGAGCCGCAATCGGTTTACTTTTTCGGAACCACGCCAGAAGGCGTTATGTTTTTCCAGCGATTGCCCATTACAGGCAATCCTGTTGGAGCGTTTCGCATGGAAAAGAACGTTCCAACTCTGTCCAGCGCCGAGATAACCTATTCTCCCTTGGGAATAAATATAATTGAAGTTCCTGTAAAAATTTACGTTGACGACAATGAGTTCTCCAAACAAAACGTTTGGGAACCGCGATTGCGAAGACGAATCGATAAGGTCAACGAGGTGTATGAACGCCTGTGCCATGTTCGATTTAAGGTCGTTGGAGTAGGTCAGTGGAAATCCGACGACAACATTCGCGACTTCGTAACGTCCATGAAAGAGTTCGAGCTGATGGCTCCCGCCTATCCGGCTGCGCTGGCAATCGGGTTTACCAGTCAGTACGGCGTTAAGCCGGGGGAAGGACACATCGGCATGACCCGTCAGCCGTTCCATACCCATATTTTAATTCGGGAATTCGCGCCGCAGTTTTCCGAAAACGAACGGGTGGAAGCGCTCATTCACGAGTTGGGGCATTGGCTCGGCGCGGTTCATAATCCTGATCCGCACTGCTATATGAATCCCACTCTATCAGAGCGTCAATCCCGCCTGGCGTCTTTTGTCAAAACGTTCAATCCAATCAATACGCTTTTAATGAACCTTTGGGCAGACGTTTGGATCAACCGAAAAAACGGTTTGGTGAACATGCCAGACAAACGCATTGAAGAATTCATCGAGATTTACTCGTTTATGAGCAAGATTCCTCATACAGACGCCAACGCTGCAACAATCGGGAAACTTCTGCTCATTATCGCTCAGCAGGAACAAATTCGACGAGAACAAATTCGCCGCGCTATGGGCGTTGTGAAACCTGTTTTGACGATGCCAGACGATTTGGACGCTTACGCTGCCACTATTCCAGAAATGAACGAAAAGCCGGCGGAAGACGTCGCGCAGAATTCCAGCGAGCCGAAAACAACCGCTCCGCAAACGGCAGAGCCTAAATCGCCTTCGAGTCAGCCGGAACAGGATGCTGAGGGTGACGTCGCTCAGAATCCGTCCCCGCAGAAGGAAGAGGACGAGGATATCGTCCAGGCGCCGGAACCGAAAACCGAATCGCCGAAGGATAGTAGCGGAAACGTGGCGGCGAACCCCGTTCCGGCAAAGGATGAAGATGAGGTTATTCAATCCCAGCCAGAAGCGTCCTCCGATTCGCTCATCGTTCCTTCCGATACAATGTCGGTGAACAAGGCGGTTCGGTTTGTCAGTCAGGAAATCCTCAACAGCATGGAAGGACAAACGTCAGACCCGAACAGCAACGAGTACGTCAATCATATAATTCGTTCCGGGGCGGCGGCAGCAGCGAAATTGCCGGAAAAGCATCGTGTCCGCGCGTTTTTGGTTGCGATTGGAATCGCAATGGATTTATCAAACTCCATGAAAGTTTTGCCGATTGTTGGCGACCGGGTTAAAAAAATGGATTCGTATGATCTTCAACTTCGTCGAGATGCGTTGATTAAACAGTCCAGCATAAATAATCGACCTGACTGGTCGCAGCATTTTGGCGTTTCTGCCGCGCTGTCGGCTCTGATGTCTCCTGAAGCCGCTCGACAGGCGGGGTTGATAAAAGAACTCAAAGACGAATCCACGCCCGGCAACGCCTTCGACGTGGGCGACTTGGCGGCTGACTTGGCGGGCTGCACGTTTGCCCAGCGATTGCTTGAGGGCAAGCTTGAACTCAATTCCGTCGCCCAATCGTTTGACGTGGGAAAATGGATCCCGGAAGTCAAAGGATATAGATTAAATCTTAAAAAGCCTGATAAAATTATGAAAGACATCCAAAAGAAAGTTGACGAGAAGATTAGGCAGTAGGCAATAGACAATAGGGAGCGTTGCGCTTTGCGTAATTCCGAATTGCTAATTGCTAATTGCTAATTAAAAAAGGCTCCTCACTCCTAACTATTATCCCCCCTTAACCCACCGATTATTATGTTATCCTTAGACAGCGTTTACCGTGCATCGTACATACTCAAAGACGTCATTCGTTCGACGGAACTCATTCGCGCGCCAAAGCTCAACCCGGAAAGCGACATTTACCTCAAGCCGGAAAACCTCCAGATAACCGGTTCGTTCAAGGTTCGCGGCTCGTACTACAAGATTTCTCAGCTTAGCCCTGAAGAAAAGGCCCGCGGGGTTATCGCGTGTTCAGCCGGCAACCACGCTCAAGGGGTCGCTCTGGCGGCAACTCGTTCCGGAACGAAGTCGGTGATTTGTTTGCCGGACTGCGCGCCCATTTCCAAAGTTGAGGCGACTCGCGCTTACGGGGCGGAAATCTGCATGGTAACCGGCGCGTACGACGACGCCTACGAAAAAGCCCTTCAGCTGCGAGACGAATTCAAATACACGTTCATCCATCCCTTTGACGACGAACAGGTCATTGCTGGGCAGGGCACGTTGGGACTGGAAATTCTCAATCAAATACCCGATGTGGAAGCGGTTGTAACCGCCGTCGGCGGAGGGGGGCTGCTATCCGGCGTTGCCTACGTTATTAAAAATCTGCGACCGGAAGTCAAGATTTACGGCGTCCAGGCAACCGGCGCGCCGAGCATGGTCAATTCGGTTCACGACGCACATATTGAACGGCTGGACAGCGTCTCGACCATTGCAGACGGAATTGCCGTCAAACAGCCCGGCAACCTCACCTTTGAATTCTGCAAGCAGTATGCGGACGACGTCGTTACCGTAACGGACGACGAAATTTCCTCAGCGATTTTGGCGATGATAGAAAATCAAAAGTTGATAGCCGAAGGCGCCGGGGCTGCGCCCGTTGCCGCCGCAATGTTCAATAAAGTTCCGATTAAGGGGAAAAAGACAGTCTGCCTCGTGTCCGGAGGGAATATCGACGTTACGATCCTGTCCCGCATTATTACCCGCGGGTTGATGAAGACCGGTCGATACGGCGCGATGAAAATCGAACTTATCGACAAACCCGGTCAGCTCGAAGGCGTCGCGACGATTATCGCTCGACTCGGAGGAAACGTCGTGTCGATTCACCATGAACGCTCCTCGCAAACCGCAGACGTCAACGGCTGCTATCTAAACATCGTTCTCGAAACGAGAAACTTCGACCATTTTACGGAAATACGCACCGCCCTGACCGCGGCGGGATACAAAATCTGTTAAGACGAACTCGCTCCCTTGCGTGGGGTGCGGAAAGAGAAGACATTTCCAAGATGGAAGAAGCAGGAGTTTTAATTCGCCAACGGCGATGCGCTCCTGCTTCTTTTAATTTATTTAAAGGAGAATGAAAATGACAAGAAAACTGGCAAGCATTGTAACAATAGCGTCAAGCGATCCAATACCGGATTCCGACAGACTTTCTGTCGTTAAGATGGCAGGTAAAGGATGGAACGTCGTTACACAACGCGATGAATTTAAGCCTGGCGATTTGGCTGTCTATTTCGAAATTGACAGCTATCTTCCAGCTGACGATCCCAGATATGAGTTTCTTAAAACAAGATGTTTAAAGAAGTTTGTATCCAGCTCAGGACAGACGCTTAAAGAAGGAATTCTAATCAAAACCTGTAAGCTTAGAGGCGTTATATCGCAAGGGCTTCTCGCTCCAATTGCAGGGAATTATCCGGAACTGAGCGATGTAACAGACGGTCAAGACGTTACTGAGCTTCTAAGGGTTGAACATTATGACGAGGTTGCTGAATCGCTAAGAGATGCAATTGGAGGAACTGCGGCGTCAGATGAAGTAATGGGAAAATTCCCGTCTGCGTTTATTCCAAAGACAGATGAGGAACGCATTCAGAATCTCGGAGATTACTTTGATACGATGAAAGGTCGCATTTTCGAGGTTACAGAAAAGAATGACGGATCATCGACAACCATATTTTTGTCCAAGATTGTAGACGAAGAGAATCCTTTTGGAGTATGTTCTCGGAATATGAGACTCAAGCCTGAATGGGCGAAAGGCGTCCCGGTGCAGTGGCAAATAGCAAAAAAGTATGATATGGCTGCCAAACTTGAGCAGATAAATGCGATGTTTTCGTGTGAATTTGCGTTCCAGGGCGAACTGGTTGGACCGGGTGTAAATCGCAACAGAGATAAGTACACTGATTTAGAATGGCATGTATTCAAGATTTGGGATATAACCAATCAACGATACCTGAACCCAAATCAAGCGCAGAACTTATGTCTCGAGATGGGCATACCGTACGTTCCAGTGATAAACAGCGCTATGAAGGCGTTTGATGAACTAACGACCATGGAAGCCATCCTTGAGTTTGCAGAAGGAAAAACCGCAAGAGGGCATGAGCGAGAAGGCATTGTCTTTAAATCGGTGGACGATAAACCATTTGTCAGCTTCAAGGTTGTAAGCAATCGATATCTGTTAAAACAGAAAGATTGAGTAAGATTCAATCTTGAAAACAAAATGATAACTCTCCCTGCAGGTTGGCGCCTGTGAGCTAAAAAGCAGGCGTTTTCTTGCTTATCAAAGTATTTTGCCATAAAATATATGAAAAAACGAAAGTGTATTTTGAAATCTCGTAAATTCTACATATCTCGCATCTTTTGTGTTTTTCGTGATTGAGAATCCAATGATTCACGTTGAAGGCAGTCGTGAAGCGTCTGCCTCTAGCGCCTCAAAGCTGTTAGCTGCACAGTTATTGGATAAATCTGGTTTAAGAAGCGCTAAATGTTTTCCAGCGCTTTTCTCTGTATTTCCCTTGCAAAATATTTGATATTTATTTTTAATTCCTACTGTAGTCGGTGGAAAAATTGCTCTTGATGGAAAAGAGAATATTTGCTATTCCATTTAATATGTATTCTCTTTTCGAGCCAAAAAGGACGAATTGAGAGCCCTGACAAAGAGAAATTGGCGAAAATTTAGTGAATTTCATTAAAATGTCAAAATTTTTGTTTATTTCTTTTTTAATCCGGGTCGAATATATAAATGAATGCCTCTCTATACATGCGCGGCATCGGAAGGAATCCGTATCGCCATGGGCAAAGAGAGAGTTCGGTTTTAGCTTTTGGCTGTTTAGCCTAGGCGGTTTATCGTTCCTGCCGGTAAGGTCGGGAGGGTAAACGACCGGGGAAAACAGGCAGTCAACAGCTAAAATCAGCTGACAATTCACGGGGAGAACTCGCGGCAACGGAGTTGTCAGGATTGGACGCTTCAGTCAAACGTCTAAAAGCCGCGGCTCAGTTTACAATTGTATTAAGGCTACAGTCATGAAAAAACACGGAAGTTTGAAGAACAGCTTTTATCGTCCTCAATGGGGTCGAATTGTAAAAGCCTTGTCGTTCGTTCTTTTGCTTGCAGCGACCATCCTGGTCGTTGGGGTAAAAGAGAGTCAAGCGGAATCGACGCCCGGCGCATCGCGCGCTCAATGCTCGGATTTGCTCCAGCGGGCGCGTCAAGCGATTTCTGAAGGGAAGTTATCCGATGCGGAAACGCTCATCGGTCAGGCGGAAAGTCTCAACGTCCAGTACGAACCGCTGTACACGGGCGATACGCCAGCTCGTCTTCGTCGCGAACTGGATCGCGCTAAAGGCTCGTCCGCGTCAACGCAATCCAAAGACCCGTTTGCAATTCGCGGTCAAAATGCGGCGGTTACAACGTCTTCCCCCGCTCCGTCTCCAGTAACGAACGCATCCGCGTTGGCGAAAAAGTACATCCTCGAGGGGCGTTCCGCTCTCGATTTGGGCGCTTTCGACAAGGCGGAACAGTATTGTTCTGAAGCCATGAAGCTCAGAGTCGCCTACGCTCCTGGCGAAGACACGCCGGAACGACTCATGCGCGACATTCAAACAGCCAAACAGGGCGTACAAATGGCGGCGGCTCAAACCCCTGCCTCTGAGCCCGCTATGCCGGCTTTGCCTCCGGTTACCGGAGAACTGCAATCCGCGCCGGTTGCCCCAGCTATGGCTGCCATGGCAAACGCCAACGGTCAGCCTGCTGCAGACGTGCCTGTAGCGGTGCGACAGCAAAGCGACAAGCTGCTCCTGGAAGCCAGAAAAGCTTTAGCGACGGGGGATGTCGCCAGCGCTCGAGGCATCGTCGCAAAAGCAAGAAGCCTTAACGTCCCATACGGTCCGAAAAACGATTCGCCCAATCGTGTTGAAAGAGATATTAATTCCTACGAAAGCGCATACAGCGCCGTTCAGAAGAATTCAGCCGATAAAAACAGCCGAAAAGAATTCGCGCGCGTTCTGATTAATCAAGCCAATACGCTTTATCAGCTTCGTTGCTACGATATTGCAGAAAACGTTGCCAGCAACGCTGCCCGGCTCAATGTCGAATATTCAGCGTACGACGTCAAACCGCAGGATTTAATCAATAAAATTACCGCAGCTCGTCAGCGTTCTGCAAGCCGATCCTCTGTTGCCAACGCGTCGTATGTTTCCAACCGGGACGCGACGTCTGTTGAACAGGTTGCCGCCCTGTCGGGTCAGCCGACTCCGGCAATGTCGATGACAGAAGGCATGCAGTATTTCCAGCAGGGCGAAGAAGCTCTCAAGGCTGGCAATAAGCAAGCTGCCGCTGCTGCGTTCCTCAAAGCGGCTCAGCATCGAGACGAACTGGATTATCAGTCTCAACGACAGCTCAACGATCGGCTCACGCTCCTCAACGCTTCCTCTGCCCCTGCCCCTGCTCCTGGAACTGCTGCCGCTGTAGCCGCGGAAGCCACTCAGGAACAGAACGCCTTATTCAGCAAGGTTGCCTCGGAACTGACCGCTCAGGAAGCCAAAGCCCGCGCTTTGAAAAATTCCAATCCGAGAGAAGGCGTTGCGATTCTGACTGCCGCTCGTGACAATGTAGATAAATCTGCTCTGGACGACGTCCGTAAAGCCAGATTGCTGGCTCATGTTGACCAGAAAATAAATGAATTTAACCTGTACATCAATGAAAACAGCGCTCTGATTGCAAACGAAGAGAACAATCGTCGAATTGACGAAGATAACGCTCGGGCGATGCAATACAAAACCGAAAAAGAACAGAAAATCGCCAAGCTCATTGATGAAGTCAGCCAGCTTACCCGCGAACAGCGTTATGCTGAAGCGGAACTCAAAGCCAAGCAGGCGTACGAACTCGACCCCAACAACCAGGCGTGTATCCTCGCATTCCAGATGACCAAAACTCGACGTCGCGTTGACGACGGTCTGAAGATTCGCGAAATGCAAAGCGAAGGATTCCTCAATGCCATGGAAGGCGTTGAACGCTCGGCTATCAACCCGTTTGACCCGGATCAGAACATGGTCTTCCCGGATCGCGGAACTTGGGCTGACATTACCAAACGCCGCGCCAAGGGCGACGACAAGAGTCCGTACACCGAACGTGAACTGGAAATCAAAAAGAAGCTCGAACAGCCTGTTCGACTGGACTATAAACAAACCCCAATCGGATCCATCCTGGACGACCTTGCCGCTCTGTCTGGAGTAAACATTTACAAGGATCCTGCTGGATTTGCCGGCTCTGGCATCACATCCGACACGCCAGTAACCATTTCCCTTACAAATGAAATTCAGCTCAAAAATGCGCTCGACCTGATTCTTGAACCGTATGATTTAACCTACGTCATCAAGAATGAAGTCCTCAAGATTACGAGCAAGGAAAATGGCAAAGGTCAACTGTTTACCAAAACCTATTCAGTCGCCGACCTGGTAATTCCGATTCCCAACTTTGTCCCAACTGACAACCTGGGTCTGTCTGGAGCGTACAAGCAGGCGTTGAATTTGAACAATGGCGCTGGCGGTGGAATTGGCTCCTCAATTATGGCTCCCGCAACCGCTGTTGCCAGCCGCGCCAACGGAAACGTCAACAACAACATTTTGGCGCAATCCATGGGCGGAGATTTGAACGCTGGTTCGCCAATGACCCCAGCCTCCGGTTCTTCGGGACCTTTCGGTAGCGGTTCTGGCGCAGACTTTGACAGCTTAATCGAATTGATTACAAAAACCGTTGAACCCGATTCCTGGGCTGACGGCGGACAAGGTTCTGGTACAATCGCTCCGTTTGAAACCAACTTGAGCCTCGTTATTAACCAGACTCAGGAAGTTCACGAAAAGATTGCTGAACTGCTCGAACAGCTGCGACGTCTGCAAGACCTCCAGGTGACGATTGAAGTTCGATTTATCAGCCTGTCAGACAGCTTCTATGAAAGAGTCGGCGTTGATTTCGACGTCAACATTAAATCCAATCAGAACGGCAACGTATCCATCGAACGCGAAACTGCCATTGACGACGATGGCAACCTGACGGAAACCGACTACGCCAAATTCCAGCGCAGCGCAACCGTCGGTCTGAAAGCGCCTGGTCTGTTCAGCTCCACGCTGGATATCCCGGTGTCTCAAGGCAGTTACGGAGGAACGACCCCGCAGTTCGGCGGCTATACCGGCGGCGACGGATTGTCAATGGGTCTGGCGTTCCTGAGCGATATCGAAGCCTACCTGTTTGTCGAAGCCGCTCAAGCGGACTCTCGATCCAACATCATGCAAGCTCCAAAGGTAACCCTGTTCAATGGTCAGCAAGCTATGGTTTCCGATACGCAACAGAGTCCGTTCGTCATCAGCGTTACCCCGGTTGTCGGCGACTTTGCCGCGGCTCAGCAGCCCGTTATCGTTGTTCTGTCTGAAGGAACCTTCCTTACCGTTCAAGCGGTTGTCAGCAACGACCGACGATTTGTCCGACTGACAGTTGTCCCGTTCTTCAGCGAAATTAAAGAAGTCAACGTCTTTAAGTTCACAGGTTCGACAACCACGACGGAAGACACCTCGTCTGAAGGCGACGACGAACAGCCCGCAACTCGAAAGAACAGCAAGAATGTTTCGACCTCGAACTCTGGTACGTCCGTTCAGTTGCCAACCTTCGCTTATCAGACTGTTACCACAACGGTCAGCGTTCCGGACGGTGGAACCGTTCTCTTGGGCGGTATTAAACGACTCAAGGAAGGACGCGATGAGAAGGGCGTTCCAATCCTCAACAAGATCCCCTACATCAACCGTCTGTTCCAGAATACCGGCATCGGTCGTGAAACAGAAAGCTTGATGATGATGGTTACCCCGCGAATCATTATCCAGGAAGAAGAAGAGGAACGAATGGGCACCGCTGCCCCGTGATCCAGCCTGTAAACGATGATTCTGAACCAAGATGGTTTCAGACGTTAAATAAAAGAGTTTGACGACGATGGTTACTCCCCGTATCATCATTCAGGAAAAGGAAGAGGAACAATTGGGCATCACTCCCTAAACAAGGGGGTATATATTCCCCGGAGAATTTCTGACGTCAAACTTGCCGCCGTAGTCAACCCCCTGACTGCGGCGGTTTATTTTTTGGGGACTCCCCCGCCATCGGGGGCGCCGCTGTCGCAAAATGATATTTGATTGGTCGTTGACTTTTTCTCTTTTATAGGGTATAATTAATAGAGAAGTTAAAATCTGGTAAATTATCAACCCTTAAATTTAGTGCAATACTGTCATGATAAATCGAAACTGTTTCCTTAGCGTCGTTTTGATTCTGGCGATTGCAGGCGTCGTCAGAAGTCAGGATTCCCCCTGTTTTGAGGCGGTTAAAACAGACGTCATGAACGTCAAAACGCCTGCGAAAGTGATGGACGTTCAACTCAATAAAGCGTCGGATCTGTATCTGGTTGTTACATACGGACCAGACAACTACGACTTCGACCAGGCGGCGTGGTGCAACCCGACTCTGTACGACGCTGACGGAAACGCCGTCGATATGACAACGCTCAAGCCGGTCTCCTCTCAGACGGGATGGGGAACCATGCTCATCAATAAAGATCACACAGGCAAACCCGTTAAAATCTGCGGCAAGACGTTTGAAAAAACCATTTACGCTCACGCGCCGTCGATTCTGCATTACAAGCTGGACGGCAAATATGCGCGATTTACCGCTGACGTTGGGCTGGTCGAGTCCGCGAAAAACGGAACTGTTACATTCGAGGTTTACTGCCATCCGGTGGAATACCCGTCGAAAGCGAAGTACATGAAAGGCATGCCCGGCGCGCCGGCGGCTCCGTTGGAACCGGTTCCAACGGCGGACAAGGCGCCCTTTACGTTCAATGCGTCTGCCGCAAAACGGCTGCTGGACAAAGGCATTGAGGAAATCGTCTTTATTCGCCGAGTTACGCTCACGTCCAACCACGTTTATACAGACCACGTCAATTCCCGCTGGGCGCCCGGTGGCGGGCTGGCGATTCTCAATCTCAAAACCGGGAAAGTTCGAGACGTCAACCCGATTCTCGCCGGCGGCGTGATTAACCGGTTTGACGTTTCTTTCGATGCGAAGAAAATCGTCTTTGACTGGAAGCGTTCCAATCAGGAAGGATACCGCATTTACGAAATCAACGTTGACGGAACCGGGCTGAAACAGCTTACCTTCCCGCCGGAAATTGAAGACTCGCTTCATAAACGCTTCGCCACCAGCGGATACCATCGCGGCACGGACGACATGCAGCCGTGTTACCTGCCAGACGGCGGAATTGCGTTTATTACAACGCGGTGTCTGTTTTCCGTTTTATGTGACGCCGGAGACAATCTGACCGTTTCCAACCTGTACCGCATGAACGGCGACGGCTCGAACATGCAGCCGCTGACCTTCTCCGCGCTGTCGGAACAGTCGCCTGCCGTTTTGCCGGACGGCAGAATTCTGTACCATCGCTGGGAATACGTCGACAAGGCGGCGGGAAACGTCAAAGCCCTTTGGGCGGTCAACCCGGACGGGACGAACTCAACGGAAATCTACGGCAACACAATCACATTTCCGGAAACGATGATTTACGCCCGACCCATTCCCGGGACGACCAAAATCGTTTTCCTGGGAGCGTCACACTGTTGTCCCAACAACGCCATGGGCACGGTTATCGTAATCGACGTTAAAGACAACGTCCGATCCGTCGACACGATGAAATACGTTACGTCAGACGTTGCGACGTTCCATCACAACGGATTCCATTTCAAAGACGCTAACGGGAACTGGTATCGGGATTCCACCGGCAAGCCGGGGCGTCTGTTCAAAGACCCGTACCCGATTAACGAGAACCTGTTTTTGGTTTCCTGCAAGCCGAAAGGGCTGGCGTGGAACGACCCGACCGGATACGGTCTGTGCGTTATTGATGGAACTGGAGCGGACGAACCGCTTTTGAAAGACGATTCCGTTTCCTGCTGGCTGCCGTATCCGCTTGTCGCGCGACCGGTTCCGCCGGTTCGTCCAAGTTTGATAAACGAAGCGCTCGCCAAAGAGAACAAAGCGGTCGTCGTCATGACAGACGTTTACGCCGGTTTGGACAACGTTCCCCGCGGGACGGTTAAATATCTCCGAATTCTGGAACAGATTCCGCGTTCGTGGTCAGCCCGCAAACCGTACTACGACGATCACGCCGGCACGACGCACGCTCATTCCGCAATCGGCGCCGGGCATCTGGCGGTCAGAATTCAGCTGGGAATCGTTCCGGTTGAGGAAGACGGCTCCGCCCGATTCTACGTTCCCGCCGACCGGGCGATTATTTTCCAGGCTCTGGACAAGGATTATCGCGCCGTCCAGACGGAACGCACGTACGTCAATTTCCGTCCAGGGGAAACCCGCGCCTGCGTTGGATGTCACGAAACGCCCAACAACGCGCCGACCCGGTCAACGATTCAGCTGCCCATCGCCATGACAAAACCGATTGCCGTCATGACCGCTCAGCCCAACCAGACCAGCGGTTACCTTCGCGGCGCGTATCTCAACGGATCTGAAATGACGTTCGACTACGAGCGGCAAATTCAGCCCATTCTGGACAAGCATTGCGTTGCTTGTCACGACGGAACAACAGGCGAAGGCAAATCCGCGCTCAACCTGACCGGGAAGCCGGAAGGGACGTACAGCGTTTCATACAACTCCATGAAAAAGCTGGCGGACGACGAAAGCAAACTTCTGTGGGGCAACCGAAAAGAGCGGAACGAAGACGCCGCCTCAAACGGAATTGAGTACATCCCGCCTTACCAGATCTGCTCGCCGTCGTCGTCGCTTTCCGCCTGGCTAACGGATACGGACTGCACGTTCAACAGCGACGCGGTCAAGCAGTACGCCAAGCAGCTGAAAGCATGGCACGCGACCGTCAAGCTCAGCCCTGACGAACTGATGACGATCAACAACTGGCTGGACGACAACTGCCCGTTCCACCCGTCGTTCTTCGGCAGACTTCACTCCAAATTCGAAGGACAGCCGAACTACCGTCCCGTCGTTACTCCGGAAGAATGCCGCGACAGAAACCTGCCGAAACGGTTTGAGTACTGAGGGGATGTGGCGCTCGTTTTTCCTCCTCTTACTAAAGTTTTTTGGAAAGGGGAGTTTGAG
>JAZQDP010000013.1:0-5843 GCA_045546875.1 Thermoguttaceae bacterium | reverse complement strand
CTTCTTTTTTCGCTTGAGCGATGAATTCGTCCAGCGTCATGGAACCCTGGTCGCCGCGAACTCGGCAGCGAACGGAGACGTTGTTGGCGTCCGCTTCTTTCTGACCGATAATGAGCATGTACGGAATCTTTTCCATCTGGGCTTTGCGAATCTTCGCGCCGATCTTTTCCGGGTCGTAGTCGCCTGTAACGCGAAGCCCTGCTGTACGGAGAGTTTCTTCGATCTGTTTGCCGTACTCTTCAAATTTCTGACTGACGACCAGAACTCGAACCTGTTCCGGAGCCAGCCACAGCGGGAACGCGCCGGCGAAATGTTCAATGAGAATTCCGAAGAAGCGTTCAAACGAGCCGAACGGCGCCCGGTGAATCATAACCGGACGATGCGGCTGGTTGTCCGCCCCGATGTATTCCAGATTGAAGCGCTGTTCTGACGGCAGGTTGTAGTCCAGCTGAACCGTGCCCAGCTGCCACAGACGACCGATGCAGTCCGTTACAATAAAGTCCGCTTTGGGACCGTAGAAGGCGGCTTCGCCCTGAGCGATTGACAAGTCCGGCAGGTTCATCGACTCGCAAACCTTCTTCAACGCCGCTTCCGCCTTGTCCCAGTTTTCCGGCGAGCCAACGTACTTGTCCGACGCCGGGTCGCGGAACGAAAGACGAACTTTGTAATCCTGGAATCCCATCGTCTTGAGAACGAACACGGTCATTTCCAGACATCGGCGGAATTCGTCTTCCACCTGGTCTTCCATACAGAAAATATGAGCGTCGTCCTGGGTAAACCCACGAACTCGGGTCAAGCCGGAAAGCTCGCCGGACTGCTCGTATCGATGGACGTTTCCGAACTCTGCCAACCGTAACGGCAATTCTTTATAAGACCGCGGACGGTTTTGGTAAACCATAATATGGTGCGGACAGTTCATCGGACGAAGCAGATACAGGTCTTCTTCATCAACGGCAATGGGCGGGAACTGGCTGTCTGCATAGTAGGGATAATGACCTGAAGTTTTGTACAGTCCTACACGTCCTACAACAGGAGTGTTAACTAGTTGATAGCCTCGCTTTTCTAACTCTTTAACGAGGAAATCTTCCAGGATTCGTCGAACTTTAGCGCCTTTTGGCAACCAAAGAATCAACCCAGGACCAACGTTCTGGTCGATCGTAAACAGTTCAAGCTGTTTGCCCAGTACGCGGTGATCTCGCTTTTTCGCCTCTTCCAGACGGGTGATGTACTCGGCGAGTTCTTTCTTGTCGAAAAACGCCGTGCCGTACAGACGGGTAAGCTGCTGGTTCTTGGCGTCGCCCTTCCAGTACGCGCCGGCAACCGACATGAGCTTGAACGCCGTGCAGAACCCGGCGCTGGGAACGTGCGGGCCGCGGCACAGGTCGACGAATTCGCCCTGACGATAGAACGAGACAACGTCTTTGTCGGACAGCGTCGTTTGAAGATGCTCCACCTTGAGTTTCTGTCCCATGCCTTCGAGAAGTTTAATCGCTTCGTCGCGGGGCATTTCAATGCGTTCAAACGGCTCGTCTTCCTTGACGATTTTCGCCATTTCCTTTTCGATAGCCTCGAAATCCGCCTCGGAAATCGGCTTGGGCATGGCGAAATCGTAATAGAACCCGTTTTCAACCGTGGGGCCGAACGCCAGTTCAACGCCGTCGAAAAGACGCATAACCGCGCGCGCCATGATGTGAGCGCACGAATGGCGCATAATCGCCAACGCCTCCGGGTCTTTTTTGGTAATGAGTCTGATTGACGCCTCGCCGTCTTCCGGAAGAACAAAGTCCGTACCGACAAGCATGTCGTCAACAAAAGCCGCAACCGTCGCTTTAGCCAAACCGGGACCAATTTTCAACGCTACGTCTTTGACCTGAACAGGGGTGGAGAATTCCAGTTTATCGCCGCTGGGGAGATTTACAGTAAGCATAACAGCCTTTCATAAATATAAATGTGTTAAAAACGTCCTGGAATACAAAACCAGAACCGTATTATATATTATATCGTTCTTGTAAAAAACAAAAAGGAGGGGGAAAGGACAGTTATGAATGGGGTGTGTTCAAAATTGGGGGGCGCTAGAAAGAAATGGTTCAGCCCGGCTCGCGGCAGTCCCCTGCTGTAAAAAAATCTCACGCGGAGAGGCGGAGACACGGAGGATGTTCGCGAACCATCGGGACGAACTTGCAATTCTGGTAGGCTGGGAATTGCTGGGAACGTCTGGGAACTGCTTGGAAGCGTTGAGAACATTTTAACACCGGACGGACGCTTTGCGTAATTGCTAATTGATAATTCTATTTCTCCCGCTCCCCGTCCTTGAAAGAATCTTTCTCTTTGCTATAATTAGACGAAATGGATGGGGAAGAAGGCAGTAGGCAATAGGCAGTAGTGTTTTTTTTAGCATCTGCCCTTGCCTTTTGACCACGTATCCCAACTCCTCACTCCTTCCGTGGGTTAAAACCCACGGCTATTGATATTGAACCGCTACGCAGTTCTAGCGGAAGCGTAACTTCGCTCCCGTCGGTCGCTTCGTTACCGCCTTTCAATACAATTCCTAATTCCTAACTAATAATATATCATGCCTAAACGAACTGACATTAAAAAGATTTGTATTATTGGCGCTGGACCTATTGTTATCGGTCAGGCGTGCGAATTCGATTATTCCGGAGTTCAAGCCTGTAAGGCGTTAAAAGAAGAAGGATACGAGGTCGTTCTTGTCAACTCCAATCCGGCAACGATTATGACCGACCCCGTTATGGCAGACCACACGTATATTGAGCCGCTAACCCCCGAAATGTTAGCGGCTATTTTGCGTAAAGAGCGTCCAGACGCCATTCTCCCGACATTGGGCGGTCAGACGGGTTTGAACCTCGGGTTCAAGGTTGCGGAAATGGGCGTTTTGGACGAGTTGGGAATTGAAATGCTCGGCGCAAACGCGGAAGTCATTCACCATGCGGAAGACCGCGAAGATTTCCGCGCCACCGTTGCGGCGGCTGGCGTTGACCTGCCCCGCTCTGACCTGGCGCACAACATGGACGAAGCTCTCAAGGCTCTGGACTACGTCGGATTGCCGTGCATTATTCGTCCGGCGTTTACTTTAGGCGGAACGGGCGGCGGCGTAGCGTACAACCGCGAAGAGTTCATGACCATCGCCAAAGGCGGTTTGGACGCGTCCATGGTTCATGAAATTCTCATTGAAGAGTCCCTTTTGGGCTGGAAAGAGCTGGAAATGGAACTCATGCGAGACAGCGCCGGCAACTGCGTCGTCGTCTGCTCGATTGAAAACCAGGATCCCATGGGCGTTCACACCGGAGACTCGATTACTGTTGCGCCGGTGCAAACTCTGACCGATCGCGAGTACGCCAAGCTGGTTGAAGACAGCAAAAAAATCGTCGAAGCGATTGGACTTAAGGCGGCGGGCTGCAACCTGCAGTTCGCTCAGCATCCAGACACCGGGCGAATGGTCGCCATTGAACTCAACCCGCGCGTGAGCCGTTCTTCCGCTTTGGCGTCCAAGGCGACCGGGTTCCCGATTGCGAAAATCGCTGTTAAAGTCGCTATCGGATACACGCTCGACGAGCTGAAAAACGACATCACCAAAACGACGTCCGCTTGTTTCGAGCCGACAATCGACTACGTCGTTATCAAGATTCCGCGCTTTGCCTTTGAGAAGTTCCCCGGCGGAAACGAGACGCTGACCATTTCCATGAAGTCCGTTGGCGAAGTCATGGCAATCGGTCGAACATACTGCGAAGCGTTGCAGAAAGGCGTCCGGTCCATGGAAACGAAGCGGTACGCTCTGGTCAACAAGGCGGACCTGGACAAACCCGTAACGCGAGACGAATTGATTCGCAAGATGTCTACGCCCACGCGAGAACAGTTCTTTGCCATCTGCCGCGCCATCTACGAGGGCATTTCCATCGACGAGATTTTCGACATTACCAAGATGGATCGCTGGTGGCTGGAAAACGTCAAGCTGATTATGGACAAAGACAAGCATTTGCAGACGCTCAACTTTGAAGAGCTGTCAGCGCAGGAAATGCTCGAAGCGAAAAAGATGGGCTTTTCCGACAACCGCCTGGCGGAAATCTTCGGCGTTTCAGAAGAAGACGTTCGACGCCGCCGTCTGGATCAGGGCATCGACGCCGTCTGCAAGTTGGTCGACACGTGCGCCTGCGAACACGAAGCCGTTACGCCGTATTACTATACAACCTACGAGGGCGAAGACGAAACGCGAACGTCCGAAACGCCCAAAGTCCTCATTCTCGGCGGCGGTCCAAACCGAATCGGACAGGGCATCGAATTCGACTACTGCTGCTGTCACGCTGCGTTCGCCGTCAAAGAGTTGGGCTATCAGGCTATCATGATGAACTGCAACCCGGAAACCGTCTCGACGGACTTTGACACGTCAGACCGTCTTTACTTTGAACCGCTGACGGTCGAAGACGTTTTGGGCGTCGTGCGCCGGGAAAAGCCGATTGGAGTGATTCTTCAGTTCGGCGGTCAGACCCCGCTCAACATCGCCAACAAGCTGGTGGAAGTCGGCGTCCCGGTGCTGGGAACCAGCGTCAAGTCCATCGACGCGGCGGAAGACCGCAAACTCTTCTCTGCGATGCTGCAAAAGCTCAACATTCGTCAAACGCCCAATACAACAGCGTACGAACTCAACGACGCTATCGTCAAGGCGGAAAAGATCGGCTATCCGGTTTTAATGCGACCCAGCTTCGTCCTCGGCGGCGCGAAAATGGAAATCGTCTATTCAGAAGCCGACTTGCGAAACTACTGGTCTGAACTGCTCGTCTACGCAACCAAGGCGGACGTCCAGATTAACGAGGAACGCCCGATTCTTATCGACCGGTTCCTGTCAGACGCGATTGAAGTTGACGTCGACTGCGTCTGTGACGGAACGGACGTTTACATCGCCGGCATTATGGAACACATCGAAGAGGCGGGCATTCACTCCGGAGACTCTGCCTGCTCGATTCCGCCGCAGACGCTCGCCCCGGAAGTTATTGAAGAACTCAAAGACTCCACCCGCCGCATGGCGCTGGAACTCAACGTCAAGGGTTTGATGAACGTTCAGTACGCGGTGAAAAACAACAACACCGTTTACGTTCTGGAAGTCAACCCGCGCGCCAGCCGAACGGTGCCGTTCGTTTCCAAAGTAACAGGCGTCAAACTGGCGAACGTTGCGACCAAGGTCATGATGGGCTATACGCTCAAAGAGCTTAACTGTCTGGAATTCCCGAACTTCTCGCACGTTGGCGTGAAAGAAGCCGTCTTCCCGTTCAACCGGTTCCCCGGCGTTGACGCCGTTCTCGGTCCGGAAATGAAATCGACCGGCGAGGTCATGGGCATTGACCATTCCTTCGCCGCCGCGTTTGCCAAGTCGCAAATGGGCGCCGGCAGCAAAATCCCAACCGAGGGTTCCGTGTTCATTTCCGTTAAAGACGACGACAAAGCGCACCTGGAACCAGTCGCCCGAAAGTTTGTCGATATGGGATTCAAGATTATCGCCACGCGCGGAACCGCCAACCTGCTGCAGTCGTGGGGAATTGAATGCGAGCTGATTCAAAAGGTCTCGGAAGGTCGCCCCAACATCATCGACCGCATGATCGATGGCACGGTTCAGCTGATTATCAATAGCCCGTCCAGCAAACGCCCGACGCGAGACGAAGTCAGCATCCGCGCCGGCGCGATTCGTTACTCTATCCCGTTGGTAACAACCATTCGCGCCGCCAACGCCTACACGCAGGCAATCGCCTACATGAAAGAAAACGGCGCCCGGTTCACCGTTACCAGTTTGCAGGAATACTACGGTTAATTAGCAATTAGTAATTAGCAATTAG
>JAZQDP010000012.1:0-4308 GCA_045546875.1 Thermoguttaceae bacterium | reverse complement strand
GATGGCAAAACCGACATGGGAACAGCTGATTGACAATTTCCCGCGCACTAAACTCATTGCAGAAGATGAGTGGGAATCGCTCAAGCAAGAATGGCAGCAAACTGCAGACGCCTCTGTTAAAACAGACGTCGATGCGTTTCTGCAATTTCTTGTTGACAAGTCCGCTATTACGTCTTGGCACAAGGAAAATCTTCTTTCCGGGAAATACAAAGGTTTTTTCCTTGGAGGATACAAACTGCTTAAACACGTAGGCGCAGGCGGAATGAGCAGCGTCTATCTGGGTGAACACGTTATGATGGGTCGGCAGGTTGCGATCAAGATTCTGCCTCGCAGCCGCGTCAGTTCTGACACCAGCTATCTTCAGCGGTTTATGCAAGAAGCCCAAGCAGCGGCTTCGTTAAACCATCCTAATATTGTTACCGCTTACGACATCGATAACGAAAATGGAATATACTATTTCGTTATGGAATATGTAGACGGTCAAGACCTCAATGCGCTGGTTAAATCCAACGGTCCGATGGACTATGCTGTTGCGGTAAATTATATTTATCAGGCAGCGTGCGGTTTGGCTCACGCTCACGAACGCGGGTTGATTCACCGCGACATGAAGCCAGCCAACCTGTTGGTGGATTCCAACGGAACGGTAAAAATTCTCGATATGGGATTGGCTCTGTTTTCAGAGTCTGATCGCGCCAGTTTGACGTTGGCGTATGACGAAAACGTTTTGGGAACGGCAGACTACCTTGCTCCAGAACAGGCGCGCAATTCGCATACTGTAGACGCTCGCGCTGACATTTATTCTCTCGGCTGTACGCTTTATTTTCTGCTGACTGGTCATCCTCCGTTTACAGAGGGAACGTTGCCGCAGAGAATTTTGGCTCATCAGCAAAAACAGCCGCCAGAGATTACCGTTGACCGTCCTGACTGTCCGGCAGATTTAGTTGCCATCTGTAAAAAGATGATGATGAAAAAGCCGGAACAGCGTCAGAAAGATATGCAGCAGGTTCAAGAGAACCTGAGAGACTGGCTTTTAGTTCATGGATATTTGCCTAATAACGAGTCCATGGATAATATTGTTCGCGCTCGCAATCGTTTAGACGATTTGCAGCGTTCAGTAGACAACCCTGCCTCTACTCCCAGTTCTGGCGATTCCGTAGTTAATCTGGATTTCGGTTTTGGCGGTTCGTCGTCTACGTTAGGCAGCAAAACGCCAGGCAGTCATTTAGGAGAAAAAAAGAAGGACGGTTCATCTTCCAGCAGTTCCAAAAAGAAAGCGGGATTGTTTGCCGGGTTCTTTACTCCTAATAAAAAGCCCAAGTCCGGTTCCAGTCACAAACTTAATAAGCAGACTTCTGAAGATTCCAGCGTCGTTTCAGGCGATGTGGATCCCAACGCTTCTTCAAAGTCGTCGTCGCTTTCGGCGTTGGTGGCTTTAGCGGACGCGGTTGATGAACAAAAGCCATCAGAGAATTTTGCAGACTTTTTGAATAGCATTCCATCGCAAACGACGGCAGAATCAAAATCGTCGGTCGGTTCAGAACAAAACAAATCCGGTTCGGGTACAGTTCCAACGTCAGCTCAAAAAACAAGCGTTCAACGACCAGAATCGTCGCCAAATTCTGTGAAAAAGCCTGCAGGCACGCCTGCCAATTCAGTGTCAGCCAAAACGGAGTTGCAGCAGAAAGATAAAAAGCCTGCCGCTCCAACGGCTCCGACTCAAAAACAACCTCAAAAGCCGGTCGTAAATTCAAACGTCAATATCGTTAAAAGTTCCAGCGATTCCAAGCGTCCCCATCATTCTACCAGTACAGAAATCAAGCGGGAATCCGTTGAATCGAAGTCGAGTATTTCAAAAACAAACGAAGGCGCTAAAGGACATCGACCGGGTAAACGAGCAAAGCGCCAACCGTCTGCAAAATCGAAAATTGTTTTTATCGCAATTGGCGTTGTGGCTGCGATTCTGGCTTGCGTTGTTTTGTTCTTTGCATTCAGATAATAGTATATGCCGCTTAACGTTTTGGATATTTTAGGCGCTACTGGCGCTGTTGCTCGACGTTTATCTCATTATGAAGCCCGCCCCATGCAGTTGGAAATGGCTCAGGCGGTCTATGACGCTATCGAAAACAATCATCATCTTATGGTTGAAGCGGGCACGGGCGTCGGAAAGAGCTTTGCCTATCTTACCCCAGCAATGCTCAAAATAATGGAGAACCGTGAAAAACGGGGAATGTTTGATGATATGCTCTCCGATGAAGAGCGAGCGAGGGTTGTTATTGCCACGCATACGATTCATTTACAAGAGCAGCTTATACAAAAAGATATCCCTTTTTTGCAAAGCGTTTTTCCAGATGAGTTTTCTGTCGTTTTGGTAAAAGGGAGGTCGAATTACGTTTGTAAACGGCGTCTTACGAACGCAATGCAGCAAGCGCACTCTCTTTTTTCTACCGCAGAAGAAATTCTCGAAACGGATCGCGTCTATCAATGGGCGCAAAAGACAGGGGAGGGCGCCAAGCAAGGATTAAATCCTGTTCCAGCCAGAACTGTTTGGGAAGAGATTTGCTGTGAACAAGGCAACTGTTTAGGGAAAAATTGTCAGTACAATAAAGACTGCTTCTATCAAAAGGCGCGACGTCGAGTATTTAATGCCGACATTTTAATTGTCAATCATGCGCTCTTTTTTAGCGACTTGTCTGTCCGTATGGAAGACGGTCAGCTTCTGCCAAAGTATACGTCTGTTATTTTTGACGAAGCGCATACAATCGAAGAGGTTGCAGGCGAACATTTAGGGCTGTCCGTTTCCAATGCTGGAATTATATACATGCTGGGGCGTTTGCTCAACGAGAACGGACGTAAAGGCATTTTGGCGCCGATTGCATTCAAAAATTTTCAGCCGTACGTTCAAAAATGTCGAACAGAATGCAAGCGATTCTTTCTTGCGATTGAAAATTGGCTCGATGAACGTCCAAACAGCAACGGGCGAATTCGCGAACCGAACCTGTTTCCGAATGATTTGCCAGAAGCGCTTATGGAATTGGCTATTGAACTGTCGACAGCTGTTGGAATGGCTCCGACGATGGATATGAGTCAGGAACTCGTATCAGCGCAGCTAAAAATGGAAGCGCTGGCAACGATGGTTAGTTCGTGGAACAAGCACAGCATGGATCAAGAATCTGTTTTCTGGATAGAAAATCACACAACGCAGCGCGGTCGTTATTTTGAAATCGTTGCGGCTCCGATTGACGTCGGCGCGACGCTCGATAAAGAGCTGTTTCAAAAAACGCCGTCTGTTATTTTAACCAGCGCGACGCTTTCCACCGGGCGAGCAGGCGGAAATAACGCATTGCAAAGTAGTCGGGCGGAAAAAACTCCAATAGGTCCGTTCCGACATTTCCAGTCCCGTATCGGTCTTACCCGAGCTAAGTCGCTTATTTTAGGCAGTCCGTTTGATTTCAAAAAACAGGTTCGACTTATTATTGCGTCACACATGCCAGACCCGTCGCTGGAAAAAGACCGTTTTGAGTCCATGCTTCCAGACAGAATCGCCTATTATCTGGAACAGACGCAGGGGTCGGCGTTCGTTCTGTTTACTAGTTACGGGCTTCTGCGCCGCTGCGCGGACGCCTTGCGAGGCTGGCTTATCGACCATTCCATGACGCTCTTTCAGCAGGGGGAGGGCATGCAGCGCTCGGATATGGTAAACGGATTCAAAACAACGCCGAACTCCGTTCTCTTTGGCGCGGATAGTTTCTGGCAGGGCGTTGACGTACCCGGCGCAGCTTTGCAAAACGTAATAATCACCAAACTCCCGTTCCAGGTTCCTGACCGCCCGCTGATTGAAGCGAGAATGGAAGCGATTGAACAGCGCGGCGGAAAACCTTTCATCGAATACCAGATTCCAGAAGCGATTATCAAATTCAAACAGGGATTCGGCAGGCTCATTCGCTCCCAACGCGACACCGGGCAAGTCGTCATTTTAGACCCCCGCGTTGAAACAAAACGTTACGGACGTCAATTTCTTGACGCCCTTCCTGAATGCAGCGTCTATTATAATTAGGCGGCGAGGCGCCGCTCCCAACCCGCGCTGCCGCGCGAAACGTATTAAAATCGCTCCCGTTGGTCGCTTTGATTAACAGAATATTTTTGTTTAGCCCGGTTCGCGGGCGTTCCGCCCGCCTTGAAAAAACTTTCGGTCGCCAGCAAGCTGGCTCCCTTTTAGGGAAGTTTTTTCAAATTAATTAAGAGGGGAAAACCTTTTTTGAAAAAAAGGTTCTTCCCCTCAAACTCCCCTTTCCAAAAAACTTTAGTAAG
>JAZQDP010000011.1:0-35771 GCA_045546875.1 Thermoguttaceae bacterium | reverse complement strand
GCCAGCGGTACATGTACAATAACAAATAGTACGATTTCAAGAAATACTGCCAATTCTGCAGCTGGTGCAATTAACAACAACCAAGGTACAGTTACAATTACGAACAGTGTAATTTCAGAAAACACGGCAAATTCCAATGGCGGCGGAATTCATAATCACTACGGTACAATAACTATTACGAACAGTACAATTGTGAGGAATTCTTCTTCTCTCAATGGCGGTGGAATTAGTAAATATTACGGTTCGATTAAAGCTAATAACACTATCATCGTTGGTAATACTGTTAACGATTCGGTTAATAATATTAATGTACTTGATAATGAATCTAACATTACCGGTTCCAACAATCTTTCGTCTACTTACAATCCGTCCCTACCCTTGTTTGTCGACGCAGATAATGGCAACTACCATCTTGCCTCGGGTTCTCAAGCGATCAATGCGGGAAGTAACGCTTTAGCGGTTGACGCGAACGACGCCGCACTCGTTAACGATTTGGATAATCGTTCTCGTATTGTGTATGGCGTTGTAGATATTGGCGCGTATGAATATCATGCGCCGCTGGCTTCCCCAACCCTTACCGTCAGCGCGGCAGGTTCCGATTCCATTTCTGTTACGGTTGGAGAAGCGGCTAACGCTGCAGGGTATACGGTAGAATATTCCACCAGCGAGGATTTCTCTGACGCGACAAGTCAGAACGTTTCCGCCGGCGTTACAACCATTTCCGGTCTGACGGCTGAAACGACGTACTATTTCCGCGCGCTGGCGCTTGGTACGGGAGATTACGGCGATTCAGCATACAGCGAAATCCAATCCGCGACAACAGATCCGGATACGATTCAACTGACGTCTCCAACGCTTTCCGCCAGCGCAACGGGTTCCAATTCTGTTTCCGTAACAGTTGGCAGCGTAGCAAACGCCTCTGGATACAGGGTCGAATATTCCACCAGCGCAGACTTTGCCAACGCGGTAAGTCAGAACGTCAATGCTGGTAAAACGACCATTTCCGGTCTGACGGCTGAAACGACGTACTATTTCCGCGCTCTGGCAATTGGTTCGGGAGATTACGGCGATTCTGATTTCAGCGCAACGGCAACGGCGACAACGCTTGCGGAACCGGTAGCCGCAGACGCAAAAGTCAACGCCCGCGTCGTGTTCCAGGATTCGCTTAAAGACGCCGATACTGCGGCGGAACTGCCTGAAGGAATTACTTCCATCCGCGCAACTAAAACCGTCTATGCGGAAATTTGGGTCAAAGACGTTGAGGATACAGATCCGGCGATTGTCGGCGGGTACGTGAACATGCTGTACGACAGCGACGCGCTGAACGTTCTGGATGTAACGTACGGTACAGTGTTCTGCTACATGACCGGTTTTCAGACGTATGAAAACGGCGAGATTGCCACCATCGGCGGCACAACCGCGCCAAGCGTTCTGGACAAAGGCGACGATGAATGGGTTCGTCTGGCAACCGTCAGCTTTGTTGCTGATACGGAAGGCTTAACCACGGTTTCTTTGGGCGCGCCAAACGCTTCCTATTACAATCTGACGCGAACGGACACAATTACCCTTTCCAACGCGCAAATCGACTACGGCAGTTCTGTTCTGGAAGTAACGGCGGCTTGTCCGATGGATATTGACGGGGACGGCTATATTGCGGTTTCCGATTACGCCCTTTTGAGCAGAGCGTGGCTATCGAACTCAACCAGTCCCAATTGGAATCCCGCGTGCGATATTGACGGCGATGGTTACGTTGCAGTGTCGGATTACGCATATCTGAGTCGAAACTGGCTAAAATCGGTAAACGATCCCGACCTGTACTATCCTGGAGCCTCTGCCAGCCCGGCAGCCCCGGTCAGCGAGAACGTCGTTATTGCCAGCCCGGCAGCTGTTGTCAGCGAAGACAATTTCATCGAAATGAATAACACGGCAGCGTTAGAAGCCGATGAGACGGCGAACGTTTGCTTGACGGCGGTTTCGACCAAAACAGCCAGCGACACCGCTGACGAAGTTCCAGCTTCGCTGACGGAAATTAACCCGGGCGACAGCTTCTTTGTCGAAATCTGGATTCGCAACTTCAACGGATACGAGGGGACGACGCTGTGCGGTCTGACGGGCGGGTATCTCAACATGAGCTATCCATCGGATCTGTTGAGCGTTGGCAACGTTACATACGGTTCTGTGTATTCAATACTTAACAATATCCAGAACGTCAGTACAGCGGGCATTATTGATACAATCGGCGGCGTTGCTGCAACCAGCGTCATGGATAAAGGCGACGATGAATGGGTTCGCCTTGCAACAGTTTCGTTTACCGCCACTGATAACGGGGATGCGCTAATCGAATCGTTGCCGCCGGCGATTCCTCCTTATAACTTAACGCTGACGTCCGGCAGGACGCTCAAGAACGACGAAATCAGCTTCGGCGTTATCAACCTGAGAATCGGTTCAACCGTTATTCAGTTGAAGGTCAACAACGATTTCATCAAAACGACCTTGAACAATTCGGTTGTTATTGCTTATCGGGAAAATGACGCGGTTGCGGACTGGTCGAAAACGACCGTTGAGTTTGGGGACGCGTCCAACGGCGAATATTCCGTCAACGGTAACGGAACGATTACGTATACGCCGGAAGACGGTTTCTACGGAACGGACGCGGTTTCCTACGTTGTAGTCGATCCGTCTGGCGCGCTGTCTACGGGAGCAATCGTTATCAGCGTTGGGCTTCCGATTGCGACGTCGGTTCAGAAGACGTCCGGCAGTCATTCGCCGTCGTCAGCCATGGCGGCAAGCGTCGAACGTCTGACCGATTGGGACAATTGCTGCGTCGAACTGTGGGCGCAGGACGTCAACGCGCTCAACCCGGGCGAAACGACCTTTACGCTGTCCTATAACCCAGCCATCTACAACGCTCCGTACTTCTCCGCCTACGCGGATGGCGTTGCGTTGTCCGTTACAGACAGCGCCGCTCTTCCTGACGGCAGCGTAGAAGTTCAGCTGACGGCTCGCATTTTGGAATCGCTTTCCAGCCAAACGGACAACCTGTTCCTGGGAACCGTCGTCTTGACGCCGTCGATGGACGATGGCGCCGGCGTTGTCGCCCCGCTGGCTGCTGAACCGGTTTGCGCTCTGGACGGCGCTGAAACTCCGACGACCGTTGAAGCGATGCCGTACGACCTGATTCGCAACGGTTCCGTTGACGTCAACGATTTTGTCGCCTTCGCAACCGTATTCGGCTATGTTCCCGGCAATATGTCGCCAGTTAACCCGCTTTACGTTCAGACAGCCAAGTCGGACTTCAACAAAGACGGAAGCGTTAACGCCGACGACTTTGTTCTGTTTGCGATTAACTTCGGCGCGACGAAAAATACGGCTGACAAACCGGCTCCTCTGGCAAGCGCGGCAACGGAACTGGTTAGAAGCGAAGAATTCGAGAACGCAGAGTTGATTGAAGCGCAGCCTGAATTGAAATCGTCCCTGATGCTTCGCGATGCTTATTCTGCCGCCTTGCTGGACTTGTACGACAATCAGGATGTTGCTGATCTGTCCGGTTCCAGCGACGTTCTGGCGGAATCGAGAATGGACGCGCAGCTGTTTGACGTTGAACGCGATTCTTCCCACAAGGCGTCAAGCCAGGCAATCGATGCGGTTCTGGAAGAAGATATTCTGGCAATCGACTGGAATTGATAATTCGTAATTACACAAGCGACAGGCGAGCCGGGAACGATAGTTCCGGGTATGAAGTAGAGCGCGGAAGCGAAAGCTTCCGCTTTTTCTTTTACCAGGAACCTCCGTTCAGTCCGATTTCTTTTCTGGGATACGGACAATGTCCGCTCCCCGGGAACGATTCATGGTCGTCTTTCGTACGCCGTTCCGGCAAAAGTGTAATTTCGTTCGCTAGCGCGAACTCCATTACAGCCTTTCAATCTCTCGCAACTCGCAACCCATTATACTCAAACTTTGCGATAATAACACTGGGGGCGGGTAAATTGCTATTGAACAAAAAGCCGATTTCCTGTATTATATCTAA
The DNA here is from genome assembly GCA_045546875.1 of Thermoguttaceae bacterium. Taxonomy (GTDB): domain Bacteria; phylum Planctomycetota; class Planctomycetia; order Pirellulales; family Thermoguttaceae; genus RUG11551. The sequence continues at coordinate 31,744 of JAZQDP010000011.1, read as the reverse complement.
TAAAATACCGTAATAATAATCGGAAAATCTGATAAAAATACTGTGTCAGATTGAGGATTTTATATAAAATGTCAACTATAGGCGCTTTGTTGGGAACGGATTTGTAATTCAAACCGACAAAGTATATAATAGTAAATAATAGAATATTAATTATAGTTTCCTGAAATTCAAGAATCGGAACTGGAACCCAATATGAGTATGGAATCTATGCTTGATCCTGAAATGATCGAGCAAACGAAAAAGCAGATTCGCGAACTGGTAACAGAGATTACGCAGCTGTCTCGGTCGGACGTTGCGCCGTCGGAATTCTATAGCGGTTTTCTAACCAGAGTCATTACTGCAATGGCGGCTGGCGGGGGAGCGGTATGGACTTTGGCAGACGGGTCGCGTTTGACGTTGCAAAGTCAGGTCAACCTTCAGGAAACGAACCTCCGAGAAGACGAAAAAGCTCTCAAACAGCACACCAAACTTCTCCAACGGGTTTTGGAGACGAAAGAGGGCGAACTGGTCATGCCGAACTCGTCTTCTGTTGACGTGGCAGAAGGCGAAGCGGGCAACCCGACGCAGTTTTTGCTCGTTTTAGGGCCTCTGGCAACCGATTTGGAAACAGTCGGCGTCGTCGAGATATTTCAACGTCCAGACGCGCCAATACACACTCAGAAAGGCTATTTGCGTTTTCTTAAACAGATGTGCGACATAGCCGTCGAGTACGTTAAAAACAAGCAGCTGCGTTCTTTTTCCGACAGGCAGTTGTTATGGAACCAGCTTGAAGAATTTACCCGGCTTATTCATACCAGTCTGGATCCCAAGCAGACGGCATACACGATTGCCAACGAAGGGCGCCGACTGATCGAATGCGACCGAATGGCGGTTGCGATTCAATACGGAAAGAAGTCGAAAATCGTTGCCATCAGCGGTCAAGACATTATCGACAACCGAAGCAACACAGTTCGTCTTCTTAACAAGCTTTCTACAGCCGTTACGGCAGTTGAAGAACCGATGTGGTACATGGGGGACACAACCAACTTTGCCCCTCAGGTTGAAGACGCTCTTCAGGAATACGTAGACGAGTCCCATTCAAAAATGGTGGCAGTTCTGCCGTTAATGCCTACCGTTCCGGAAGACGAGATTCCAGACGACCCTAAACTCCGGGAGAAACCGCCCGCCCCCATCGGCGCTCTGATTATCGAACTGATTGAAAACAGCCGACCGTCAGAACAGATGAAGCAACGAACCGACGTCGTCGTTAAACATGCCGTTGAAGCGATGGGGAACGCTCTGGAACACGAGCGTCTGTTCCTGATGCCCTTATGGCGCTTTATCGGGAATATGTCCTGGGTCATTAAAGCTCGAACGCTGCCAAAAACCGTAATGGTGTTAATTTCAATCGTCGCGGCAATCGTTGCTCTGTGCGTTATTCCTGCTGACTTCGATATCGAAGCGACGGGAACGCTGGAACCGGTTGACCGGCGAGAAGTGTATGCTGAAATTGACGGCGAGATTGACCAGGTTTTCGTTAATCACGGGGACAAGGTTTCCGGACCGACGGAGCAAAAAGACGCCAGCGGGAAAACTGTCATTGTTCCGGGAACCAAACTGGCAAAAATGAGAAACATCAACCTCCAGATTTCCCAAGTCGAAACTCGCGGGAAAATTGAGGCAATTATACAAAATATTCAATCTAAACAGCGTACTCTGCAAGAGGAGCGCAATCTCACCGTAGCAGACAAAAACCGCATTCAGGGAGAAATTCTGGAACTCAAAAAGGAATTGCTCAGTCAGCAGACGCAGTTGCGCCATCAATTGGAAATGATGCGCGAATTAGACGTCTGCGCGGTTTGCAACGGCGTAATCACAACGTGGGACGTTCAGCGAAACCTGATCGGCCGCCCCGTTCAGCGTGGGCAAATCCTTATGTCGATTGCTCAACCCGACGGGGATTGGCAGCTGTCGCTCGACATGCCGGAAAGAAGAATCGGACAGATTGTCAAGGCTCAAAAGATTCTGGCAAAGGATTCCCCAGACGCCAAAGGATTGCCGGTAAAATATATTCTCGCATCCAACCCCAGCGTTCAGCTTCAGGGAACGCTTGACGAAGTTCACTTAACGGCTGAAGTTCGGGGGCAAGAGGGCGCGACTATCAACATGAAAGTAAAAATAAATAAAGAGGATATAGAGAACCCCAACATCGGCGCAACCGTAACCGCTAACGTCTACTGCGGTCGACGCCCTATCGGCTACGTCTGGTTGCACGACGCGATTGCGTTCTTCTATTCCAAGATTTGGTTTAGATGGTTTTAGTTTCGTAACGAATCAGGTACAGTTTTAATTCAGAATTCCCGGATTCCCTGCGGTCTTCACCTCCTAGAGATTATTACAATGTTGAATACGGTAACATTATTCCTGTTGTTATTTGGACAAGTATCAGCGCCGGCTCCGACGACGCCAGAAATGGACGCGCCGCTTCCAGACGCAGCAGTCAACGCTCCGGCAGACATCGCAGTCCCGGAAACGGTTCCCACCGGGGAACCGAGCGACATAGCTCCGCCAGAAATTGCCAGCGAACTGGAAGTTCCCGGTCTTGACGCTCCCGCCGTTCCGTCCGAGGGCGATGCGGCTCAACCATCGACGCCTGAACTTCCTCCGATATCCGAATCGGAACCGGAACCAGCGCCGTCGGCGCCCAGTGCGCCCGCTTTGGCGCCACCGTCCAAACCGATTCTGCATAAAAACCCGCGAATGATTCCGCCGCCGCTTCTTCCCCCTAAAAATAACGCCATTAGCGACCCGATAAACGACGCCAACGACCCGATGCTGGTCAACCCCTCGGCGTTAGACGCTCCCGCGTCGTCTGCCGTTTCCCCGTCGCCGTACAGCGCGATGGACTATTCCTCCGGTAATCAATCGTCATCTGTAATTGAAGACCGCGCGCTGCAAAATCCAACGCTGTCGTCTTTTGATTCGTACAACGACGATAGCATGTACGACTCTCAACTGGCTCCCAACCAGGGAAAAGGACACATCATGCCAATCGACCAGGCGGAAGTGCCTGCTCAGGAACAGGGCGTGCTAGTCAAGTTCCATGTTCGCGAAGGGATGATCGTTGAGAAGGACGCCCCGTTGGCTCAGATCGACGACGAACAGGCAAAAATGTCTGTCGAAGTTCAGCAGGCAAAACTCAACGCAGCCGAAAAAGAAGCCAGCAACGACGTCAACATTCGTTACGCTAAAGCGGCTCGAAACGTGGCGGACGCAGAAGTAAAATCTGCCAAAGAGACAATTGCTCGCGTTCCCGGCGCCGTTCCTGCCACCGAAATTCGCAAGCTGGAACTGTCGCTGGTTCAGGCAACGCTCCAAATTGAACAGGCGTCTAACCAGTTTGAAATTTCAAAGTATCAGGTTGACGTCTCCCGAGCGGAACTCAACGCGGCAAAATTGGGGTTAGCCCGGCGCGTTGTCAATTCGCCCATTAGCGGCGTCATTGTTGAAAAATACCGAAACGAAGGCGAATGGGTTAAACCAGGCGACCCGATTGTTAAAGTCGTTTATCTGGATAAACTGCGCGTTAAAACAACGATGGACATCAATAAAATGCCGTTGCAAAAAGTCATGAATCATACCGCCTCAATTACCGTCGTTCAGCAACCCGGCATGACATTCAAAGGGAAAGTGGTTTTTGCCAACCCGGTTGTTCAGTCCGGAGGCGCGTACGAGGTTTGGATTGACGTTGACAACGTCCTGGGAAAAGACAACTTTTGGTCGCTTCAACCCGGTATGAACGCCATTGTAACAATAGAATAACGGCACGTAACGTATTTTTTGAGGCGCTTTGCGTCAATTGCTAATTACTAATTCCCCATGGTATCCTTAACTGACAGTCTCGTATCGGCTAGTTCGCGAATCCTGACGCTCAAAAAGCGCCAAGATATTTCTGCGCGCCGTCAGCGTTATCTGGGGAAAAATTATTGGATTGTAAAAGATCCCGTCGGATTAAAATACTATCGTTTTCAGGAAGAGGAATACGCAATCCTCAACATGCTTGACGGCACAGTCAGTTTAGACGACATCAAGCAGCAATTTGAAGCGCAATTTCCTCCTCAGAAAATCAAGCTGGAAGAATTGCAGTCGTTTTTGGGGCAATTGCACCAAAGCGGTCTTATTCTCACAAGCGTCAACGGTCAGGGGCGTCAATTATTCAAAAGAAGTAAAGAGCGGCGGCGGCGAGAGCTTCTCCAGGCGTCAACCAACATTTTGGCAATCAAGTTCAAAGGGATTGACCCGGAACGGATTCTCAACTGGCTTTATCCGAAAGTAGCGTGGCTGTTTTCGCCGATAACGGTCTTTTTTTGCGTCCTGCTGATGCTGTCGGCATTGTCGCTGGTAATGATTCAGTTTGACGTATTCCGTTCTCGTTTGCCGGGTTTTTATCAGTTCTTTACGCCGACTAACGGCTTGTTGCTGGCGGCGGTTTTAGGATGCACAAAAGTTCTCCATGAATTTGGGCACGGTTTAACATGTAAGCATTTTGGAGGCGAGTGTCACGAAATGGGCGTTATGATTCTTGTTTTGACGCCGTGCCTGTACTGCAACGTTTCCGACTCGTGGATGCTGCCCAACAAATGGAAGCGGGCGGCTATCGGCTTTGCCGGCATTTACGTCGAAGTCCTTTTAGCCGCTATTGCAACCTTTATTTGGTGGTTCAGTAATCCCGGACTGCTAAACAACATCTGCTTGAATATTATGTTTATTTCCTCTGTCAGTACAATCATATTCAACGCTAACCCGTTACTTCGTTACGACGGGTACTACGTTTTGGCTGACATCATGGAAATTCCGAACTTGCGTCAGAAAGCGTCAACGATTACAAGCCGCAAAATGGGCGAATGGTTTCTCGGTTTAGAGTACCCGCCAGACCCGTTTTTGCCGCAGAAAAATCAGATGTTTTTTACGATCTTTACCATCGCGTCGGTAATTTATCGATGGGTGGTTATGTGTTCGATTATGTTCTTTTTATGGCGATTGCTGGATTACTACGGTCTCCAGATTATCGCCAAGTTTATGATACTTATGTCATTGTGGGGGCTGGTTGGAATGCCCCTGTGGAAGTTGGGAAAATTCTTTTATATCCCCGGAAGGCTGGACAAGGTGAAAAAGAGTCATTTTATACCGTCGATTATCGGGCTGATTCTCCTGGCGGGATTCATTATTTTCGTTCCGTTGCCGTATCGCGTTTTTGTTCCTCTGGAACTGCGGTTGGCAAACCCGAACGTTATTTCCGTAACAATTGACGGCACGCTGAAATCGGTCAACGTTAAACCAGGACAAAAGGTAAAACAGGGCGATGTAATCGCAACGCTGGAAAATATCGATAAAGATATGCAGCTGGACTCGCTTCGGTTCAAGGTTGCCAGTCTGGAAACCCGGCTTAACAACCTTCGCGATCAGTCCGCCACCAATCAGGCGGCGTTCAAGGAAATCCCGGCTGTGCAGGAATCTCTTGCCGCGGTAAAAAGACAGTATCAGGATATGGCAAGATACAAAACAGGCCTGATCTTGCGCGCCGGCATTGACGGCGAGGTCGTCCCGACGGACTATAAAGCCAAGCGCGGCGCCGTGATGGGAATTCTCCCTGACTGGAGCGGCTCTTTGTTTGAACCGAACGCTATCGGCGCGTACATGAACCCGAAAGAAGTCAAGGAATTCTGCTACGTCGGCGACTTGGACAAGCTCGAGGCGTTGATGGTTATTTCCCTTTCAGAACGAGACTTTGTCGAAGTCGGGCAGAAAGTTGTCATAAATCTCAACGAATTGCCATTTAAGAAAATCGAAGGGAAAATCGATTCCATTTCTCGCGATCCGATTGAATTTGCGCCCAAACGGCTGTCAAATAAATCCGGCGGAGAAATCGCAACGGAAACAGACCAGGCAACCGGGCTGGAAAAGCCGCAGGAAAAATGCTATGAAGCCCGCGTGTTGGTCGATAACTCCGAACGGCTTATGCGACCCGGCTTAACCGGTCAGGCGAAAATCTACGTTACCCCGCAAACATGCTGGCAGCGATTCTGGCGTCTGGTTATGGAAATATTCAATTTCAAACTGTAACGGGATTAGTTGCGAGAGATTGAAAAGCGGCAATGACGTTCGCAGCGTGAGCGATTATGTCGGAGTGCGGCGCCTTGGCGCCGCTTTCTTTTTTGGCGCCTTGGCGCCAATGGGGGCAGAATGCCCGGGAACCCGCTAAACCAACGGCGTTTGTTAAAACAAAAAAGCGAGAGCTTTCGCTCTCGCACTCCGATATTGTTACATTTTCATAACGATTTCCGGGGGCTAACGCACCCCGGCTCGCCTACGCTTTGCGTAATTCCGAATTCCGAATTGAACTACTTCTTACTCTCTCTAATTACTTTTCTTCGGCGCGCGGAAGTCCAGATTTTCAGGCATTTCAATCGAACCGGAATTAATCGTCTTCATTTTTTCCGCTCGTTCAACGGGCGTTACCCGACGCAAAGAATTGGGGAACTGCTTAAAATCCCAAACGCGAATGACCTTGTCTGAACATGCAACAACAAGACTTTGTCCATCACGCGTCATCGCTATGCTAAGCCCGAAATACAAACGGTTTTGATAAATAGATTCCGTTTGCGGCGTAAGGTAGCCCAGCAATTTGAGCGAGTCCTCTTCGCCGTCCCATACGGCAATTTCATCGCCGCAGGTAACGATGTATTTTCCGTCAAGCGAATATTTAATGTCTCGCAGGTTTTTATCGACGCTTTCCTGCTTATTGAGAAAATCCATGGCTTGAATGCGTTCCGATCCTGACAAATCGCCCTGGAATTCCCACAGAGACATTCGACCGTAATTATCAGCCGCAGCAATACGTCTGTTGTCGTACCGGGTGTCGCATTTAATATACGAACAGGCGGGCGAATTGTGTCCGGTGGAATACTGGGTCATGTCAGTCGAAAGAGACGTTTTCTTTGTAGATAAATCCAGCGCCTGAGCGATAGCCCCACCGCGTTCCATAATATAAACTCCAGCGTTAGCGCCAGAGATGCCGGCTATAATATACTTCCCTTTAGACGCGTACGATAAACTAAACACGCAATCTGTTTCAGGCGACAAGTCATAAAATGGCGTTCGGACGGCAAGATTGGTATTTTGCGTAATCTCTTGATGTTCCCTTAAATCCCATAGAATTACACTGCTTTTTCGGTGATCCTGGTTTTTGTCTCCACCGGGGCTTTGTTGCGGCGTTACAGAACCGCCAGCGGCTAAAACAGCGCCGTCGAAGGAAAAAGCCAGACTGTTGATGCTTAACACTTTATCCATGCCCTTGTTGGCTCGGATTTCGGGAGTAAAGGTGTCGAGAACCGTCCAGGAGTTTGTGTCCCAAACGATGAAATTACCGCCGATGTCAGCCGACGCCGCTCGAGAACCGTCTTGAGAAAACGCCACTGCGCTAATCGGGTTGCGGTGCATGTCAAGCATGCGTTCCGGCTTTCCCTGTTTGAAATTCCAAACGTACAGATAATAAACGCCTGTCCTTTTTCGCTGGGCTTGACCCGGCAGAGGGGGCATGTCGTCATCTTCAGCGCTGTTATAATGAGCGTCGCCTTCCCCTGAAAGCAAATAGCGACTGTCTGGAGAAACTGCCAACGTCGTTACCACTTTTTTGTGCCCAATCAGACGGCGAGTCGATTTGTCTGCCTGATTGTTCTTTAGCGAAGAAGTCGCTACGATCGTAGGCTCTTCTTCCGGCTCTACTGCAATGTCGCGTTTATGACTGACGAACGGCTCAACTCTACGCTGTTGATCAATCTCTTTTCTGATGCCTAAAGCGACAAATATAATCACACACACCGCAATAATGCCCAGCAGCGCGTAAATAGAGTAATAAATGATCTTTTTAACAGGAGAATTCTCTACAAGAGCTTCTGTATGAGGCGTTGCAATAAACTCAGTATAGTCAGCTTCTGTGTATTCGGAGTTATTGTTATCTTTTTTTGCCATGGCTTTAATAGTCGGTGTCGGTTAACCAGTTTTATCTCCTTGAGAGATTGTCTTTTTTATATCAGCGCCTTTTGTATTCGGCTTCTATCATTATACCAATAGTAGCTTACGAATGGCAGTTCGTCAGGCGTCCATAACCAAGTTCAGGTAACTTTTTTTTACAATGTTGTTAAGTTTTAACAATTCCGCAATTTGGAGCAATTTGGAGCGCGTGGAATCCAGGTCAGATTCCGATTGAGCAATCAGTTCTATTTCAGCAAAATAACCGTTAATTGCCGGGAGATGGTCTAAAGAGAGTTCCGCCTCTTGACCGTCCCAGAAAAAACGCATTTTTTTCCGAATTTTGTGAACAGAACCGTAGTTGTCAAACCCCAAAAGCAGAAGCAATTCGTTCCATTTTTGTTTTAACGCCTCGCTCTCTTCTGAACCGAGGCTTGAAAGAGGAAGTTCAAGCTCTTTCCGCGTTTTGGTAATAGCGTCCAACTTGGGACCTTTGTACGTTATACGCAGCTGACTTTTACCGTCAATAACCCGGTGTCGAATTCGCAGAGCTTCGTCCGTCTGAACAAAATTGCGCGACGGGTGATTGTAGTACACGTCGGTTTCCTCAACAACGCCCAGTTCAACGCCCTTATACTCTTTAAGAAGCAGAGTTCCATACAGCTCGGAAAAATCCTGGAACTCTTTTTGGGATTGAAACTGAAACTTCTGCTCGACTTCAAAAGGCATAATAGGAAATCTGTTTTTGCTGGAGACGGTAAACCGCATTGACGCCGTTATTATCGACGTTCGGTCTATCGCCAGCTGAATTTTACTGCGTTAGATGAATACAGGATTCTATTTTAACAATCGCAAATAAATTGTTTTACTGCTGTTAAAACATCTACCAAATTACTTTCAATACCTTTGATTTTAATAAAAATAATCATCTTTACAAGAGACGGGGGGCGTTTTTTTTACCATTTTTTATCATAAAATCTTTTCGGGGGGTGTGGAAACGTCCGCTTGCCCGTCCCCGCGCACGCCCACGGTTCAGCCCGGTTCGCGGGCGTCTCACCCGCCAAAGAATTATTGGCCGCAAAGAACGCAAAGGATTGAAAGGCAGTCTTTTAATTCGGAATGCGGAATGCGGAATTACGCAAAGCGCTAGGCGAACGTTTAAGGTAGTAAAATAAAACCTCACGCAAAGTTCGCAAAGTTCGCGAAGTTTTAAAAAACGAACGCGAAGCGTTCAACTAGAACCGCTTTAGCGGTTGTTCGCCCGTGGCGCCGAATCTTTTTTTAAAAACTCCGCGTCTCCGCATCTCCGCGTGAGATTTTCGCGGGCGTATCGCCCGCATTGGCGCCAAGGCGCCGCATTCCGACATAGTGGCGCTTTGCGTAATTGCTAATCGCTAGTCGCTAATCGCTAATTCCCTACACCCTACTCCCTCTGAGCGCGCCCTCGCCTCCCCTCTTGCGCCAATGCGCGATTGTGGTACAATAATTTAAAGTCAGAATTGCGGAATTATTTTTCTGCGATTGACTGACATTCCCTCACAGCAAGTACACAAACGTCAAATCAGGAGCTTTACGCATGGAAAGAATCATGTTCAAATCGAAAATCCACCGCGCCACTTTAACCGCGCTGAAATTGGACTACGAAGGCAGTATCGCCATTGATTCCGACCTGCTCAAAGCCGCCGACATTCTGCCCGGCGAGCAGGTGCACGTTCTCAACTGCAGCAACGGCGACCGGCTTATCACGTACGCAATCGAAGCCCCAGCGGGGTCGGGAACGATTATGCTCAACGGTCCTGCCGCCAGAAACGGCTATATCGGCGATAAAGTGGTGATTATTACATACGCCAACTACTCTGACTCTGCCGCTCAATCGCATAAACCAACCGTTGTTAAGGTTGACGATAATAACAGAGTAAAATAATACAGAATACGGGATCGGAAACAGTTCTGATTCCGTTTTTTTACGTCCATTCCCCAAAGCCGTTAAGGAGAATCAATATGCCGAAGTTCAAAGAGCTGGTTCGCATGTTTGTCGCAGTCGAAATCGCTCAGAAAAGCGCTCTTCAAATTGAAAAGCTCATGACGGCTTTCGCGTCTTGCGGCGCCGATATAAAGTGGGTGGAGTCCGGGCAGTTTCACGTTACGCTCAAGTTTCTCGGCGACGTCGAAAGGGAAGACATGGCTTCCGTCTGCATGGGGTTTCAAAGGGCTGTTAAAGACATTCCCCCGTTTGAAATTCGAGCTATTGGCGCGGGCGCGTTCCCGAAAATCGAGATGCCGCGCACGGTCTGGGTTGGCGTCGAAGACCCGTCCAACTCTCTTGCCGCGGCGTTTAATGCGGTTGAAGCGGCAGCGGTAAAGATGGGATTCGTTCGAGAGAACAAGCCGTACGTTCCTCACATCACGTTAGGCAGAATCCGCAAACCGTCAGCGGCGTTGAAGGACTTGAGCGAAAAGATCGCCCAGTATCCGCGTTACGATGCCGGGAAGACGTATGTAACGCATATAGACGTGTTGTCTTCCGAACTGACGCGCCGCGGTCCGCTGTACGCAGTTTTGGCAAGATGTCCGTTACAGGGCATTGTATTCAACGACGAGGATTGATTTTTCAAAAAAGAATAATACTGGAGTTAAAAAATGGACAACGCGATTTTGTATTTAATTGTTGCCGGCGTTCCAGCTCTGCTTGGCTTGATCGCTCAAGGGTGGCTTAAGTCGGCTGTTGCCAACGGTCAGAAATATAAAACCCGCATTACGGGTGCGGAAGCCGCCAGACAAATGCTGAACGCAAACGGTCTTCAGAACGTCAAAATCAACAAAATTGCAGGCTTTTTAACAGACCATTACAACCCGTCCGATAAATCGCTCAACCTCAGCGAGGATATTTACGACGGCAATACGGCAACCGCCGTCGGCGTAGCGTGTCACGAAGCGGGACACGCTGTTCAGGATGGTACTCATTACGCGCCACTGGTAATTCGCAACCTTGCCGTTCCGATGGCAAATCTTGGCGGCGGCGCTGGCATGGCGATGTTTGCCGCCGGGTTGGGCGCTGATAATTCAGGCTTGGCGTGGCTTGGGTTGGGGCTGTTTGCTTTTGTCTCGTTTTTCCAGCTTGTCAATCTGCCGGTTGAATATAACGCCTCAGCGCGAGGGAAAGTTTTTCTCAACAATTCCAACATCGTTCAAGGCGAAGGCGTGGGATTGGTTCGCAGCGCTTTATACGCCGCCGCGCTGACATACGTTGCCGCTACAGTTCAGGCAGTGTTCACGCTTTTGTACTACGCAGCCGCCCTCATGGGACGGTCCAATAATCGTCGATAACAACCATTCATAATTCGCTTTTCGAGAAAGAGCGTTTTATCAGGAATATTTTTCGTTTTCCTATTTTTCATTAACAATTTCTCCCCCCCCGTTACATCATGAAAAGAAGAGATTTTATTGCTTTAACCGGTCTGGGAGCCGCGTTGGCGACCATGTCCAGCGTCTCCGTTTTGGCAGACGAGCCGAAGAAGAAAGTTTTGTACTACGATTACGCGGCTGGATTCATTCACCCGCCGACGATTGACAACGACGGCAAGCTGGGCGTTTGCGGTTCGTTCCTCAAAGAGTTCGGCGAAAAGAACGGCATTGAAGTCGTCTGCACAAAAGACGGCAGCGTCTTTGACGGCGATTTGTCCCAGTACGACGCGATTGTTTTCTATACCAGCGGCAATCTTGACACTACAAATAATCGCTGCCCGGGAAAATGCATGTCGAAGCAGGGCGCCAAAAACCTGTTTGAAGCGATTCGTTCCGGCGTCGGGTTCCTCGGATTCCATTCCGCAACCGATACGTGGCGCGTTGGCGGGGGATTCAAGGACGTCCCGAAGGAAGAGCGCAACGATTACATCAACATGATTGGCGGCGAGTTCATTTCGCACGGCGCGCAGCAGGAAGCAACCCTCAAGCCGATTGACCCGGAACTGCCCTGTCTGAAAGGTTTTGAACGACCGATTCGCCATCACGATGAATGGTACGCTAACAAACACCTTGCCACGGATATGCACGTTTTCCTGCTGCTTCAGACGGAAGGCATGAAAGGCGACTGCTATAATCGCCCGGACTTCCCCTGCGTTTGGGCGCGCAAAGAAGGAAAAGGCATTGTCGCCTATTCTGCCCTCGGACACGGCAACAATCACTGGGAAACCCCGCTCGTTCAGGGAATCGCCGGCGATTTGCTCAAGCTCGTTACCGGCAAACTCCAGATGGATCTCACACCAAACTTTGAAACCGTTTGCCCAGACGCTGTAATCAATCACAGATAGGTTGACAGACTTAGGCGAGTCCCCGGTAAATATCTCACGCGAAGTTCGCAAAGTGTAAAAAACGAACGCGAAACGTTCAACTAGAACCGCTTTAGCGCGGTTGTTCTCTTTTACAACTTTGCACACTTGGCGTGAGATTATATTGACACTTGGGAACTAACGTTCTCGGCTCGCTTGGCGCTTGCGTAATTCCGAATTACGAATTCCGAATTCCTAATTAACCTCTCGTCTATTTCTTCGCCTTCATATCTTCCCGGCGCTTTTTAATAATCTCTTCTGCAATGCTCGTTGGGACTTCCTTGTATTTGGAGAAGTTCATCGTGAACGTGCCCTGCCCTTTGGTTGCGCCGCGCAGGTCGCTGGCGTAGCCGAACATGTTCGCCAGCGGGACTTCGGCTTCAATGCGGCACGTCTTCCCGTCGGATTCGTTGTTGTAGACAACGCCGCGGCGGGTTACGAGGTCGCCGACAATCGTTCCCTGTTCGCCGTCGGGAATTTCGACTGCAACGCGCATAATCGGTTCCAAAATAGCGGGCTTGGTTTTCGGGAACGTTTCGCGCATGCACGTTTGAGCGCATGTCTGGAACGCGCGGTCTGAGGAGTCAACTTCGTGATAAGAGCCGTCGTTGACGATAATCTTCAAATTGACAACCGGGAACCCGGCAACGGGTCCTTTATTGAGCGTTGACCGGAACCCTTTTTCAATAGATGGAATGTACTGTTTGGGAATCGTTCCACCGACGATCTGTTCTTCAAAGAGGAACGACTCTTCAAGAGCCAATTCTTCCGGCAAGACCTGCATTTCCCCGACGATATGAGCGTACTGACCTGAGCCGCCGGACTGCTTTCTGTGCTTGCAGTCGAATTTCGCCGTTTGCGTTGGCGCTTCCCGGTAATTGACTTGCGGTTTTGAAACGATTACCTCAACGTTGAATTCCCGGCGAATGCGTTCGACGTAAACGTCCAGATGAAGCTCGCCCATTCCGGACATAATCGTTTCCCCAGTTTCTTCGTTTGTGGAAACGACCAGAGTCGGGTCTTCACGGCGGAATCTCGACAGCGCCTTGGCAAGACGGTCTGCGCCTTCTCGTTTTACCGGAGCGATGGCAACGCTAATAACCGGTTCCGGGACGTACATATTTTGCAGTGTAACAAAATCTTTGTCGGTGCAGAACGTATCGCCAGAAGCGCACTCAACGCCGACAACCGCAACGATGTCGCCCGGTCCGGCGGACTCGATTTCCTGGCGTTCGTTGGCGTGCATGCGGACAATGCGGCTAAAGCGGCATTTTTGCCCTGTTCGCTGATTGAAATACGATTCCCCTTTGACGATTGTTCCCTGATAAACTCTCATAAACGTCAAGGCGCCGAAGGGGTCTTCAACAATCTTGAACGCCATGGCAACCGTCGGCTTTTCCGGATCGGGAGAAAGGTCAATTTCTCGGTGCGGCGGCTGAAATTCCAAGGCTTTGGGCTGACAATCCGCCGGCGAGGGCAGAAGTCGAACGACGGCGTCCAAAAGCGGCTGAACGCCCTTGTTTTTGAACGCGGTTCCCATAAAAACAGGCGTAAAATGATTGAACTGCAAAGCCTGTTTCATGACGTCGTAGATAAGCTCGGATTCGACTTCTTCTTCCGCAAGCAGTTTTTCCATCAAGGCGTCTGAATACATCGACAACGCCTCGAGCAAAGCGGCGCGGGATTTTTTAGCCTTTTCCTGTAAATCAGCCGGAATTTCCTCGTATCGGAGCTTTTCGCCGTTGTCGCCGTCAAAATAGATGGCTTTCATGCCGATTAAATCGACAACGCCTTTAAACGCGCTCTCTTTTCCAATCGGGATTTCTACGGGCCAGGCGTCGCAGCCGAGTTTTTCTCGAAGCTGAGAGACGACGTTATCCGGATCCGCCCCAGTTCTATCCATTTTATTGATAAACGCGATTCTCGGAACGTTGTACCGGCGCATTTGCCGGTCGATCGTCAGCGACTGCGCCTGAACGCCTCCGACGGCGCACAAAACGAGAATTGCCGAGTCCAACACGCGCAGCGAACGCTCCACTTCAACCGTAAAATCGACGTGACCGGGCGTGTCGATGAGGTTAATCGACGCTCCTTTCCAGTTGACGGTCGTTGCGGCAGAGGTAATCGTAATCCCGCGCTCGCGTTCCAAATCCATATAGTCCATCGTCGCGCCGGCGTTAGGATCGTCCCCTTTAACTTCATGGGTTTTATGAATACGACCAGCGTAAAACAGGATTCGTTCCGACAGCGTCGTTTTACCGGAATCGATATGGGCGGCAATGCCGATGTTGCGAATACGGGAAGTTGTGTCAGGCGCCATGCTTATTTTTGTCAATTAAAACCTGGGAAAGTCAATAAAATCGTTTTGCAAACCAATACGGTTCAAAAACATAATTTATCTATAAATATATAAGAGTGCGAATTATATAACAGAAACCCTTTTTGTCAAGGAGCGCTTGTATGGTAGGCAAGAGTTTTAATTAGGATTTCAGAGTGAGTAATTCGGAATTACGCTTAGGCAAGCAGGGTGCGTTAGCCCACGGAACAAAAACGCCATGAAGTGTGGATACCAAAGAGACGCAAGCCGGAAACCTTCCCCGGATGTAGCCCGGCTCGGGCTACAACATGACTGCTAAAGCCTTCAAGAAAAAAAGGCGGACTTCCGTCCGCGATCCAGATTCGTTACTGACTGCGAAAGAAGATTTTTAGCGGGTCTGAGGTTATCTGTGCGGGCGAAACGCCCACGAACCGGGCTGAACCGTAGGCATGCGAGGTTACAAAAAACGTTCGCCGTTCCGGCGAATGCGTAATTTCTTTCGCTTCGCGAACTACATTACCGCCTTTCAATCCTACTGCCTACTGTCTCTTGCCTACTGCCTACTGCCTATTCTTTAAGCTGGCGCATAAAATCGTCGCGCTCTCGCCTTGTTGCCTCTAAATCAAAGAAAAGATATTTCATATCCAGACGCAGTTGACTTAATGCGTCTTGAACCAGCGTCAAAATTTGACGGCGGCGCTGCGATGCCGACAGAATCCTTTCTGCCAGCGGTTTGAGCCGTTTCTGGTATTCTGGTGGAAGTTGGTCAATAGCTTCGAAAAGATCTTTCAGTTCCATTGGCATTTCGGATTCGTCAAAACGTTGCGATACGGATTCCGGATTCATGGTTGACTGCTTCTCCTAACAATGAACTTCACAAATATTCCTTATTTGCGAACTCCATTTGAATATGTTTCGTAATAGTAATGTAAGTTGCGCGTTGTACTTAACGACAAATATACAACGCTAAATTTATTTTGCCAGACTACACAAGCAAAAATTCCTTTTGCTTATTATCGATCAATTGCTCTGGCGTCAAATTCAAATCTATGGTAAGAGTATAGAACAGGATTTGAGAAATGTCTTGGAAATTTTACGTTTTTTAGGAAAATTTTTATGAATCCCAATTTACCGAACGACAACCGAACGAAAAACCATAAAAAACCAGGCGCATCCCCCAACTCAGTTTGCTTTCAAACGTCAAAACGCCCTATCAATACTCAATTTTTCATTCAAAATAACGCCTTTTTTGGCAATCTCGATGAAATACAACGCCATTTCACTTCTTATCTAAACGTTGTATTTTTACTATTCTTTGTGCAAATCCTATTTTGCAGCGTTGCTTTCGCACAAAGTACAAACAGTCAAAATAAGCAGAGTTGGAAATTCTCCTTTGATCAGCCGCAGACGGTTTGGAAAGTCGAGTCCTCTAACCCGAACCTGAAGACGCTTGATCATCGTCATTCAGCGCAGGAGGGGTATGGGAAACGCGGCTGCGAATATATGGCTTTGCAAATCCCGCCGGATTCAGGGTCGGTTATGCTCGGTATGCGAATTGGCACAGGCCGCCTTTCAGACGACGTTTTGCCTACTGTTTATATTAAATCCAATAAAACGGGGCTTCGATTTATGCTCCGAGTCATTTTGCCTCTAACGCAGGAAGAAGTCGGTCCTCGCGGCAGTTCTGGCGGTCAGACGGCTCCCCTGGCAATTCTGCTTGCCGGCGGGACGTATTCTTTTAACGGAACCTGGCAGAGGCTTCGCATCGACAGACCGTTGGATTTGCTCAAAAAACAGGCGTTAGACCTTTCTCGCGAGGGTCGAAATATAGACATTACAAACGCTTACTACGATATGGCGTATCTCGACATTAACGGCGGCGAGGGGGAATTAAACCTCTGGATCGACGACTTTGATATCACGGGCTATGACCCGGTGTCGCCGGCAGATTTCGTACGCGGTTCTTTGGGAAACCCCGTAAAAGAGAACGTTCCTCGCCCGCCAGAGACGACAACGCCAAGCGCTAATAACAGCGTTCCGCTTTCAGACGATTATAATTCACTGCTTGCAAATCAAAGCCTTCAAATTCCTCTTACCGCATCAAACCAGAAAACCGTCCAGGTTCGCACCGCCGGCGGGACGATTTTTGTTAACGAATCGATGTTTTTCATTCGTGCGATTCGATACCAAAACGAGCCGCTGGAATATCTGCGTCAGCTTGGGTTCAACACCATCTGGATGGATACGCCCCCAAGCGAGGGATTGATGATTCAAGCGCAGGAACTTGGATTATGGATCATCTGCCCTCCCCCGCTGACGAAACCGCAATGGGACGTCTTTTCGGAAAATTCGGATACGTCCTATTCTCCCACGTATTGGGACGACAAATATTATCGGGTAATTGCCTGGACGCTGGGTAACGTAACGAAAAACGGGCTTAACATCGAACAGACAAACCGTCTTTGCCGCCGGATTCGGGAATGCGACCGGAACGCCTACCGCCCGATTCTGGCTCAAGCGGACGAAAATTTACGCGATTACAGTCGCCAGGCAGACGCTGTAATAATCTCCCGCGACCCGATGTACTCCTCTTTGGATATGAAACGCTATTTGCGCTGGCATCAAGACATTACCTGCCTGATTCAGCCGGGAACGCCGCGGATCTGCGTTATTCAAACTCAGCCTGACGAAAAATTAAAACAGTCGTGGAACGTGAATTTTCCGAACGAACCGTTGCCCAACTGCATTCCGTATGAACAACTCCAGATGACGACGTTCGTCGCGGCAGGGTCCGGGATTCGAGGCATTTTCTTCGATTCCCACTCCCCGCTCAACGCATCAGATCCCGATACGCAGTATCGCAGCCGCAGTTTGGAATTGATTAACACGCGCCTGTCCATAACAGATTCCTTTTTTGCCGCAGGAAACCAGTCCTCGCTTCTGCCAACAACAGACAAAAATCTGCGGTACGTCATGATTTCCGTTCCCAATAAAGGACGGCTTCTGTTGCCGCTATACCTTCCGCAGTACGCCCAGTATTCGCTTCGAGGGCTATCCTCTCCCACTACAACGATAACCGCGCCAAACATTCCGACAACTTATCAGGCATACCGACTTACCTCCAACGGTCTGGAAACAATCAACGCGACCCGGCAAACGGGAGACTTGAAATTGGAAATTGACTCTCAAGTCGACTGGTCAATGATTCTTTTAGCCCGAGAATCCAACGTTATTGCCAGCATATTTAACAGATTAAAAAATTATGATAAAAGACGCAGTTCCGTTCTTTTACAAGAATTGACGGCAAACCGGCTGGAAAACTTCCGGCAATGGTTCAATGCCGATAAAGCCAGTAAAGAAGAAATCGCTCTTTATAATGCAGCGACAGGAGGGCTTAACCGTTCAAACTGGGCGATCAATCAAGGCTTATGGTCAGAATCCGACAAAAGCTGCTACTATGCGATGAACGCGTTGAGAATACTGGAATTCTCGTACTGGTCCAGCATTGTCGGGACAGTTCGGGAGCCAAACTTCCATCCCGCCGCCGTCTCCTTCCGAACGATGAGACTTTTCTACCTGTGGCATCAAAAAATGCAGAGTTTCAGACAAAGTGAAAACATCTTGCCTGTCGGGAACTTTGAATCCGTCGAAGAGTTTCTGGATTCAAATTGGAAGCTATACCTTGATGAAAAACCAAACAAGAACATCGACGCTACAGGAGACATAAACCCTCGCGCGGCTTATAACGGCAATTCAGGATTGCGTATAACGGCGCAGACGAAAGACGGAATGCAAAAGGAAATTGCTTTGCTGGATAGAATTCCTATTGCAATTATGTCGCCTGCCATTCAAGTTGAACCATACGAATTGGTAAAAATAACGTGCAACGTCAATATTATCCAACAGCTTGACTGCACGGTTGACGGTCTGATGATTCGAGAAGTCAGTTCGTCAGACGCTTTAACGTGTCGATTGTTCCGAACGGTCGGATGGCAGCATATTGTACTGTTCCGAAATGCCGACAAAGACGGGAAAATTCAGCTCAGTTTTGAATTAACCGGAATCGGGGAAGCTTTTATTGACGACGTTAGAATTACGCGCCTTGTCCCCAGCTCCGTCGGGGAAAAAGTCGAATAACGCAGCGGAGCGCGCTCAAACGCCGTTTTTTCTGCAAAAAAGCGGCGTTCTTCCAAGCTCAATCAGCAGTCTTCAATAAAATTTAGAAAAATTTCAAAAAATTTTCAATAAAACGGTTGCAAATTCTAAATAATCTGGTATGATATAAGAAGTTTGATTATAGTCTCAAACCAGTCGGAAGCTGGCGTCGTCCAACGGACGCCCTATTTATAGCTTCCCGTTAAATTGTATTTAATTACTAGTTGGAATAGAGCTTTTGTTCTGATTGTGGAAAACCCGCAGGAGTTTTTCGCGGAGGATGTAAACAATAATTTATTTAGGATTAATTCTACAACAAATTTTGCTGATTTAATATTAAATAAAACGTCCTCAAACTAATAATAGCTAACATGTTTTCATTTTCGCCTACTGCTGTTTCGATCCTTATCGCTTTCGGCGCTATAGCCGTAATATGGGCGTTAGTTTCGTATGCACTAGGTCGTCAAGGTTTCCTACAAACGGGAGTTTTACCGAACGTCAATTCGGTTTCCCACGCCTGGCGGGGTAAGATTACCTCTCCGTCCGAAAAGAAGCAATCGTTAGCTGTTCGAGAAAACCTTCTCCGGTTGATGATGATTTTTGAACGCCCTGTTGTTAAGTACTTTTCGTTCCGTGCAATGACGTTTTCGTTGCTCTTAAGACGCTTAGAACCTTTTCTCAGACTACGATTGATCTTTTTACAGACGCTTAAGCAGTTTTGTCCAAAGTTTTTCTGCGCCGATAAGCCAGTACGCTTTATAGACGTCAAACCCAGTTTGATGTTAAAGCGTTTATACAGATGTCTAATGCCATTGCAATTGTCGTATGTATATGTGAGAAATTCTCGCAACAGGCAGCTTTAATCACCAAACTTTTCTTTTTTCACAATTTCAGATTCAAAATTTTATTCCAGCGTAAAATGATTTTACGAGGACAATTTTGAATACTGCATTACTTTTAGCTACTGCAACAGAGATGACGGTAGCGGCAATAATAGCTTTTATTATTGGCGCAGTTATTTCTGTTTTTGCAGTTCGAATTCTGGATAACATTCGCAAAAAAGACGCTGCCAGCGAGGCAAAACGCATTTTAACCTCTGCCGAGGAAGACGCTCAGCGAAAAATCAAGGCGGCTGAACTCGAAGCCAAAGAAATTCGTCTTACCGCTCAGGCGGAAAAAGAAGAGGAATTTCAGGCGTTGCGGGAAGACATCAAAGAGCGTGAACGAAGCGTCTTAAAGCGGGAAAAAGCGCTCGATCAAACGGCTGAAAATCTCACTCAGCAAGAAAAAGTTTTGGAAAGCTCAAAACGAAAGTTAACCGAAAAGATCGGCGAGGTTCAAAGCAAACGAGATGAATTAAACAAACTGATTGACGTTGAACGTCAAACGCTTCACGAGGTTAGCGGATTAAATAAACAGGAAGCGACAGACCGGCTTATGTCCATTCTCGACCGTCAGCTTCAAACCGAAACCGGGGCTTTGATTCTCAAACACGAAAAAAAGCTCAAGGAAGAAGCGGAAGAGATGTCCCGAGAAATCCTGCTGACAAGCCTTCAGCGGTACGCAGCAGCGCACACGGCAGAGGCAACCACCAGTACCGTTGACATTCCTTCAGACGAAATGAAGGGGCGCATCATCGGTCGAGAAGGCCGCAACATTCGCGCCTTTGAAAAGGCGACTGGCGTTGACGTCATTATCGACGACACGCCCGGAGTTGTTATCGTCAGCGCGTTCGACAATTTCCGTCGGGAAGTTGCCCGACTGGCGTTAGGCAAACTCATCACAGACGGTCGTATTCACCCGTCCCGAATTGAAGAAACGGTCGAAAACACCAAAGTTCAGCTGGAAAAGTACATTCAACGATTAGGCGAACAAGCCGCTCAGGAATGCGACGTTCAGGGGCTTCACAGCCGTCTGATTCAACTTTTGGGTCGTCTTCATTTCCGAACGTCGTACAGCCAAAACCTGCTTCGTCATTCGGTTGAGGTTGCTTTTATTGCCGGCATGCTGGCAGAAGAACTCGGTTACGACGAACGTCTAGCGCGCCGGTGCGGGTTGCTGCACGACATCGGCAAGGCGGTTGACCACGAACAAGAGGGCGGGCACCCCAAAATCGGCGCGGATTTACTCAAACGGTACAACGAACCGAAAGAAGTCATTCAAGCTGCGGCTGGGCATCATGACGACCTGCACATCGGCAACCCGTACACGGTTTTAGTTGCAGCGGCAGACGCTGCCAGCGCCTCCAGACCGGGAGCCAGAAGAGACACGCCGGAACGATATTACAAACGTATGGAAGAGCTGGAATCGATTGCCTGCGAATTCCCGGGCGTCGAACAGGCGTTTGCCATTCAGGCTGGGCGAGAGCTGCGAGCGATGGTGTCGTCGAAAGACGTTACTGACGAAACCGCCGCTAAAATCTGCCGAGACATCGCGCGCGCCTTTGAACAACGGCTTACCTATCCCGGCGAGATTAAAATTACCGTTATTCGAGAAACCCGTTTTACAGAAACGGCGAAGTAGGCAAGAGGCAGTAGGCAAGAGGCAATAGTTTCTGGCGCTCAATCCCTACTGCCTGCGGTCTACTGCCACACTCCCTATGTTTAATCTGTTTTCCTCAAAAAAAGACAGCCCTCCGCGAACGTTTGCCATTGGCGACGTTCACGGTTTTTATAAGCCGCTGGAAACGATATTCAAGGCTATCGCTCCCAAAAAACACGATACTATCGTCATGCTGGGAGATTATATCGACCGCGGTCCAGACTCCAAAAAAGTCATGCATTTTTTACGAAAGCAGAAATCCAAATGCAATTTGGTTAAACTCATGGGCAACCATGAAGACATGCTGCTCCAGATTCTCACTGACGATTTGGCGGCGCTGTGCAATACCGAAGACTGGCTTTCGTGGGGCGGGCTGCAAACGCTTCAATCCTTTGGCGTTCGACGGCCAAACGAACTGCCCAAATGGGTGTTGGAGTTCCTCAAAGAATGTTTGCCGTACTACGAAACGGAGACTTGCATTTTCGCTCATGCCGGGTTTAAGCCGGACAAGCCGATGGATCAGCAAGACCACGATGTTTTAATCTGGGATAAAGTTTTTTCCACCTTTGACTATCCCCCGCACTTTTCCGGGAAAAAGGGGTTTGTGGGGCACACAGCCCAAAAAAATGGCGAGTTATTAATCAAAGACGCCTTTACCTGTATCGACACGTGTTGTTACTGCGGCAACTGGCTAACCGCGATCAACGTCGAGACAGGGGAACTTATTCAGGCGAATCCAGACGGAACAATTCGTCAGAATTAGGGAATAGGGAACAAGGAATCGGGAATAGATTTTCGCCTTCGGCGTATTTAACCTGCTCTTTCGTTCCTCTCTCTACTCCCTGCTCCCAATTCCCTGCTCCCTAAACAATAATGACTACGAAAAAGAAAATCCTTGTCGCTTTATCTGGCGGAGTAGATTCGAGCGTAACCGCGCTTCTTCTGCAAAAGCAGGGATACGAAGTTGGCGCCGTCCATTTGCGTCATGGCGTAAACAGCGCTGAAGCGTCCGCGGAATCGCCCGACGAAAAGGACGCCCGTCAGATTGCCAACCTGTTGCAAATTCCGTTCTATACGTTGGACGTGTCGGAACTGTTTAAATCCATTACCAGCAATTTCATTTCAGAATACCTCAATTGCCGCACGCCCAATCCGTGTCTGCGCTGCAATCGACTTATCAAATTCGGAGCGCTTTACGATTTCGCTCTCGAAAACGGATACGACAAATTGGCGACCGGGCACTATGCGCGGGTATGTCCTGTTACAGAAAAAGAATACGGCGTCTTTAAGGCGGCTGACCTACAAAAGGATCAGTCTTACGTTCTGTTTGACATCAAGGCAGAACGCATCCCCAACATCGTCCTTCCGCTGGGAGAATATTCCAAGTCTGGAATTCGCGCCATTGCGAAGGAAAACAATCTGCCGACGGCAGCAAAGTCAGACTCGCAAGACATCTGCTTCATTCCAGACAACAACCACGCCCGATTCATCAAGCCGTACAAGGTTGACAGCGCCGGCGTTCCGATTGACACATCTGGAAACATCGTTACCGTTGAAGGCGAAATTGTTGGAAAACACGACGGTTTGGAAAAATTTACGATTGGTCAACGCAAGGGGCTGGGGGTGTCAATGAACGCCCGGTATTTTGTCGTTGAACTTCGACCGGAAACAAAAGAGGTGGTTTTAGGCACGCACGAACAACTTGGACGAACAACGTTTACCGCATCTGAATCCAACTGGCTGACGCACGTTCCGGAATGTTTTTGCAGCCAGGTCAAAATTCGGTATCGATTTACCGCCGTCAACGCAACGGTAACGTTGTTGGATAACAACCGTTTTGAAGTTTCAACTCAAGAGCCTGTTTACGGCGTCGCCCCCGGTCAGGCGTGCGTCTGCTACGACGGCGACCGACTCCTGGGCGGAGGATGGATCGATTCATACAGGCTTTGACGCACTACTGCAAACAACCTTTTATACTGAAACGACTTGAGTTTTTCCGAAATTAAGCCTCTAGCCACTAGCTACTAGCTATTAGCTTGATAAACCTGATACGTGCATTATCGCAAGAAACAGGAATAACTAAGCTACCGGCTAGGAGCTAGAAGCTAACAGCTCATTTTTCGGGAAATTTCAAGTAGAACAAGTATATTTCATTATTTATTACGATTATATTGTTAAAACATCATGGATGACAACGTAACAACTATTGCCGCGATTGACGTTGGTTCCAACTCCATTCGCATGACCCTGGCGCAAGTTGATCCAACTGGCGATTTTGAAACCTTTGGGCAATATAACAAATCTGTCAGATTGGGACAGGACGTCTTTTGCAACGACAAAATCAGCAACGAATCCATGCGGACGTCGGTTGCAATTTTCCGCGACTATAAAAAGCTGCTTGAAAAGTACAAGGTTCAAAACGTTCGCTGCGTTGCTACAACCGCTGTTCGCGAGGCGTTAAATGGCGACGTCTTTCAGGACAGAATTTTCAATACGTGCGGCATCCAGATGGAAATCCTTGACCCTTCCGAAGAAAGCCATCTGATTCTTTCTGCCGTCAACAATTCGCTCCAGGATAAATCGCTCCTCAAAAAAGGGCGCGTTTTGCTGGTTGAAGTTGGCGGCGGCAACACGCTGCTGACAGTCCTTCAAAACGGAAAACTGGTAAACGCCGTCTCTGCCAATACCGGAGCCGTTCGACTGAGAGAACAATATCACAGCGCCGATATTTTACCCTTGCAGTATTTACAACGTCTGGAATCGCATATCGACAACGCGATGTTCACTTCGGTAAACACGCTTCATTTGGTGTCGATTGACCGTTTGATCGCCGTTTTTGGCGGGACGTCAATGACCATTTCCAAGTTGGGAACAGGAGCGGCAAACACCGCTCTGGAAATTCTCAACGGAAAAGACCTCGAAACTTTCCTTGAACGTTTTTCCGATAAAAGCGAGTTGGAACTGAGCCGGGATTATCAGGTTCCTCTCGAGGAAGCCCAACGAATGATCCCTGCCTGCACGATTTTCCGTTACCTTCTTCGTCAAACCAAGCTGAAAAAAATTCACTTGTGTTCAGCCAAGATGGTTGACGGCTTAGTGCAAAATATGGCTCTCAACATTGCGGGGAAAGAAGACACCGCGTGGTCGGCTGGGATAATCGATTCCGCCCGGGCGCTGGGCGAAAAGTTTTTAGTCGATTTGGATTACAGTACGCGGCTGGCGGAATGCGCTGTCAATATTTTTGACATGTTCAAAGATTTATCCGGCTTAACGCCGCGCCATCGGCTCATGCTTTACGCTGCCGCTCTGCTTCACGAAGCGGGATATTTCCTTGCCGCCAGAGCGCATCATAAGCACACGTATTATCTCATTGCGAACTCGGATATTTTCGGCTTAAGTCGGTTAGACATCGACATCGTCGCTCAAACAGCGCGTTATTACCGAAAATCTCCCCCCAAACCGACGCACGAATACTATATGGCTCTGCCTCGAGAACAGCGCGCCATCGTTTCAAAACTTGCCGCCTTTTTGAGGGTTGCAGACGCCATTATGCAAGGAATGGGGGCAAACTCGTCCGGCGTCGAACTCGTTCGCGAAAAAGACAATTTGAAAATCCTCTATTCCTCCGATATTGACCCGGTCATGATTCGAAAACTGCTTCTCGTCCAAGGGCGGCTGTTCGAAGATTTGTACGGCATCAATATCGTGCCGGAAGCGCGATAATAAACAACCATAACCATCCGACAAGGCAATTAAAAAGGGGGAATATTCAAAATGCCAAATAATCGCCTATCGTCCCGTTATTTTCCCCTTTTTATTGGATTAAATATTTTAAATACTACTTGACAATTCGATAAACTTGGCATAAAATATACTGAAACGACTTAAGTTTTTCCGAAGTTAGCCTCTAGCTATTAGCTTGATAAATCTGATTCGTGCGTAATCGCAAGAACAGGAATAACCAAGCTAGCGACTAGCGGCTAGGAGCTAATAGCTCATTTTTCGGGAAATTTCAAGTAGAAAAAGTATATATAGTAATTAGGATAATGAGAATTTTTTATCAGGTTTGATTACGGTTTAAAATATGATTTATAAAATAATCGTCCGATGTGGATATGTATTCGCACCGATTCTGCTTCTCGTCGCGGCAGCTTTGTCATACACAGACTGCCAGCAAATGGACATTCACTCCGGGCGCGTTCGTTGGGCAAAAGAGATTTTTGGTCTGCCGATGTTCTATTTTTACGAGCAGTCGTACTTTGCAGATAAAGTAAAGCAGTTTGATTTACAGACCTGTGCCAATGCTGAATGGGTTACAGATTCTCGTCTGTCGCCCTGGTTTGAGATAGACAACTCGAAAAATCAGTTTTACGGTCTGGTTTGGAATTGTAACATGGCTTGCCTTTTAATGGATTCCAACTACGTTTCCGTTCAGGGGCAAAAGACGTACATCGCTTACACGCTTATGCAGATGTCGGAAAAACACGTTCAGCGCAGCGGGGCGTTTTCCGCGCGAGATATAATCGACCTTTGCGGCGGCGTTATCAGCGTTCAAGATCAGATTTCCAGCATCCCGCTCACGGCAAACACAGGCAATTTGCTGGAATATTACATAGAATCTCAGTACGCTCCCGAGCTGGAAGAGAATTTTTATTATCCCAACAGAGAAACGAGAATTAAAGCGTCGCTATTTTAAGGGAGCTGTCAGCTGCCAGCTTGATAAACTTGATTCACGCGTTATCTCAAAATAACTTGGCTAAAAGCCAGAAGTTTAATTCATTTTACATCACACTTAATTCCTAACTAATAAATGCCAGAATATATTGTTCGATATGGGGCTATGCGGATTGTCGGTATTTTTACCGCGCCGGTCAAGTCAGAATTCAAGCATAACGACTATGTCATTGCTCGTACCGAGCGGGGCATGGAAACCGCGCAGGTTCTGTCGCTAATGCGCCCTGAATTCCAAAAAACCATGGAGGAGCTTGCCAAGCTCAATAAACTCGGCGCTCCGCCGCACGGAAAAATCATCCGCCCGATAAACGACGACGACTTAAAAGAGCTTGACCGAATTCAGGAACTTGAAATCGAAGAGTTTGAAAAGACGCAAGTCATTATCCGTCAACGGCAACTCGACATGCATCTGGTTGACATTGAACATATTTTAGGCGGGGAACGCATTGTCGTTTACTATTTAGCCGACGGACGAATTGACTTCCGAGAGTTGGTCAAGGTTCTTGCCAACGAATTCCAAACGCGAATCGAAATGCGTCAGATTGGCGTTCGAGACGAAGCGAAACTCCTGGCTGATTTCGGCGATTGCGGAAAAGAAGTCTGCTGCAATTCTTTTTTGACCATTATGCCGTCCGTTTCCATGAAGATGGCGAAAATGCAAAAGGCGACTCTGGACCCGTCCAAGATTTCCGGTCGGTGCGGACGTCTGAAATGCTGTCTGCGGTACGAGTTCGACACCTACGAAGAAATGCAGGGCAAAATGCCGTCTTTGGGAGCCTTTGTATCTACGCCGGACGGAGACGGAAAAGTTGTCGGGCACGAATTTTTGGCAGAAAAAGTTCAGGTCGAAATGAGCGATTTCCAGGTCAATTCCTACCCGATTGCCGACATCAAGGTAATTCGCGAGGCGTTCGACCAGCGCGAATTGCGGTACACCGGCGAACAGGTCAACGACGACCAACTTCAGCAGTTTGAAGACAAATCGGAAACAAAGGGCGACAGAAGCGAAAAACGCAAAGCGCCGCCCAGATCAATCTCGCAGTTTTCTTCCAGAAAACCAACAAATAACGACTCAAATAAACCCGGCAATTCAAAGGATTCTGGCAATTCTTTCGGAGCCGGAATCCTGGAGTAGAATGAGTGGTTAGTATTAAGTGGTAAGTGGTAAGTACGCAAGCGTTACTCCAGCTTTTCCTAACCACTTACTACTAAACACTAACCACTTACCACCATTCCCTATTCCCTACTCCCTATTCCCTACTAACCCCTAACCCCCTCTACCATCATTACTATTACCCGTTTGCTGTCCTGCGTGACAGCTGTAATTGCTCTTGGAATTTCTGCCGTTTATGCGGAAACGCCTGTTTATACAGTCGCGTCTCCCAACGGCGACGTTAAAATTACCGTCAATCAAAAGGAAGTCGCCCCAACGTACTCGATTGAGTTCAAGGGAAAAACCGTTCTCAACGAATCCAATACGGGTTTGAAAATTCGCGACGTCAGCGCAACTGACGGCTGGAAATTCGTCGGCAAGACGGGAACATCCTCCAATACAACTTGGACAAACAAGTTCGGCAAGAAATCGACTTACGTTGACAACTACAATCAGCTGACCTTGACCTACGCTCAGGACGAACTGCAAATCAGCTACACGTTCCGCGCCTACGACGACGGCGCTGCGTTCCGTTACGAGTTCAGCTGCGGCGGAAGCGTCTGCAGAGAATTCGTTGTCGAAGAAGACCTGACAACTTACGCGTTCTCCGGCGACTACGACGCCTGGGTTTCCAAACAGAAAAAGTTTAACACGTCGCAGGAAGAATTCTTCAAAAAGAACAAACTGTCAGACCTGGGCGAAGAAGACATCATCATTTGCCCGGTTGTTGTCGAAGCTCCAGACTTCTGCGCGGCAATTACCGAAGCCGACCTGTACGACTGGTCAGGCGAGAAATTCGCCTCTGCCGCCAAAGGAACGACAACGCTCAAAACCCGCTTGACGCCCCGAAAGGACAAGAACGGCTGCGTTATTTTCAAAACGCCTAAAACGTCAACCTGGAAAGTTCTTCTTTTTGGAGAAAAACCGGTTGACCTGATTAACAACTCCGGCGTTATTCTCAACGTCAGCAAACCGTGCCAGCTGGAAGATACCTCCTGGATTGAACCCGCTCCTTCCGCCTGGGACTGGTGGACCGGCAGCAACAAAGTCATGAACACGGAAACGACGATTGACAAGATCAACCTCGCCGCTGAGATGGGCTGGAAGTATATGACAGTCGACGACCCGTGGTATTACAGCTCCATGTTTAAGAGAATCAAGGGGCAAGCTCCCGACACCACCCGCAGCGCGCCCAATATTGATCTCGACAGAGTTTTCGCTCACGCGAAAGAAAAGGGCGTCCGGATTTGCTTCTGGCTTCATTACAAAGACCTGATCGAATGCGGCGTTGAAAAGACGTTCCAGCAATACGAAAAATGGGGCGTTGCCGGCGTCAAGATTGACTTCATGGATTCCGAAGAGCAGGAAATGGTCAACTGGCTCAACGAAACGGCGGCTTTGGGCGCCAAATACCATTTGATGGTCAACTATCACGGCATGTACAAACCGACCGGTTTGGAACGCGCGTACCCCAACCAGATTACTCGCGAGGGCATTCGCGGAAACGAATACAACAAGTTCTCAGCCGGCATTTTCACGGATCATACCGCCACGCTGCCCTTTACCCGCTATCTGTGCGGACCTGGCGACTATACCCCCGGCGGCACGCTCAACGATCAGCCCGAGAATTTCAAATGCACGATCCCGACTCACGTCGTTGGAACCCGCGCTCACGAAATGGCTTTGTGCATTCTGTACGACAGCCCGCTGATGACCCTGTGCGACGCTCCTGAAAACTACCGCGGCGTTGCGGGAACGGAAATTCTCAAAAATCTGCCCTCCGTCTGGGACTGCACCAAGGCTCTCGACGGCGCGATTGGAGAGTATCTCGTTCAGATTCGACGCAACGGCAACGTTTACTTCGCCGGCGCGATTACCAATACTCAACCGCGTAAGTACGAACTCAAGCTTGACTTCCTCAAGCAGGGCAAGACGTATTCCGCGCTGATTGTCAAGGACGTTCCGGAATCCGCCACAAACGCCAGACAGGTTAAAGTGGAAACGATTGACGTTACATCAGACGACGTTCTGACCATCGACATGGTTCGCAACGGCGGCTGGTGCGCTCGATTTACGGAAAAGTAAGAACATCCGGCAAGTTAGCGCTCGGCGTCAGTCCGTTCACGGATTTTGGCGAGCCGGGGTGCGAAGCCGCACGAGTATAACCTCATCCTATCCCCCGTGCGGGTTCGCACCTTCGAGACGCGATCCTATACTCATCTTACCTATTTTCGCAACCCAATATTTATCGCACACTCCAGAATCGCAATTTCTGAATCACTTTTCCATCATTATTTTCGCATTTTTTTGCAATTTGTAGTCAAAAATCTCTTGTAATTTGTCGATAACTTGAATATACTAATAGTTTAACATTGACTCCTATTGTTGTTATTGTTATCAAAAAAAGAATTATATAATATACTGAAACGACTTGAGTTTTTCCGAAATTAAGCCTCTAGCTGCCAGCTATTAGCTTGATAAACCTGATTCGCGCGTTATCGCAAGAAACAGAAAAAGCAAGCTAGAAGCTCATAACTATTTTTTCGGGAAATTTTTGTTGAAATAATGTATTTTAAGATGATGTTTTATTTATTTTGCCTTTTTGTGTTTTTTTACCTACAGATTTTGTTAGAGAGCCTATGGGAGAAACTCCGCTCACGTTTCCTGCTGCAGATTCATGACGAACTGATGCTGGAAAGCCCACTGGAGGAAATCAAAACAGTTCGGCAACTTCTGGAGGAGGAAATGACCTCCGTCTGGGAGCTTTCCGTGCCGTTTAAAGTCGACGTGGAAGTGGGAAAGGGGTGGTAAAATGGAGACTCAAAACCGGTTTGAATTTGACCGTTTGCCCTTTTCAGCGTACGAAGAGTACATGGTGCTCGACCATTCCCCCGCGTACCCCATGTACTCCGGGCGCCTGATGCACTTTTCCGGTAGGCTGGATCACGAGGCGGTGGAAAAAGCTCTGAACGGGGTCTGGGAGCGCCAGCCGCTTCTGCGAAGCCAAGCGGTCAGAAACGGGCGACGCCTTGAGTGGGTTCCCAGTGAGAAACGCCCGGAGGTCATTTGGGAAAACGCGGACGCCACGTCCGACGCGCTCAACGTCAGCGGCTTCCCGCCCATGCGGCCGATCGATCTTTTTCAGGAACCCGGCTGCCGCGTGTACGTCGTTGAGTCAAAGCGCGAAAACTGGATGAAGATCTTTTTCCAGTTCCACCACAGCGTTTCGGACGGACTGGGCGAGATGCAGATTCTCGGCGACTTCGTAACCCTTTACGCAATCGCAGCAGGTCTGATCCCGCCGGAGACGCCGCTCCGTCCTCTGGATTTCTCGAAACTCCCGCTGACCCGCCGGGTGGGCTGGACGGTGTCGGGTTACTTACGCAATTTATATCACACGGTGCGGATGTCGATAGCGCTGCTCTTTGGGCGCTGCAATCCGCTGATCCCGTACACGCCGAAACCGCAGACGGAACAGACGGGGCTGTCCACGTTTCTTCAGTCGCTGCAATTGACGCAGGACGAAACGCGGCAGTACCTCCAAAAGGCCAAAAAACTTGGCGTAACTGTGAACGATCTGCTTCTTCGCGACTTTTTCCGGACGATCGACCAGTGGCGGGTTCAGGAAAAGATAGATTTTCCCAAAGGCTCCACGCGCGTGTTGGTTCCGATGAGCATCCGAGGTCCGCAGCATGAAGACCTTCCCTCAGTGAACCTTGTCTCGTATGTCTTTCTGGACCGGAATAAGCGTGAAATGGCTGGCGATCCACAGAAACTGCTGAAGGGGATCCACCGCGATATGGAGTCTATCAAACACCACGACCAGAAGTACGTGTTCGTGTTCGACCTGTACGTCGGTCGAATACTGGGTATTCTTTCCCTTTCGCTCAAAAGACAGCGCTGCTGGTCCACCGGAATCCTTTCCAATCTGGGACGTGTGATGGGGCTGGCGCCCGTGCCGCGAAATGAAGACGGAACTATCCAGCTCGGTTCCAGCCGTCTGGAGTTCATCGACGCATTCCCGCCGTTTCGCCGCCAGACGATGATCGCCTTCTCGGCTCTGACGTACGCCAACGCCTTGCGTCTTTGCATGCATTACGACCAGAATTTCCTCACGCCAGCCGACGCAGAGATTTTTTTGGCGGCGTTTTATAAAAATCTGAATGAATTTTGATTTGACCCGCAGCTTAAAAGCGCCTCCGCTTTTTAAAGCAGAGAACGCAAAAGAAATGAAAGTATGTAACGGAGCGTCAAAGCGTCAAGTGTGACATTTCGGGGAGTGCGGCGGCTTGACGCCGCCTTGTCCAACGCCCTGCTAAACAACTTTGATCAGCCCGGTTCGCGGCTGTCCTCTGTCTCATTCATTTTAACCCCGAAAGGGTTACATTTCTATAACCGGCGGGCGGCGAGGCGCCGCTCCCAGTCCGCGCTACCGCGCGAGTCGTATTGTATCCGCTCTCGATGGTCGCTTGAATACTCCTGGCAGGGACTGACTCGATTTGGTAG
>JAZQDP010000010.1:0-6053 GCA_045546875.1 Thermoguttaceae bacterium | reverse complement strand
GGGCAAAAAACGTGTCGATTTTTACGCAAATATTTTGACACGTATCTTTTTGCCGTATTTTCGGTTTTAATCAGCATTTCATAGGACTTGATGTTCATATAAGTATTATACATCAGTCCAGAAAACAATCAATTACCTAATAAAAATGAAATCAGTTAAATTATTATACCTGTTAGTTTGTTTGTGTCTAACGATGCAACAGGGTTTGTCTGCTCAGACTCTGGACGGAATCGAGTTTGGGAACCCGGAATCGGAACGAGTTCATCAGTTCCGCGATTTGGACGGGCAGACGCAAACCGTTGCGGGGCAGTTCGGACATTTTCCCCGGCAGATTAAAGCTCCGGCAGAACCGACTTTCTCGGGCGGATCAATGTTCTTTACGCTTAAAGTCGATCCGGACAAGACGAATTATCTCACAGTTCAGTTTTGGGGCGAGGATATCAACACGAATCAGCTGTATATTTATATTGACGGGAAACTGCTCGGATATCGGCACATTAGCGATTACGACATTCTCCATCACGGAACTGGCGAGATTGTTGCGCCGGGACAATTTTATTACATTTCAACCGTTCTTCCGGAAAACGTAACAAAGGGAAAGACGGAACTGGAATTTGAAATTCGTCTTGTCGGTCAGATCTGGACATACGCGCCAACGTTCGACCGGTTTCAAGCTAATATCAAGGGGGATTCCATACCGATTTATGCGGCGTATACGCACATTGGGGCAAAGTTTGAACCGAAAACGGTTGAATTCAAAAGCGTTCCTGACGTCGTTCGTCCTGCGCCGGGAGAAGAGGTTATCGAGTCATTAAAACAGCGTCTTTCCCGGGATTTGCTTGGACGTCTTAACGGGAACCGACCACCAACGCAGCAGGATGTTGAATTTCTCGCCCGCGGATACCGAACGAAATGGACGCCGGTTTTTGGGAACCCGAAATGCATTGACAGGATTATTGACGGTATCGACGCATTTTATCGCTCATGGCAGGAGAATCCGAAACTCATCGAGAATGACCCGCGGCAGTATAATGGGGACTGGTTTGGGGTCGCGCCGTTGTCCGAGGCGATTTATACAATCGATTCTCCCGAATTTCAAAAGAGGATGGACGAGCCGCTTGATACGGATTCATCAGACGAAAACGCTATAACAAGGCGTCAGGCGTGGGGGGAGATGATTCAGGCGGCGTTGGTTCATTTATCCAAACATCGACGCTGGTACACGAATCAATCCATGATAATCGACTGGAATCTTCATCGGATGAATCGGGCGCTGATTCTGGTGGATAAATCCAGGGCGTTCCCGGAACGTCAAACGCTGCGGTATTTGTACGAGTCGATGGGGATTGAACCGTGGCGCGGGGCGGAAACCGAGTCCGGTCCAGCTTTACCGCGGGGAGAATCGTATTATCAAATTACTCAGCAGGGATTGACCAGGGAATTGGGGTACGTCGGCATGTATGGGGAAGTTCTGGACTGGGGTTGTTGGATTTACCTGTCAACCTGTAAACTGGACTCGAACGGTCAGCTTGTCGTTCGTCCTGACGGATGCCTGGACGGCGACGAGAAGATTCGTCAGCGCCTAATTAAAATGACCCGCGCTCGGCAGTTCTTTCGGTATCCGTCGGTTGACAACGACGGCTTTCGCGCCATGCGCCTGGAACGATCAATTGGCTGGCGGGATAACGAACTGGTCGGTCCGGTAATGTACTGCGCTCGAACCGGAAAAGAGGGCGCTTCGCTGATGATTCCATTTTGCACACGCGATGTTCAGGCGCTGGAAATGACTCAGCGGGCGTTGGCAGACAACCAAATATTCCACGATTTGGAAAGATGGAACCACGATCGCGCGCTGCGGGTCAGTTACGCTTTGCTGAACGTTCCAGATTACTGGGAATATGTGAACAGCCGCTTGCGTTATTCCGAATTCCGAATTTCGAATTCAGAACAATTGTCTTCACTTTTTGCTGATACTCAAAACGGCGTTGTCGTTCTGCAAAATGAGAAGGAGCGGCTGTACGTTTCGCTCTACTGGCGCGCGCGATTAGGAGTAAACCGTCTGGCGAAAGTGCATTATTTAGGCAAGCGTTGGCAGCAATTTGTTGTCATGAGAGAAGACGTTGAGTTTACCGTCAGCGGTTTAACGTGGACTCGACGCAATTGGACGACGACTGACCATTACAACGGCTTTGGGCATATCCACTATCCGGGGCGAACGGACTCGGTTCACGAGGGAGACGTTTTGCCTGTCGCCGCCATTCCTGATTGGGATACGGAATTCAAGCTGGGGCAGGAAAATGGCAATGCTGGTCGAGCGGATTTCTATAAAATCCGCTTTGGAAAATACCTTATCGTTCAGAATGCCAGCGACAATAAAACTTTTGAACTGGATTTGAGCAAAGAACAGGGCGCTTCGTTTGCCTGGTTCGATTCAGACAAGCCGGCTTCAGGAAAAATAATCGTCAAACCGAATTCGACAGTCGTTTTGGTAATAAGCAATTAAAAACTACTGCTCATTGCCTACTGCCTCCACGTCAAAACGACTTCGTCGCCTACCGATGCGTTTAGCGTTTTTGCTGCACAGCCGTTGACGACCGCAATTTCAACGCGCTGAATGGAATCGATAATCGCGATTACGGAGCCGACGGTTTTGTCAGCGTAGGTTCTATAAACGCCCTGCGATATTATCGAGCCGGATAAGGAAATGGTTACGGAATCGTCCAACGGTCGCCCTTTGATATCCGATAGGCGAATGTTGGAAATCAGATTTCCAAACGAGTCGATGGATTCTATTATCCCGGTTGCAGTTGTGGGGGTAATCTTCGGTTCAGAAATGTTGAGCCGAACAATGGATCCAATCGGAAGCTTTACTCCCAGATCGCTTGGGATTCGCCCTGAAAGCAGATGGGCGGCGACCGGAGCCATGACGTCTCGCCCGTGAAAGGTGTTGGAAATCGATTCGCGCCAATATTCCGACCTTTCCAAAGAATAAAACGCCATAGAGGTCTTGGTCTTTTCCGCTTGACGAATTACCCTGTCGAGAAGTCCGTTGTTTGGAGCGATATAAAAGTAGTCGCCGATTTGAGCCAAGAGAATCTTGCGATTCGTTCCGACGCCGGGATCGATCACGGCAATATGAACCGTTCCTGGCGGATAAAGCGCTGCAACGTCTTCCAGCGTCAAGGCTCCGGCAGTTACGTTTTGCGGCTCAATGTTGTGGCAAAGGTCAAAAATGCGGGCAGTTGGGCACATCGTCAGAATAACGCCTTTCATGGCGGCAATGTACGGGCTGTCAGAACCAAAATCGCTTGTCAGGGTAATAAATCCGGAAGGATGCATAATTAATAAGGAATACGGGATTAGGGGAGTTA
This sequence comes from Thermoguttaceae bacterium, assembly GCA_045546875.1. Taxonomy (GTDB): domain Bacteria; phylum Planctomycetota; class Planctomycetia; order Pirellulales; family Thermoguttaceae; genus RUG11551. Next base: position 2,682 of record JAZQDP010000010.1, on the reverse strand, counting down.
CGTAATGCGACTTTCTCGCATTGGAGCAAAGTTCACTACAAAAAAAGAACAGAAAGACATAACGCCTTTCTGTTCTCCAAACGAATGTTTTTATGGTAACTTAGTCCTGATCAATCTTGAACGGCTTTACGCGAACAACGCGGGTAACAGCTCCACTGCGAAGGCAAGCGGTGCAAACTTTAACGGTTTTGTGAGTTCCGTTTTCTGTGGAAATGCGAACTGTTTGCAGATTGGGCTTGAATAAACGTCGGGTAATACCGGTGCATTTCGTACCAACACCGCCTAAATACTTGGCGCGACCACGAGTTGTAACGGAATTGCCAACCTGGGGACGCTTTCCGCATACGCTACATACTTGAGACATGATATATCCTCCTATTATGTTAATTAGTCTGGAGTAATTTTTTTGCAATAATTAAAGTGGCATTATATACGTTTTTAAAAATTACTCAAGCCCCTAAACCCGTATATTCGGAGATTTTCTGGATTCTTTTCGATTTTTTTTCAAAAAACTCCCCTGTTTACTTGACGAAATTGGATTTTTATGGCAAAATAGATAAAGATGTAAGGCTTTCGTTGCGAAAGTCTGTTATGGACGCTGGAAAAAGTTTTCAATTTTATTGATAGGAATATTTGATAATTATAAACTGTTCGCTATGAAACAAACTTTCAAATTTATTAGTTTATTAATAACAGGAATCGTTTTTGCGTTGGTTGCTCAAGGGCAGGATTTTGAGGATTTTGCCCTTGATGTCGATAAGCCCGAGGTAAAAAATACGGATGAATTTGATCTGTCTCGCCCGAAAATCTTTACCGCGACGAAATGTATCGGTAAAGATAAAAACGGATATCGTGTCAAACGGTATTTGATGATTGAATATCCGTGGGACAAAATCAAAAACTCTTCTTTGGAGGTGAGAATTATCGGTCCTGAGGCTGAAAAACAGCCGCAATTTTGTAAGCCTGTGTTTTTTATGTCGAAATACGGTAAACTGGATAGAATCTCTAATGACATTTTTTATAAGAGGCTTAATAGATTAGGGTATCGAGATAATCTCGAGTATCCGACGTTGCTTTTTCACGAGCATGGTCTTCCAGAACCCGAACTGGTATTAGCGACAATCAAACCGTTAGTCGGGGATAGAGCGGATTTCTTTCATTTTATACTGCGGAATCCCGAGACTCATGAGTTTGAAACGACCCTGATCTTTCACGATTTAGAGCAGTGGTCAGCTGATAAAGAACGCCTTGTTATTGAATTGCGCGGAAAAAGAATGTCTGACGATCGCACTCAAATTGAGTTTGAAAAACCGTGCAAGATCATGCTTTGGCTTCTTCGCGACGACTATGTTGTATGGGAAGAGACGTTTCTTTGGCCGGGAACGGAAAAGGACAATCCCCAAAAAGACACAAAGAAAAAATCTTCAAATACCGTAAAAGATAAAGATGAAGATCCGCGCGATGAAGCGAAAAAATTGGAAACGGAAGCCAAAAATACGACAGATTCCCCTGAAGAAACGGATGATGGAAACGGTTTTGGCGGTTTCGATGAAGATTTTTAAAAAATATTTAAATTTTTTTGATAGCTTTGTTACATTTACTTAAAATATGAATTATAATTAGTATTGAACTATGAAAATAATATTTGCGTATCAAAAGTCAGGTTCAAGATAAAAGTCATATTAAAAAGGTTATAGATTTATCGAATAAATCGTTTAATTCGATAAAGTAAATAAAAATTTTTAAGAATTACTAAAAAATATCAACTGGGTTATTGACAATAACTCAATTTTGTAGTTATATTATATCAGTAGTAATCGGAAAGACAAACGAGAGTTTGGATTTCAATACCACATAGCAAGTTTAGCTTATAAAGGAGTTGCGCTCCCATGAATTTGGTTGGAAAGATTTTTACGGTGCTTATATTCGTTATGAGCGTTGTTTTAATGTCGCTGGTTATGATGTTGTATGCAACACATACCAACTGGCGATTGCTGGTCGAAAACCCAGAATCCAATGCAACGCCGGAACATCCGGCAGGATATAAATATCGTCTTCAAAATGCAGAAAAGCAAAAAGAAGATTTAAACAGTCTGCTTGGAGAACTTCAGCGTAATTTGGAACGCGAAACGATTGAAAAAGAACAAGTTCGCGCCAAGCTGGAAACCGAAAAGGAAGAACTGACCCGCAACCTTTCTGCTCGTGAACAGGATTTGGCGGCAAAGACGCAGTCAGAACGCGATGCAGTTGCGCAGCTTAAAGCCGTTACAGCTTCTCTTAACGCGTTGAAGGACGAAAACGAGAAACTTCGTAACGATGTAAAGGTTATTCAGGAAGATCGCGACAAGCAATTTGACCAAATGGTTAAACGAACTGAAGAACTGCACGCCAAGGTAAATGAATTGGATCAGCTCAATCGACGCAATAAGGATTTAATTTCCGAAAGCGCCAATGCGATGCAGCTGCTTCGAACGCTGGGGTATACTAACAATCCTGCTTACTACCTTGAAACCGCAAATCCGCCTGCAACCCTTAATGCTTTGGTATTAAGCGCCTCACCAGATTTGGTTGTTATTTCCTGCGGCGCTGACGATGGGTTGCGTATTGGACATACTTTAGAGGTTACTCGTGGTAACACTTACGTTGGAAGTATTGAAGTTCGAGAAGTAACTCCTGATCGAG
>JAZQDP010000009.1:0-5303 GCA_045546875.1 Thermoguttaceae bacterium | reverse complement strand
CCCAGAAGGGCCACGTTCGGCACTGCGCCGGGCGGACGTCATAGATGGAACACTGCCTCGTTTCGGAATTGAAAAAGACGCAGTCGTAATTGCTTTGCGGGATTTCTTTCAGACTCCTTCTCAGACCGTAAACCATGCGGGTATACGTCTTTTCAAATTCTTCCAAAGAAATGTTGAGGAAGTCTGCGATCTGCTTTTCTTCTTCGTCAGTGAGCCAAACGTATCCCGGGGCGCCTGTGCAGCAGCCGCCGCAGCCCGCGCACTGAAAATGAAGCCCTTCTTTGTACCAGTTCCACATTTTATTTTCGATTTTGTCCATTGTTTTAAATATTGTTTGTTGCGTGGATTTAGAAAAGGTTATGCAAGCCGTTTTTCCAGCAGGATAAAGAAGAACCGGCTGCTTTAAAAAACTGTCGCGCGGGGTGTATAACGTTATCAAAGACCCTTTCAAATGGTTTGATAAAATACAGCGCACTAGATTGCTGTACGGTTTAATAGCCTCGAAGAGCGAAACAAGACTTTCTTCGTTGGGTTTTAAAAAACGAGCGATAACGTCTGCAGTACTGCCGGGTTTGGGATTGTCAAAGTTTTGACTGTCCCATAAGGCGATAAGATTGTTGCAGGAGTTGGCAAGGAATTCCGCCAGAAGAACGTATTGCTCTGTACGGTGGATTTTCTCTCCCCGATTCCGCAGTTCCTGATTGCTTTTTGTCAGCGGCAAGGCGATTTTGGCGTCCATGCAATCCAGCGCATCTTCAAATTCTCGCTGCGTTTCCGGAATTGAGAAATCTTGAATGTAATCTTCTTCCGGCATGGGGAAAACCGCAATTTGCGTTATGAAATTCTGTTCATAAACTTTTCGAAGTTCATTAACAACGGTTGCAACAAGCTGATCGGCTCCTGTTGCCATGCCGTCGAGGAATACAATTGGTCTTTGCGGACGCTTTTTAGCCTCTTTTTTAAAAAAATCAGTTAAATAGTCTGAAAGACTGTCCATGAGCAGAATTTCCGCATCGGGCCAAATGTCTCTGTGTCCGGTAACGCTGATAATAAGCGGGTCAAGGTATTTGCCGTCTTTAAAGAAAAACGGTCTCAGGTCGTCAGTTAGTTTTGGAATTTTCATGAAAATTTATGAGTTAATTATATTCCAAAAGGTTTTTTATGTAGGGGCGTTCCGTTTTATGCGACGAGGAACTATGTTCAAGCTATTGTGATTCTGATGATTCAGATCAACTAATTTCATTTTGATCTTGAATTGATTTTTCTGTCAGCTGTTTACAGTTTGGACAGGAAGGTATATGGGATTCGTAGGTGTTCCCGCAGAAGGAACACGTAACAAACGCCTCCTGCTCGTTTTTAGAATCCGGTTGAAGTAAACTCGCAAAGTGCTTAATTCGTTTGCCGCCGATTTTCCAGAATACGATATTGAAAACCAGAAACATGATGAACAATATTGCTCCAGGCGCAACGGCTTCAGACGTCAATTGAGTTTCATCTGTTTGGGAACAGGAATATGATTGATAAAACAGAATAAAGTCATAAATGCCATGGAACAAGATAGAGTAAAACAAACCTTTGTAGATAACGCTACTTTGGGCGGATTCGTTATTTTGGTTAGCTTTTTCAAATTTTGCAAGTGAAAGGTAATAACCCAAAATGACGCCGCAGAAGAAATGGCAAGGAATAGAGAAAATGGCGCGCACAATACTTGTATGATAAGCGGCAAAAAGTCCTCCTTCACTAAGACTGCCGAAAACGTACCCAATGTTTTCGGCACAGGCAAAGCCTAACGATACAAAAACGCCATAGACGATTCCATCAAATCGTTCGTCAAATTCCGGACTTTTCCATATAAAGCCATGTAAAAAACACAATTTAAAAAACTCCTCAGTACATGCGGCAACGATAAATGCAGTCCAGAATGCCTTAAACAGCGGGCTTGGTTCAGCAGCAAATAAGCCTATTAGCGGTTCAAGAATTCCCTCAACAATACAAATAGGAATAATGCTTACGACGCCGCAAAAAAAAGCGCCTAAGAGCATACCCAAAGGTTCTCTATTGTATCGGTCTTTGGCAAAAATATAGCCCAATCCCGCAATAACGGGGGCGACTGCAGCACAAAGCAGGTAGTAGAAGTGATTGTCCATGACTTGGAGAGTATGAAGTGGTTAGTGGTTAGGGGAAAAGTAGTTGACGAAAGCGTAGTAATAACTTCTCGCAACTTCATTAAATATATACAACCGTTTTTACCCCGGTTTGAGTTGTGATTTTATTAGCAATGTCGTCCAGACGTTGACGGGGCAGGGCGGCGATGCCTTTTTCTGCCGGAATGCGTCTGACGGTGTGAACCTGAACGTAGTCGATTTGCCCGTTGGAGTCGAGTATTTTTTCCAGTTGGGCGATGTAGGCGTCAACTTCATTGTCGGTTGGACCGTCGTCGCCGTGAACGTCGGAAAAGAGCGTCTGGATGATTACCTTATGCCGCTGAGCGGTTGTGATAATATTATTGATGCATTTTTCCAGCGGAACGGCGGAACGGTCGATCTTTTGATAATACGCTTCTGTGCCGGCGTCGAGTTTGCACCAGATTTCACCGTTGTTGGACATTAAAACGTCAACGCCTTCAATAACGTCTGGACGGTCAAGACAAGTCGAATTGGTAATAAGAACAAGCTTGACGTCATCCCCTCCGTATTCCTGTCGGACGTCAGCGGCAATGCGCGTTACAGGCAGGAAATACTTGCTTAACGTTGGCTCTCCGTTTCCGCTGAAGGCAACGTCGTTTAGCCGACGCAGTTCTTCTGGCGTGGCATCGAAAGGGGAATGATTAAAAATCAGTCCTTTTAACGCTCCTACAAATAACAGGTGCAATTCTTCATGAAGAACATCCAGATCAATAATGCGATCTTGAACAGGAATTGTCGATAAATTATGCTTTTCTACCTGACAGTAGATGCAATTAAATGTGCATTCGCAAGCCGGGCTGAGGTCTATTCCCAAAGAAATGCCCCGAGAACGTCGACTGAGTACTGGATATACATATTTAAAGTCTTCCCAATGGCGGGAATGATTTACGTACAGGTCGTCAATACGAGCTTGATCTATCATTGAAATTGCTAAAAGAACGTTAAAATAGAGTCGTCCAGTTACTGTTATGATAAATTACTAACAATAACGTAATTATAAAGATTATACAATCATTTTAACTAAATTTCAAGAGGGGGGACATGAATTTTGTAATTGAAATTTGTAATTATATCTAGTTTCAGATATTAGGTTAATTTATGAATCTTACCTCGATTATATCGGTTGTATCGATGAATTAGGGCTTAAATATGATAATTTTCTAAAAAAAACTGAAAAAAAACGGTTTTGACTCTTGAAAAAACAAAAGATAGATTAAAATATATTAGATGGACTATAATTTCAAACTAGAAGAAGGTTTGAAGAGTTTGTCGTTGTTGTCTTTGGAGATATTCAAACCTTTGGAGATATTCAATGCTAAATCATACATTTAAGTCAATTTTAATTTTAGGTCTATTTGCCGCATTGATGGCAAATGATTGTTTTGCTCAGCTTATTACGCAGTCTGAAGCGCGTCGGGTTGGGTTGACTCGAAAGTGGAATGCTCAAGTCGTTATGAACAGTTCCCAGTCGACGTTAAAGCAAATTCTGTTGGATCATGGAACTTTGTTTTCGCTTACCGACACCGGTCAGCTTCAAGCCTTTGACGCAGAAACTGGCGCGTCCTTGTGGATGGTGCAGGTTGGTCGACGCGATTTGCTTGTTTCAGAAATGGATGCCAGCAAAAATTATGTAGCCGTGATGAACGGTTCGTTAATTTACGTCTACAATCGATTTAATGGCAAGTTACTTTGGACAGGCGAGGCAACCATTGCTCCTGGCGCAGGTCCGGCTGTAAGTGAAAGTCGAGTTTATATTCCGGGTCTCAATGGTCGTGTGCAATCTTTTCCATTGCGTCTGATTTCTGACGCCCTGAAAGAGTTTGGTAAAGATGAAAAAACGCTTTCCCCAGAAGAACGCGAGCAACTGGAGATTGAACGTCGGGACAGCCTCCGGATTGATGATCAGTATGTTGATCCGCTTAACGTCCAGTCGATTGGTAGAATTTATCAGCAACCAGTTATTTCAAGAGACGACGTTAAAGAGGGACTCGATAACATTGTTTGGGTTACAGACAACGGTACAATGTATTTGGGGTCAATTCGCACGCCAGTGTCGGCTAATGACTTTGAAATTAAATACCACGTGCCAACAGAGAAAGATATTTCTTCTCGACCGACGTTTATTGAATATGACCGTACTATGCCAGATCAAACAGGCGTAATTTATATGGGCAGTCGAGACGGTTTTGTTTATAGCATTCGTGAAATTGACGGCAAACAGCTGTGGACGTTTCCTTGCAATGAACCGATTGTTGAAAATTTAGCCGTTGTGAGCCGTATGTACTTAAATGAAAAGAAAAAAGAGGTGTACGATCGACGGGTTTATATTCCTACCTATCAACGCGGCATGTTTTGCCTGGATGCTATCAAAGGCGATACGGTTTTGTGGCAAACGCCGGGAATTAAGCGGTTTCTTGCGCAGTCAAATTCTCGCGTCTATACGGTCGACAGCCGCAATAACCTTACCGTGTTAAGTTTGGAATCCGGACAGATTTTAGGTTCGATACCGCTTAAAGACAACAAAATTCAATATCTTAATGAGATTACTGACAGAATCTATGTAGCAACCGATACCGGCATGATTCAATGTTTGGCTCAGATTGATCAGGATAAGCCGATTTATTTCCGACAAGACCCAGCGCCCAAGAAAGAACGTGAAATTGATTTAGGCGGAGACGAAGAGCCTGCGAAAGCAAAGAAGCCCGAAAAGTCTGACGCTGATGAGGAACAGCCAGGCGTCGGAGACGATGATTTCGGAAATGATGACAATAACGACGATGGTTTTGGCGGCGGAGACGACGCTTTTGGCGATGGCGACAATGCCTTTGGCGACGACGCTAATGACGGCGGCGCTAAAGATGACGATTTTGGCTCCGATGCCGATTTCGGCGACGATAAGCCAGCTGATGATGGAGGCGCGGCTGATGGCGGAGACGCTGCCGACGACGGCGCCTTAGACGATCCGTTCTAAAAATATAGGTAATTGATTGTTTTCTGGACTGATGTATAATACTTATATGAACATCAAGTCCTATGAAATGCTGATTAAAACCGAAAATACGGCAAAAAGATACGTGTCAAAATATTTGCGTAAAAATCGACACGTTTTTTGCCCCT
>JAZQDP010000008.1:0-10467 GCA_045546875.1 Thermoguttaceae bacterium | reverse complement strand
GAGATTTTTTTGATGTCCAAGAACAATTCGGTCGAAAAATTTCATCTTACCGGAAAGGGTGCAGTGTGCGTTCTCAACGAGAAGAGCGGTTGCTGGGAATACGAACTCCCGGACAAGGGGAAAATCGTTCTCTGGATTGACCCGAGCGATGAAAGTCAGTGCGTCTATCTGTGCATTGAGGTGCAGGACGTCAACGAAAAAACGCTGTCCGAGAAGGAGAACGACGTTTTTATCGCCCACGCAGTAATGTTTGACCCGATGGGATTGTGCATGTTACCGTTCCGACCAATGAAAATGGGAACCGCATGGCAATTCCCATACGACGACTGGATGAGAATGTACACCCCAGAACAGACGTCGTCTTTTTCTGTCATGGTCTTTTTTTATCCGAACCCGTTTGGAGTAGAGTATTTGGTCATTCCGGAACAGCCGGAATTGTTTTCCCGGTTTGGAAAGCAAAAGAATTCGATTTTTCTGAAGCAGAAAGTCATCGAGAAAATGAATTTTTTCAAGGCAAAATTCCAGGAAAACGACGAGGAAATCAAAGAGAAACTTAAAGAAAGAAATCAGATGATTGAAGAAGAGTGGAAGGAATGGGAGGATCGAGTTAAAGAAGATTGGGAACGCGAAGCGTTGAAAAAACAGGAACGTCAGCAGAACAAAGAATCTGACGAGAAAGAGGGGTCGTGCGAGAAGAACGCGTCCGACGAGAAAGAGGAGTCTGGGGAATAACCAGCTATCGCGGCTCATCGTCAGCCGCTGGATTTGAGCTGTTTTGATATGATTAATATACTTGTTCTACATTAAATTTCCCGAAAAATGAGCTATTAGCTCCTAGCTACTAGCCGCTAGCTTGGTTATCCCTATTCCTTGCGATAACGCACGAATCAGGTTTATCAAGCTAATAGCTAGAAGCTAGCAGCTAGAGGCTTAACATCGGAAAAACTCAAGTCGTTTCAGTATATATATGACCGCTTGTCTGTACAGACGAGCGGTTTTGTCTCCTACATTTGTCAGGGTCGGCGGAGTTGCGCCCTGTACGGTTACGGTTTATCGGAGTTCGGGCAGACGCAATGGAACTGGCCGCAGCCGGGGCAGCCGCAGCCGTACTTTTTATGGACTTCTTCCGTCAGGTCGATTCCCTTGACGTTGGCGATTGTCATCAGCCACGCCAGGACGTCGGCGAATTCCGGTCCGAGTTCGTGCTTTTTGCTCCCGCGAATCGCCGCCGCCAGCTCGCCGACTTCTTCCATGAGCCACATAAACGTGCCTTCTGCGCCGCGTTCGACGTCTTTCTCGTAGTACATGTCTTTAATCAGGTTTTGAAAATCACGGAGCGTGAAATCCGCAGCAGGAGTTTGTTTTTCTTCTGTCATGATATAGGAAATAAGGTTGGTATTAAGTTAAAGCGTCAGAACCGCGTTTGCAGTTCTCTATGTTCTAATAAACTCTATTTTACACATACTCTTGGACAGTACAAGGAGGAACCCCGAAAAAATATAAAAAAGGGCGCATCCCTTTCCTGAAAAATCCCTTATTAAAACTCCTTGACAACGCATTTGTCCTGGTTATAATATTTATGTAACCTCATAAAAACGACGTTTTTTGAGGTTGCCTGTACTGGATTTCTTCGCGAAATTCAGTGCAGATGGAATCGTTTTACGAAAAGAGACTATGGATCAGGAGTCGGTTTACTGGCGTCTGTGAAATAGTTTCGAATAAAAAGTCTGTTCAAGGATTAAAACTTCAGGCAGAATACGAAGTGGATGCGCCCGACAGGGTCGGTTCCCGATTGGACGTGGGTAACGCCGAAAAACGCTCTTTCGGAGGCATGACCTTGTCCTATTCCCGTGCGGGTTCGCACCAGCGCGTCCCCTTCATCGAATTCTGTAAGTTATTCAAGAACGAATATTGCATTCCAAAAAAGCGAAAAAACCGCCTGAGCGTTTGCCGCGTTGTCCCAAAATGGCAAACGCGTATTGAAGAGCGAAGAATTCAGGCTTAAATAACCTGGAGATGTTGATAAGAGCATATCTTTTATCAACGACGACAGGAACCCTGACGCGGTAAAATTGTTTACCGCCGATGGGATAAAGCAGATTTCTTTTCTTTTGTTTTTGGCGAGGGCGGCGCTTTTTGGGATACCATGTACTTTTATTTTTTGCGAGCGACGGCGTTACGGTCGTAAGTGCGGAAATCAACCGAGTGGCCTCTGGTCATGCCTGAACCCTGACAGGGCGAGGGTGGTGAGTTTTCCTGTGGGTCTACGGATGAAACAGGGAGGCTTTTAGTAAACGCGGGAGTCATGTAAGTAGTGAACGTTTGCAATGTTTTTCTGCTTTTCGTTCGCTCGCGGACGGGAAGCGGATTGGACGTTCACGGTGGCAAAGTTCCGACCCCTCAGACGAAGAAACTTCGGTTTCGGCTGTCTGCCGGGTTAAGCCTTTCGCTGAAGAGAAATCTTCACTCGCCTGTGCATTGGAGGCGATAAACGGTTCCATTTTTTGTAATTCAACAAAGCATAAAGAAAGAAGGAAATTATGAGCATTCAAACGACTTTTACAAAACAGAAACGCGAGCTTGCCAAGGCGCATGAACTGATTCAGTCGATTCGGGCGCAGGAAGTGCGTCAGATTCGTTATAACGCGAAAGGAAAGATGGAGACCGTCCAGCGGTCGGCGTGGCTTATTGATACGCCGGAGTCGCTGGCAAGCCAGGTATTCCAGATTATTCGTGAAGTCGTCGCTCAGCACGGCGCGCGTCAGCAAGCCAATTCGGTGAATAAAGGCCGCTTTGAATTTGAAGGAATTCAGGCGGACTTGACCGTCCCGCAGTGCCGCGCTTTACAGGATGTTTTGAGTACGTTAACCGATCTTGTGAACAAGCTTCCGGCAGAGAATAAAAGCCATGTTCCCAACGGGGAGATTGACGGTCGCCCGGCGTACATCGCGCCGATGGAAAATGTTACAGAAGACCGCGTTCGTTACGTCCCGTATGAGGACAAGGATTCGACGCGCGTCAGAACGTATGAAGAGCGTTATCAAGAGGTGATTTATAAAAATCAGACCGCTGAAATCGACTATGGATTTCCCGTCCTCGTGATTAAAGCCATGAAGGAACTGCTTTCCAATCTTTCGACCGCGATTCAGGTCGCGATTGATGAAGCCAACGCCCAGCCGCAGAAAAAAGACGAGGAACTGGAAAGAGTCATTGGCAAAATTACAGAAGTCTTTGAAAAGCAGCTGCAGCGCTGAAAATCTGCTTGGCGCTTGGCGTTTACGCAGGTCAGTCCGTACACGGATTTGACGGATGAAACAGATTAGCGCCGATTTGTTAATTGACAATTCAATGATCATTCGTGAATCGTTGAATTTTTACCACGAAAAACACGAAAGTTACGAAAAATTTAAGATTATAAAAATCCTTTCGTTTGTTTCGTGCTTTTCGTGTATTTCGCGGCTTAAAAAACACTTCCGGGGGGACGAAACGCCTGTTTTTTGCTCACAGCCGACAACTTGCCTGATGAGCCTGATTATTCTCCAAAAAAACCTTTATCGCTAAATGAAGACCACTTGATATACATATCTCTGTAGTTTTCTTTGATAAACTCTCGGATTTTTGATATTTCTTTGTCGTTAAGTACGCCTCTGTTTTCGACGGTTGTATCGCCATTGCTCATTACAAAGAATTTTGCGGAGCTGGATTCCGTTAATTGTGTATCGCTGGCGTGAACGTGCATGGCTTCAATAATGCAATGCGAGGTAAAGTACAGATAATATCCGCATACTTTAAAAGAATAATACTTTGGTATTTAGTCCTCCATAAATCTTTTGTTGCGGTTGTAATAGTCTGTAACAATTTCCAACTCGATATCGTCCATGCTGGTTTCGATTACGGAATCGTCAGAACCAAAAACGCAAGCCGTTGAGCGTTCAAGATTTACAACTTGAACGCCTACGTCAATCTTTGTAAAAGCATAGCCATTGACAATGATGTCGGCATTGTCGGCGATTCGTTTCATTTCCGATATGTTTCCAATTTTAATCATATTGAATTCGAACCTTTCTAATCGGTTTCAAAAATTCATCGGGGTTGATGCACAGGTTTTCCAAAATGGGAATGAGGTCAATATATTCCTCCACTTCAACCCCATTATATACCGCCATTACAACGATATAGCCTTTGTTCCATTCGATTATCTTTGTGTATCGTTCGAGTTTGGACGATGTTTTAAACCGTATAACGCGATTGTTATACGTAAAGGAAGTAAAACGATTGTCGTTTGATAAAACCGCTTCGTCATTCATGGTTATTTCTTCCTTTTTGAACAAGCTAAAGCCACTTTGCGTAAACGGCCGCCCGCGCAAGGCGGCTTTAGCGCTGCGTTATCAAGGTTATTTTCCTCCGCGGCTGGACCATTTCTTCCAGATTTCTTTGTCTTCGAGCATCTTGATATAGACGCCGCCAATTACCGGTCGGGCGATAAACCCGCGGAATTTCGCGTTCGAGCAGTAATACCAGTCCGTCATCGGGAGACGGTCGGGCGTCTTGTCGATGAACTGATAAATGGGCGTCATGATAGCGTCGAAGTCCGCCTGATTGTCAGCCATGGTTGCAGTCCAGACTTCCCAGTCCATTTTCGTATAGTCTGAACGGTTGTCCAGCGGCAAGCCGTAGGGACGAATCTGATGAGCTTTGTAGTACGCGATTTCTTTTTCCATAACGGATTTCGGGAACAGGTTTAGCCCAAGAATCTTGTCCCAAACGATATTGTATTTCATGCTCCACGTGCCGGGCTTGTCGAACGCCAGACGGAAATGGTCGCCGTCGTCGGCGGTTTTAATCCACTGTTCGACAAACTGTTCCGCTAACGCGCGATATTCGTTCGCTTCGTTTGTCAACCCTCGCATTTCGCACAGCCGGGCGTAACAGGCAAGGGCGACAATCGCCTTGGCGGACAGGTTGACGTTGTGAGCCAGATGCCCGGCGAAGTCGTCGGTACAGAGCTGATTTTCCGGGTCGAATCCCTTCTCTTTGAGGAACGCCGCCCATTGCGAAAGCATGTCCCAGTACCGAGCCGCGTATTCCGCCGAGCCTTCAATATGACAAATCAGAGCCGTTGTGATAATCATGTTTCCGGACTCTTCGACGGGCATTTGATTGACTTCCGTCTTTTCGCCGCCGCCGTAAAGCTGACCCGTTGCCTGGGGATAGAATCCGAGGTCGTGAGGCGCGAAGGGGAACTTCCAGCGTCCGGTTTTGACGTATTCGAAAATGGGTGTAACAGTTCCTTTGAGCAATTCGACGTTCATCAGAGCCAACGCGGGCGTGGTCGGATACAAAACGTCAACCGTGCCGATAAATCCGCCGCTTCCATTTTCTTTGGAGAAGAACAGCGGTCTTCCGTCCGGCAGAGCAACCAACTTATGTGCGCCGATAACCTGTCGATACGTCATGGAAAGCAACTGAGCGTACTTGTCGCCGCCGACTTTCGCCGCGTCTGCGTACAGTTCCTTGTCGAAATCCGCGCAGCGTTTGACAAGTCCCTCGTACTGATTGTTGGCAAGAACGAGCGTCGAGAGAATTTCCGCGCCGTCTTTGCGCCAGTACGGACGCAGTTTCATTCCGAGATAATTGACGCTCCATTCGTCGTCGTAGGCAATCATCAATCGCTTTTCAATCGGCTGATCGGCGACGCTGTCAAACGAAAAACGAACGACGATCATCGGCCATTTGTCTTTCGTCTGACGCGGAAAACGTTTGTCGTCTTTGGAGGGAATCGTCCCGGTTTGATAGAACTGCATTCTCGCAGCTTCGTCAGAGGCGAAAACCGTTTCAACGCCGGTTTGCTGAGGAACCGCAACGTACTGGCTGCCCCAGTCGATCTTGTGACGGTCGCCTCTGGTTTCCAGGATCGGCTGTTCGACGTTCCAGAAGTTCATAACCGTCAGGGAATCGCATTCCGGGCGGGACCAGGCAACGGTCTGACTGACGTCTTTAACCGCCAGTTCTGCGGTGTTGTCGTAATAAATCTGAACGGAATGCTGTTTGCCGTCAGTCGCTTTGACCGTCCACGTCAGGTACGTAACAGGACGAGAAAGCAGCTTTAGATCGTCCGGCAGAACAGGGGAGAGAAACCGCATCGTGATTTCGACGCCGTCTGTTTTGTACGTATAAACCGTGTTGGTCGCCCAAACGCGAATGGATTCCGGCTTGACGATGTTGACTTCTTCTTTCTCTTCAATTTCCTTCGAGGCTTTGCCCATGAGCATATAGGTTTTGCCGTCGACGTTTGCCATGACGGTAATGCAGGAAATCTGTCCCGCCCAGTGCTTTGTGTAGTCCGTTCCGGGATTGTCGGTGGAACTCCAGATGCTAAACAGCGGGTCGTGTACGACCAGCGGATAGGAAGGCGCGCGCAAGACGTCGCCCAGCGGAGCAGGGGACTCCGGCGCTTCCTGAGCCGTTACGATACCGCAAATACACAACAGCGCCGCCGTCAGAGCCAGCGCTCGTCCTGAAAATGATTTCATGTGATCTCTCCTGTTGGTTTGAACAAAACATTTAGATTATTCCGATTATCTAAATTTCTATTATATCTAATCTTGAGAATAAATACAAGGGGCGGTTTTAATGAGGAATTCGAACGGGGTGCGTTCATAATTTTGGGGTGCGCCTTCCAATGATGAACACTCTTTGCGGCTTAAAATCCTGCGGCGGGTGAAGGCGTCCCGCGAACCGGGCTGAACGGAGGTTGTTCTTTACACCGATTTGTTTTGCCCTCGGCGAACTGCGTAATTCCGCTCATTCCGTTCGCTGTATTACTGCCTTTCATTAAGCGTAACTTCGTTACCGTTTTGCATTTGTATTATAAAACGTCTTCCCTAGAATTCAAAAAAGTAAATCAAAACGTCAACCGGGGCGGAGGAGGGGAGCGTCTCAAAGTCCTGCTGAGACAGAACGAGAACTTCGCAATGCAGTTTTTTGTCAGGAATTCTTCCAGAATACCTTTTATAGAACTCAAATTCTTTGAGCTTCGTCTTAAGAGAATATTTTATATTCTTAGAGTTTATGTAACCTAAAAATTCTGTTTTGCTGTCAAACGGAGCGGCTTCCTCTATGCCTTTAGGAATGTATTTAGGAACGTCTGAGTACGGGACGGAAATCAATAATTCTGAAATATAGTCCTGAAATTTATCAAAAAAGAAGTATTGAACCGGCACGGTTTGAGGAAGGGGAATGTTTAACTCGCTTTCCACAAAAGTTTGGATTTTAGGCGTCCATTTAGTTGTAGAATAGCGATTGCCAAAGAAAAGCAAGTATGCGTATATATGAATCGCTACTATTAAAACGAACAAAACCGTTATTAATACAATTATCGCCTTGATAAACAGTTTCATCGTTTATTTTTCTCCATCTTCTTTTTTTCTCAGGTTGGATTCGACCCTATCGGTTACAGTCTAACGCTCGTTGCTGTCGTGACTATGTATTTTAACGTTTCGCGTCGATTTATAATATGCTCCTTTCGATAACAGCATAAATAAATCTACGTTTTTGATACTTATTATACAAGCTTGTTTATTCATTTACAATCGGACAGTTTGTAAAAATAGATAATTTTAAAGAATATTTCCCGATTCTTTTCCGTTCCCCGGTTGTTTTTCATTTAGCGCTTTGTTAAAATAGAAATATTACAAATGAATTCAACTTTGTATTTACAGTTTAATAACCAGATCATTTACCAAGGAGATTTCAAACAAATGCAACGACGTGAATTTTTCAAAACGACTGCAGCTGCCGCCGCGGCTGTCGGGTTGTCCTATACGCTTGCTGGAGCGGAAGAAACCGCTCAAACCGGAAATCAGTACCAGCCGATTTACGCTGGCAGAAAAGGCAAGTTCATTCCCGGTTGGGGAGATCAAGCCGTTGAACATTTCACCGGATACAATCCCGATTTTGCTGATAAAAACCTTTGGATTCGCAAAGACAACCAGTGCTTGGCGACGTATCGAACCAGCCCGAACCAGATTTATCCGTACCTGTACCCGATGGTCGGACCGAAATCAATGGTAACGGTTCTGACGGAATCGTCTCAGCCATGGCCGCACCATCGAGGCTGCTTCCTGGGCGAAGACGGGGTCAATGGCGGCAACTACTGGCAGTCAGGGCGCGCTGACGGTCAGATTCTTTCTCAGGGCGTGAAAGTCGTTTCTTGTGAAGAGAATAAAATCGTCTGGACGGACGAAGGCGTTTGGAAGAAGCCGGATCAAGACCCGATCATTACCGACACACGCAAGTATACAATCGACTGGCGCTGTGACGACTACTATATTCTCGACCTGGAATACGCTCGAACGTTACTCGTTGACGTAACGTGCCGTTCAACCAACCACGGATTCTTTGGCGTTCGCGTTTCTCAGGATCTTTGCCCGGACGGCGGCGGATTCCTCGTTTCCGACGAAGGCGTTTTCAATCAGAAGGACAACGAAAAGAAACCGCATAAATGGATGGCGTACTACGGCGCTCGTCGATTCAATCCTGCCATTACTGAAGGCTGCGCCGTCTTCTGCGCTCCCGGCGCCGCATGGAAAGAGTGGGGCGTTGAAGGGGAATGCCCGTGGCTGGTTCGCGACTATGGCAACGTTTCCCCGCTGCCGTACTACATCAAGGGAGGGGAATTTCCGGCAGGTACGGTTCAAAAGATGAACTTCCGCGCCGTCTTCTTTGTCGGTACGGTTAAAGACGTTGACCTTAACGGTCTGTGGAACGAAATTTACGGTTAAGTAGAGTATAAAAGTTCATCCGACTATTAGTTGCGAGTTGCAAGTGTGAGAGGTTTTTATGATACGCATGCGTTTCTTTCTACTCGTAATTCGCAACTAATTAGCGTAAGGTGTTGACGTTGAAATAGATGTATTGTCCGCCATTGTCTTGAGCTAGCCGTTGGATAAAATTGCCGTCGGGCGAAATTTTTTCTCCAACTCCAAATTCAATAGCGTTGATCTGAACCCCGCCAGCATCGCGAGCCAAACGTTTAATTTCCGCTAAGTTTCCGTTTGACATTTTGGGTTCATCGGCATCAGTTAGAAAAAAAATAACGTCCGGTTTACAGGCTAAAGCTCGCTTCAAAGCTGCCATGTGGTCTGTGCCTCCATTGGCGGCAATTGTATCAACAAAATTTTCTGCGTTGCGTTTTCCCCGTGAATCTGCTAAAGCAAGGTCTTTTTGAGGGAATACAATCGGATCCTGATTATAAAATACAATAAGAAATTCCTGCTGAGCGGTTAAAGAATTAAACGATCGAATGAGTTCTCTTTTGGCAGCTCCCAAAGCGGAACGTGAACCTCCCCCCATACTCCCGGAGCGGTCAAAAACATAGACAAATCGTTTTCCTGTTCCCGTCGTACCGAAACAACGCACTTCGCCTTTTCCTGCGTTTTCTAATGCGTCGCCAACGCCTCCGGATCCGTTGCCGGGATCGGATAGAACGCCGTCAAGATCAGTTCCCAACCCGCCGCCGAGGTCGTCTGCGGTAATTCCCAGCGCGCCCGGCAGAGCCGAAGTCGGGTCAGCGTCCAGCGTCAGTTCCGACGCAATATCCGCCGCGGACTCTTTCTGACTGCTCTGGTTTCCCTGACTCTGCGCCGCCGCAGACGCCTCAAATTCCTCGGCGGACTGATAGTACGTCTTGCCGTCGACCCGGCTTTTGAGTTCAATGCCGACTTCCGCCGTCCTGTCGGAATCCGCCCCGCGAATAACGACGACCGTCGTCCGCAGCAGCAGCGCCAGGGCAATCAAAATAATCAAATGTATCAGCAGCGAAATCGCCCACGGGGGAACGCGCTGGAAAAAGGATATTGGATTACTCATAGTTGGAAGTTAGGTTAGGAGCTGTTAGCTAGAAGCTAAAATCAATTACAATTATACCAGATTCTTTCTCCCTTTGCAATACCGCAAGAGCTGCTAAGTTTTGTTGATGTAATCAATAGGTTTTCGATTATATATTTGTTTTTTATTTTGAACGCAGAATACGCAGACTCCTCGCAGAGAGCGCAGAAGCAAACGAACATGTGTCATCTACGCCCGACGTTGCCGGGCTATGACACGATGTCCGTTTGCGATTTAAAAAATAAAAAATCGGGCGGGAATCGTGGCGTAGCTAACGTAGTTAGCGTCGTCGCCACATTCCCAGCCCGTCTGCGTATTCTGCGAGTAGTCTGCGGTCTCTGCGTTCCTTTCCTTTTTTAGCGCAACAAAATGTTGAGCACGCTCTTGATTCTCTCTCTGCTCTTGTCAATTTTGTAAAATCGGGTATAATCTATATAGTTAGTTTCCATTTCCTAAAACGGCTTTTTTCAGATATTTTTAGAGAAAAGTATGACATTATAAGTGTAAATATCATTGATTTTTCAGTATGAAATGATTTTTGGCTGAGAAATGAGCTAAAAGCAGGGGGGTAAGAACATA
>JAZQDP010000007.1:0-4413 GCA_045546875.1 Thermoguttaceae bacterium | reverse complement strand
GCTTCATTTCGGAAAAACTCAAGTCGATTCAGTATATTTATATCAGGGATTGAACGGTTTGTCAAGACGCTGGGGAAAGAAAATAACCGGAACGTACATTGTCCTGTCGTCCCGTCCTCTTGCACTCGACCATGTTTAGCGCTATAATCAAAAAATACAATCAATAGTTTGCAACGCAAACAATTGTTGTTTAGATTGTTTGCTCCACAGATTTTGTTAGATATCCGAACGGATAAAAATTATGTCGATTAAAAAAGGAAACGCGTTCTTGCGCATCATGTCCTACAGACCTGTAAAGATTGGATGTACGATTGTAACCATTGCAGCTGTTGTCATTTTCGTCTTTCTTATAAGAGGGTGCGTTACCTCAGCGCAAACGCTGGTAACTTCTCTCAAGCAGGGCGGCTACTTCGTAGGGTGGACAAAAAAAGATGGGCAGGAGATTACCGGACTCGTTTATAACAGCCAGAAAGATCTGAAATATGACCTTTACATTCCGTCCAATCTTAAAACCGACAGCAGCGTTCCTTTGCTTCTTTTCATTCACGGAGGATCATGGAATAGCGGGAGACGAGAAGACATCGCCTATGCCTGTAAATTCTATGCAAAACATGGATGTATTACAGCTACGCTCGACTATTCGCTTATTACCAAAAAGAGCCGTGGGGTAACAATCTATACGATGCTGGACGAAATTACCGAGTGCATCGGCGCAATCAAAGGGTATCTTACTGAACATGGATACAAAACGCCCAAAATTGCAATCTCTGGATTTTCTGCTGGCGGTCATTTGGCTTTGTTGTACTCGTATTCCCGAGCGGCAGAATCTCCCATACCGATATCCTTTGTTTTTGAGAAGGTTGGACCGAGCGATTTCAGCGAAAAGGCGTGGGGCGCGGATACGTCCGCAGCGCTTGTTACCGCCGGATCAGGTCAAAAGGTTGCAGCAGCCGACCTGGGGCTTCCAGAATCGCAGCGGCTCGTTGCCAGTCTTTCGCCGGTGTCGTTCATAACAAAAGATTCGGTTCCAACCATATTTGCGTACGGCGGCAAAGACGATCTGGTCAAACCCTGTCATCGGAAGATTCTTGCCGAAGCTCTTGAATCTAACGGCGTTACCCATATTGCCATTGATTTTCCGAATTCGCATCATGGAATGTGGGACGATCCCGACAAGACAAAGGAATTCCGCAAGGCTGTTTTGTCCTATTGCAAAACGTATATGTCCGAAAACTGAAAGGCGTGGGCGCGGGACGTTTCGATTTTGTCCTGTTTGAATCTGGAGAGAATAATGCGTATATCATTCCTTTCCAATTGGATAAAACGATGTCGGATATGGTACTATAAACGGCTGGACGCGTTCGACGTTTACGACGATTCTCAGCCGTTAGGCAAGCGCGGGGAACGGTATGCCGCCCGATTTCTCCAGATGAAAGGGTATCAGATCGTCCGAACGAACTGGAAAAACGGTCAGTACGAACTTGACATCGTGGCTCTGGACGGCGACGTTCTCGTCTTCGTTGAGGTAAAAACCCGCTCAGATGAAACGTATTATCCGCCAGAAAAAAACGTCAATTTGGAAAAACAGCGTCGAATCCGCGCGGCGGCGGAAAGTTTTAAGAAATTGTATTTGCCCGGGCTGGGGCTAAACAAATGCCGAATTGACGTTATTGCAATTGTTTGGCGGCATGGGACTCGCCGACCGGAAACTGTCCGCCATTGGGAAAACTGCGTTGAAACCCATTTGCCGTTGCCGAGCAAAAACAGAAAGCCGCGAAACAAAGACGACGAGTTTACAGTCCGATTTTAGAGAGCGTAAGGTCGTTTGCCTCCGGTCGTTTATGATTCCCCCCCGGTTTATTTCTTTCCAAATTAGCGTATAATAAACAGATATGATAAATCAAGATGGAAATACAGAAATTTTATCGATAACTCAGGTCAACGAAATAATCAAAGACGTGTTGAACCGGGAGTTGTCTAATATCTGGGTTGCGGGCGAAATCTCGGGGCTGTCTCGTCCGTCGTCCGGTCATATTTATTTTTCTCTTAAAGACCCAACAGGCGTTCTAAACGCGGTGATTTGGCGATCTGCGGCAAGCCGACTGACGTTCAATCTTCAAGACGGAATGGAAATTCTTTGCCGCGGTCGAATTGACGTTTACCCGCCCTCCGGTCGTTATCAGCTCATTATAGACCATGCAGAACCTCGCGGCGAGGGCCGCCTTCAGAGGGAATACCGTCTGCTGTATAAAAAGCTGTCTGAAGAAGGTTTGTTTGACCAGCGGCGCAAGCGCCCGATTCCCGGTTCCGTTCATCGCGTTGGCGTGGTAACCGGCATCGGCACGGCGGCTTTACACGATTTTTTAGAGACGCTTCGGTTGAGATGGAAAAGCCTTAACGTTCTTATCGCGCCGGCGAAAATGCAAGGCGAGGGGGCGGGGCTGGAAGTGGTTCGGCAAATTCAAACGCTCAACCAAATGACTAACCCGGTTGACGTTATCGTCGTAACTCGCGGCGGCGGTTCGCCAGAAGATTTATGGACGTTTAACGAAGAACCCGTCGTTCGCGCGATAGCGGCGTCAAATATTCCTGTTATTTCCGCTATCGGACACGAGGTTGATGTAACGCTGTCGGACTTCGCGGCAGACCTGCGCGCTTTGACCCCGACGGACGCCGCGCAGAGAGTTTCTCCCGACACGAAAGCAATCGAACAACGCCTGAAGCAATGCGCTTCACAACTAAAGGCGGCTCTGAACAGCGTCGTTCTTTTAGCTCGCCGGAGGCTGGAAAATATTGAGTCGAGACGCGTTTTTACCAATATTTTCGACGGCATCCTTTACAGGTCGCAGCTGCTTGACGATATGGAAAAGAAACTCAAGCGCGCCTGTGCAGATCAAATCAAAGCCAAAAACGCCTCGTTAGAAAAAATTACCGCAAAATGCGAATCGCTTTCTCCTTTGAAAACGCTATCCAGAGGGTATTCCGTAACGCTCGACGAAGAGGGTGCGGTCGTTCGTTCAAGCGAAGAATTAACCCCAGGCGACGTCATCGTTACGATTCTGGAAAAAGGCAGGGTTGCCAGCGTCGTTAAGAATTAAGCGCAACTTTTTATGGGGTGCGGGCATTGTCCGCGAAACGGCGGGTATTACCCGCCTCCCGAAATGGGCGCTCTTTAAAACTTCGCGAACCTCCTCTGCGTCTCCGCATCTCCGCGTGAGATTTTGATCGGGCAAAACGCCTGTTTTTAGCTCTCAGGTACGGACTTGCAGGATGAACCAAATATATCGATGGAAAGAAGGAATTAAAACCATGAAACCACGCCCGTTCTTAAAGCTCGGAGTCCGAGCTTTTATAAGAAACCAATGGCCTGATATATGGAAAAATATCGAAGGCGTTCAATTAACGTTCGATGGATTCTGAATCTTGGTCTTTTTGAGCTTGTTCCATCTTGAAAATCTCAGAACAACCTATGTAAAAAAAGATGAAAAAAAAGATAAAAGGGATGAATAAGACAAGGAACATTAAAAGCCAAGCAAGACCTGTTTCGTCATGAGAACCCCACATACAATAACCTAAATATAAAACAGGGGTTGTAACAATAAATGTAAAGACAGAAGCTTCGCCTAAAGCATGAAAAAAAACATCACGTTTATTATTATCTCTTGTTAAGATAACGCCATGATAGCACCAATAGGATATCATGCGATAAAACCAATAAAAGATAGAAAACATCTCAATTAAAATAATAAAGATTGAGAGTAAAGCTGAAATTTTAATTAAAGTAACCATGAGTAATGTAGCAGAAATAAGGTTAACGGCAAAAAATGATATGAATAATGCCATTAGTGAAGCGATGGCAAAATTCAAGGAATTCAGTGATGGAATAAAAAACCAACAACCCATTATCGAAAATGCGCTAAACGGTTTTACTGCCCTAACGGGGACTCTAGCGGGTAGTAGCGCCCTGTTATCAAGTGGTGGAGTTGATCATGTATTCCAATCATTACAACAATTGATTCTTCCGAAAATTTTTAGTTATCGGTTGAACCACATTATATAATACGAATTTTTTGAGAAAACATGACGGGTAAAAAAGATATTTTTTAAAAAATTTTTGAAAAAGTTCCTAAAAAGAGCTTATTTAACAGAATGTCTTGACAAATATGCGGTTAAAAACGAAATGAGAACATAAATAAGGCTCATCCGGCAACCGCGCGCCTTTAGTTGCAAGTTAGCTTCCAGCTACTAGCCGCTAGTCTGGTTATTCCTGTTTCTTGCGATAACGCACGAATCAGGTTTATCAAGCTAATAGCTAGAAGCTGGCAGCTAGAGGCTTTATTTCGGAAAACCCAAGTCGTTTCAGTAAAATTATCCCGCCTATGTTATATGTTCGCATAAACACAGGGGGGAGTA
>JAZQDP010000006.1:0-17736 GCA_045546875.1 Thermoguttaceae bacterium | reverse complement strand
GCCTCCGACTTTGTCGTCCCTATCGGGACTATAGCAGACTAGCGTCCGCTGTAGCTATCGCGATGTATTATCTCCAATGTTTTTTACAGTACTGTCTTTCTTCGGACAAACTATTGAGCGCCAGAAATATTTGCATGCACTCGGACGCATACCTTTATGCATAATAGATAGAAATAATTCAGCCCGGTTCGTGCCGCCCTATTTCCCCGAATTCCGTTCCCAGAAGACGCCGTCGGAATAGCCCTGGATTTTAGCGTCCTGTTCGGCTTTATCAAGTCGCGCTAACGCCCAGCAGCAATATTGCGAGTTGAGTTCAATACCGCAATATTTTCTTCCGAGCTTCTTCGCGACAACAGCCGTCGTACCGCTTCCTAAAAAAGGATCAAAAACCAGGTCGCCCGGTTTCGAGCTTGCCAAGATCAGTTTCGCCAGGAGTTTTTCCGGCTTCTGCGTTGGATGATCCGTGTTTTCCGGCATAGACCAGTAGGGAATAGAAATATCGTCCCAAAAATTTGATGGATATGTCATGCGAAACGCGCCGTCATCGGTCTGCTGCCAGTCTTTCGGTTTGCCGTCAACGCGATACGGAGCCAGAACGCGGCGTTTCATCTTAACCGCTTCTACGTCAAAATAATAAGAATCGGAAACAGTCGCAAACCAGACGTCCTCGGAGCAGTTTTTCCAGTTGCGTTTCGCGCCGCGCCCTTTTTCCCGCTGCCAGACGATTCGGTTCTGAACGGTTAGGTACTTATCCAGAACCGTAAACTCCGCTGCAGAGCATTTCCAGTCGCCACAAAGATAAACAGACGCCGTCGGCTTAAGCGTTTTAATCAGACGCGGAAACCATTCTTCAAGATACTCAATATACGCCTCGTTGTTACGTTTGTTGAACTTCAACCCGTTGAATTCTTTTGTCAAATTATACGGCGGGTCAATTATCATCAAGTCAACAAACTGTTCCGGCAACGAGTCCAGAACGTCATACAGATCGCAGTTGAAGATGCGATTCTCCATGTCCGGCGCCAACAGAGGGAACGTCGGAACGTCCAGCCGCTTTTGAAGCTGCGAATACTGTTCTTCCGTCAGAGTGAGCGTTTGATTTCTCGGCGCGCGTTTTGGGCTGGGCATAAGACTTTATGATAAGGTGGATCCTAACAACGTTTACATGGGTCAGTCCGCACACGGATAATACGGATTAAACTGATTAACGCCGATTAGTTAATTGTCAAATCAATATACATTCGTGAGTCATTGTTTTTTAACACGAAAAACACAAAATATGCGAAATGGACGAAAAATATTTATATATTAAAATAATTCTTTCGTTTGTTTCGTTCTTTTCCGTGTATTTCGTGTTTAAAAAATACTTTTGCAGGCGAAACGCCCGATTAGTTCAAAAGCGTCAAAGTGTCGGATGAACCAGATTGCGAATGTTTAAAAAAGCTAGTTGTCAGTAAAAAGCTTAAGAGGAAATAACTCTATAAGCTAAATACTGACAACTAACAAGGTTGTTCGTTACCCATTTAAGGGGGATATATTACAGATCAGCAGTAACAACTGGAACGACCCAAACCTTGAATTCGGTTTCGATGTCGGCGCCAAGTCGAGCTTTGATTGTGTAACGTCCGAGTTCCTTCAGAGGGCCTTCGAGGATAATCTGATCCGCGGTAACGTGAAAACCCTTATTCTTCAAAGCGCCAGCAATCTTTTGGGCTGTAACAGAACCGTAAAGCTGTCCGGAATCGGATGCGTTTTCTTCGATATTGACTTCCAGCTCTTTGAGCTGATCGGCAATAGCCTGCAGTTTGAGCAGACGATTGCGTTCCAGTTCCGCCAACTGAGCCTTGTGCTTTTCTACCATGCGTTTGTGGTGTTCAGTGGCGATGGTTGCCAGACCCTGAGGAATGAGATAGTTGACGGCGTATCCGCGCTTGACTTCAACGACGTCGCCCTGTTTCCCGAGTTTGTCTACAGACTGAATGAGCAACAACTGGAAACCGCCGCGTTCTCCCTTAGGCGCTCTCTTAACGCGGAAAGGATTACGCTTGATTTTCTTTTGTTTTGTCGTATTAGGCATTTGTAAATCCTTAAAATGAGGGTTAAAAAATATAAAACAACTGTATTTTATTAACGATAAGCAACAAGTTCGATTAACCGTTCTTGTCAGCAATCGCTATTTATTCCTTAACGTTTAGAACGGTGGATCTTCTGGCGGCAGCGGAGGCGTAAACGAGCCAGAATCAGCGCCGTCTGAAGATTGAATATCTTCGTTAATTTGACGAGACGGAATCTCCGGAGTGGGAGCGTTCCCAGCTTGGGAATTGTATCCACCTTGGTTGTATCCGCCCTGATTATAACCGCCCTGGTTGCCGTAACTGTTTTGGTTGCCGTAACCGCCATGGTTGTTATAACCGCCTTGATTGTATCCGCCCTGATTACCATAGCCGCCCTGACGACCGCCACGGTTGTATCCGCCGCCGTCTTCAGGAGCGCCAGAGCCATCGCCCTGACCGCGACCGCTAAGAAGGGTCATCTGGTCTGCAATAACGCGAATCTTGGATCGTTTCTGACCGTCTTCCTGAGTCCAGCTTTCCTGGCGCAGCTTGCCTTCAATCAGAACTGGCGCGCCTTTTTGCAGATATTCCCCTGCAATTTCAGCTGTTCGGTTCCAAAGCGTTACGTCAAAAAATGACGCTTCGTTAACCCAATTTCCCTGCTGGTTTTTACGTCTGTCGTTGACCGCTAAAGTCAATTCGCAAACTGCCGCGCCGGAGGGTAAATAACGCACTTCCACATCTCGGGTTACGTTGCCCATAAGTATAACTCTGTTAAAACTTGCCATCTCGGAAAGTCTCCTTCGATTAAACAAAAAGGTAAAACAGGAAGTCTCTACAGGAACAAACCGTCCTCGCAGAGAAGGGGAACCGCATTTCTCTCTGGACAGCTAAACGATGCATTTAACTATCCAGATCAGCCAAGGTAATCTTAACAGCGAATAAAATTATTCTTCGTCGTCGTCCGTTTCCGTAACGTCGCCAGTTACAGCGTCAACCGAAATTGATTCGCCGGAAAGATTGGTTTCCTGAACAACTTCATCGTGAGCCTGAACGAAATTGCCAGTTCTGGCGTTTTCAATCATGGCGTCTGCCATACGATTGTCGTGTTTGACAACCATGTGTCGCAGATTGCCTTCGATGAGTTTGAACAAGCGTTCAACTTCAATCAGCTTGACGCCTTCCAGACGGAAGTAAACGAGCCAATAAACGCCCTTGCGCTGTCCCTTAATGGGGTACGCGAGTTTGCGTTCGTCAAAAATACGGCTAACGGCAATTTCGCCGCCGTTTTCAGTAATAGCCGCTTCGATTTTCTTGGGGGCGGCTTCCGGATCGCGCGCGTAAAGCGCGGTATCCAAAATGAACATTCCTTCGTAAAAATTGACAGACATTGCGCCTCTCTCTTATAAAATCTGAATGGTTAAGTATTTTGTTAATTAAACTGGTTCATGCAGGAATCAATTCCCTGCTTTAACCAGACGCCTGCCGCTTGCGCCGCCTGTTCGATGCTTGACTGCGCCAGCGGTTTATCTTCGGTGGAAAATCCGCTCAAAACCCAATCGGCTACGGACATTCTGTCGCCCGGATGTCCTATTCCCAGCCGAAGCCGGGGGAACTCTTCCGTGCCCAATAGCCGAATAATGTCGGCTAATCCTTTTTGTCCGCCGGACGACCCTCCGGTTCTAACTCGAATTTTGCCTACCGGCAAACTCAGGTCGTCACAAACGACTAAAATATCGGATAAATTCAGTTTATAAAAACCTTTCGCTTCCGATACTGACAGCCCAGAGCGGTTCATATAGGTTAACGGGGAAAGCAGAATTACTTTTTCACCCAAAATGTTTAATTCCACGTATTGAGCATGAAATTTTGATTTCGGACGCCCTGCGCCGTTTTGCCGAGCCAGCAAACCGACAACTTCGTAACCCATATTATGCCGCGTTCCAACGTATTCTCTGCCGGGGTTGCCCAAACCGACGATTAGTTTCATGCGGCGTTCTCCATCTCAAGGAAACCAAGAGCAGCGAAAAGCGGGAAAGAAATAACATTATCTCTTGCTGTTCGCCTCTCGAATATTCCAAATCTGTTTCTTTTATTTTTCTTCGGCTTCGTCTTCTTTCTTACGACCGATAACTTCTGGTTCAGCAGCGCCTTCGGCAGCTTCAGCGCCAGTTTCAGTTTCTTCCTTGGGCTGAGCGCAGTGAACGACGATTTCATCAGCGTCAATAAGAGCGCGAACGTCTTTCGGCATAACAATCTGACCAACGGTGATGTGTCCGTTGAGCTGCAGATCGTCAACTTTAACCTGAATGAATTCCGGAATTTCAATAGCCGGGCATTCAATATGAATTTCGTGAATGTTTTGCGTTACAACGCCGCCAGCCTGAGCGCCAGGGCAATCGCCGTGCAGTTTGAGCGGAACGATAACGTTGACTTTTTCGTTAGCGTTTACGCGGGTAAAGTCTACGTGATAAACGGAAACTCCCCAGGTGTTCCACTGGATTTCTTTAATGAGAACCTGTTCGTTGACAGCGCCGGTCAGTTTAATAACCCGGTTGCCGCGGCGAATGATCATTCCCAGTTCCTTGGCTGGAACGGAAAGCATGATGTTTTCTGCTCCGTGTCCATACAGGATAGCCGGGACTTTACCTTCGTTGTTTCGCATGCGTTTGTTGCGGCGTTTGCCGGTAATCTCGCGCAATTCGACTTTCAATTCTTCCGACATTATTATCCTCTTTGAGATAAAATTACTTCTGCCCGCCTTCTTGCGGTCTATCCGAAACCGCGTCCAGCGACAGCCATCATTACTTCTATTTTTAACAGAAAATCTATGTATTATTCATATAATTTTCTGAAATAATTATTATGCCTTCTTTTCGTATTTTGACAAGGGGGCAGAATGGAATTTTGTTGAAAAAAAACAAAGATTATTTATAAATTCGACGCTTTCGGCAAGAAGACGTCTGGCATTTGACGCCGGTCAGTCAATTCACGGATTTGACGGATCAAATGGATTTTCATCAAAATCTTTTGGCAATTCAATTATCATTTCCGCATCATTGAATACTCAATCGCGAAAATCATCTCGCAACTCGCAACTAATTGGTCGCAACGCCAACTTGTGGATGAACCAAAAATTAGAATACCCTACTCTTCTTTTCCAAAAAGACGGAGTATATTGCTATAGAAAAGCAGGATCAGAAAAGCCACCAAAACAGCTAACCCAAATCCGACAGGAGAAACCGGGTTGAAGCCGTCGCCGATATAAATAATTGGCAAAACGATCATACTTGTTAGCGCCCCAACGCAGCCAACAAATATTACAGTCATTAGACCAATATGGCGATCGTTAAACGCTGTAAGAATTTTAGCCGTCAAGCCAATCGACATTATAAATCCAATCCAGACAAACAGACGGCTCATCATTGGAACCGAACGATTGTTCCATTCCTGAAATCCATTTCGAGCGGGTTTGGTTCCAGATTCGCCGCTATTAGAATTATTGTCTTGAACAGGCGCTTCGGAATTGACAGACGGTTCAGAATTCTGCGCCTCTGATTCCGGGTTGGCGAAGGCTTGATTTACGCCTTCGAACGCCAACCCTGCGCCACAAAAAACGCATGCATAGAATAACAACCAAACAAGACGCAATAAGGTTCCACTATTTACTGTGGAATTGACTTCACCTATCGCGTCTGTTTTTTCACAACGTGCAACCCGCAATTTGCAACTCGCAACTATAATCTCTTAATTGTTTCTTCTTCAGAGGCTTTCTGAATAGCCGCTCGTTCCTGATACAATGGATCTTCAGGACCAGCAGGGAAATACTGCGTATCATCTTCGAGATAATATGGGCTAGGCAACGTCATGCCGCCGACAGTGGACTGGCAACCGACATTCATAACGCTCAAAAGCATTATCGTAAGCAGTAAACCGGCAAAATACAGCGTTCTCATGGCAAGACTCCAATGATTATTACAAAAGTTTTTTCCGTATCGAACTGGCAAGACAACTCAATCTTTTAATTTGCTGCTCTCGCTTCGTTTCGGTCGGAAAAACTACACGTTTCCTGAATAAAACCGAAAATCGATACAATCTTTTGTTAATAATATCGGCTCTTAAACAACCTTTCTTGAGTTTTCTAAAGCAATATTCTACCGATTTAACTCTTTTTTTGCCCAAATAGCCAATTTTTCTCGAAATATCTTGGCGTTATGCCGAATATCAACCGGAAATGAAGGGTGAACCAAAAACAGGTCGATATCTTGCGTCAACGGACTGGTTTTAGCCAGTTCTCGCATTTTCTCCAAAAGTTCTTTAGTTCGTGAAGCGCTATGACAAATCGACGCATCTTTGGGTTCGATAATCATAACCGGAACGCGAATGGTTGAATCAGATGGCGCATTTTCCTCTGGAACGCCAACCAGAGCGGCTCGATTGACAAGCTCAGACTGCAAAAAAATGGCTTCTGTCGGTATCGTAAACCATGTTTTGTCTTTTCCAACAACGCGATGAGCCATTCGACCGCAGAACCAGAACCGATCTTTGTCGTCCAGATAACCAACGTCGCCCATTCTGTGCCAGATGATGTTAGAGGCTGTAGGCTGTAGGCTGTAGGCTGTAGAGAAATCTTTACTATTGCTTATTGTCTCTTGCTTCTTGCCTTCGATAATCTTTCCTGTTGCGTTGGCGTCCAGCCGGGTTACGTACTGGGGAGAAATTTGCGGACCGGTAACGATGAGTTCTCCAATTTCTCCCTGAGGAAGTTCTTCAATCTGGTCAAGCGTGGGAATGGGACCGTCAACGATTTTAATGACTTTCCATTGAATTGACGGGAAATGATTGCCCACGCAAACGCCGGCGCCGACTCTGGTTTTCGGAGCGGTTTCCGACAAGATGGAGTTGGAATCGTTGGTTGCGGTCGGGAGGGCTTCTGTAGCTCCGTAGGGCGTGTGAACGACTCCGCCTTCCTGAATACAGTTGACCATAGTCCGCATAACGGGTTCCAAAACCGGCGCGCCGGCGGAAAGGATCATCTTGACGGATTCCAACCGTTCGCCATGTTCGGCGCAATACTGACCGACTTTCTTCCAGATGGCAGGAGATCCGAAAGACTGCGTTACCCCCCAGTCTCGAACCGCTTCGATGATATTGCGAGGATCGACGGACGCGGGACGAGAAGCGTCCAGGTCTGGCAGGACTGCAGTCGAGCCCATGGCGCAGTTGAACAATCCGAACATCGGGAATCCCGGCAAATCAATCTGACCGGGTTTAATCCCATACTGTCGGGCGATTTCGTCAACCTGCATTTCAAACGTTTTATGCAGATATAAAACCCCTTTTGACGGTCCAGTGGAACCGGTAGTAAAGATTATCGCTGCCGGGTCGTTCGGTTCCGGTTCTGGAAAAGGCGTGTCGGCAACCGTTTGAGCGTCCAGCTTTCTAAATTGAGCCAGCGTCTTCCCGCCCCAAAACCAGCGTCGCCCTACAGTTACGTTGTATTTGGCGTGAGGAAACCGGCGACGCATAAAACAGCGAATAGCATGAACTTTGGAAATCGCGAAGAAACCGTCAGGATCGGCGTCGGTCAAACACTTGAGCAGATTTTTCCCACCCATGCCCGGGTCGATAAGAATCATAATCGCTCCAGACTTGAGAAGTCCAAAAACGCTGGCGACGAAATCAATCCCGGGCGTTACCAAAGCGGCAATTTTATGCCCCGGCTTAACGCCCATGCGAATCAGCCCCGCCGCAATTTTATCGGAGTAATCGTTTAGTTCCCGGAATGTAATTGTCTGATAAACTCGCCCCGAGGGCATAGCCTTGAGTGAAAAGTTCTCGCAGCTCGCAGCTCGCAGCTCGCAACCCTTATTTGCAGAATTATCGAATTTTCGGGGATTTACATATTTCTTTGTAGGCTGAGCAACGGCAATAACGTCGGATTGACTTTGCGCCAGTCGTTCAAGGCGATGAGCAACGTTCACGGCAGCGCCTCTGTGTTAAATTAAAGGGAACAATTATTTCCAAAAACTATACTCTCTTGGTTAATACGGAATGGGGAATTGCACATTCCTAATTCCGAATTATAAAACGGTCGTCAATTTTTACAAGAGGAATCACAGATTTTTTCGGAATTATTTTTGATTCTTCCAATACGAAAGGCGCAACCAGAGCTGGCTCAATGCGTTACAAGAAATATTTTCAAACGCCCTGTGGGGGGTGTTGTCAGTAAAATAAAATTGATGTATAATGCACAATATATACTGAAACGACTTGAGTTTTTCCCAAAAATGAGCTATTAGCTCCTAGCCACTAGATATTAGCTTGATAAACCTGATTCGTGCGTTATCGCAAGAAATATGGATAACCAAGCTAGCGGCTAGTAGCTAGAGGCTTCTTTTTCGGGAAATTTCAAGTGAAAAAAGTATAATTACTGTTAATTGTTACCAGATGCGAGAATGATCTTTTATACATTCTTCCTACTGTTGTATCAGAATCCGCCTTTTATTTAACAAGCAATTTTTAATGGAGGCATATTAAATGAATGAAAGCATGATGTTTTTAACCTTGCTTGCCGCCGCGGCAGAAGGGGCAAGCGTATGGGCAATCGGCGGCGGTCTTTGCTGCGCCGGCATTGCCGTTTTAGGCGTTATCGGTCTTTGGGTTGCAAGCGTCTACAATGGACTTATCACACTTCGCAACCGCGTTAAAAACGCATTTTCCCAAATCGACGTTCAACTCAAACGCCGTTACGATTTGATCCCCAACCTTGTTGAAGCCGTTAAAGGTTATATGGCTCACGAGAAAGGTACGCTGGAAGAAGTTGTTGCTGCTCGCGCCGCTGCTTTTTCAGCCAATAAAGCCGCCGCGGCAGACCCCACCAATGCAGAAGCTATGAAAAGTTTGTCTGCTGCCGAATCCAATTTGGGCGGAGCGTTAGGTCGATTGATTGCCGTCTTTGAAAGCTATCCTGACTTGAAAGCAAACCAAAACGTTATGCAGCTGCAGGAAGAACTTTCTTCGACAGAAAACAAAATCGCCTTTGCTCGTCAGGCGTACAACGATGCGGTTATGGAATACAATACCGCTCGCGAAAAATTCCCGGCAAACATTGCCGCCGGCATCACAGGATTCTTGCCATCGACAGAATTCACTATCGAGAATCCAACAGAACGAGAAGCTCCCAAGGTAAAGTTTTAATCCGGAATTAGGAATTCGGAATGCGGAATTATCTTTGCGTGCAACGCGTTGCATAATTCCAAATTCCGAATTGCGCATTACGCATTAATAATCATGTCCACGATGAACTTTTTTGAACATCAAGACCGCGCGAAGAAAACTGTTCGCAGGCTAATCTTCTATTATTCCTTGGCGGTTTTGTTTGTAATTTTCTCTTTGAACGTAGTTATATTGTTTTTTTTGGGGGTGTTTTTGGAAAGCGCCGCCCAAGACAACAGTAGCAACAACGCTTATAACAATTCTCCCAGCTACAATACTCATGACAGTTCAACAGAGTTCGAAGGCATTCCAACGGACACTTTATTAGGCGCAATTGCGACTATAACAGGCATTTCTTCCTTGATAATTTTCGGCAGCGCCGGCGCGCGTTCCAGTCAACTGCGAAGTCTTACCGGCGGTCAGGTGGCGGAATCCCTGGGCGGACGATTGGTCGCTTCCAATACAACAAACCCGCAAGAGCGCAGACTGCTCAACATCGTGGAAGAGATGTCTATTGCATCCGGGATTTCAATGCCGCAAGTTTATATTCTGGATAATGAAGATTCCATTAATGCGTTTGCAGCAGGTTGGAGTTCCGATGCCGCGGCGGTTGCCGTTACGCGCGGGGCATTAACGTATTTTAATCGAGATGAACTCCAAGGGGTAATCGGTCATGAGTTTAGTCACATTCTCAATGGCGACATGACAATCGACATGCGTTTAGTCGGGATGGTGTTCGGGCTGGAAGCCATTTTTATTGCCGGCTATGTCGTGTTCAGAATTTCTACCGAATTTACCCGCTCGTCCAGCAGCGACAGCGATTCCTCCAAAGGCGCTTTGATTGCACTTGCAATCATGTTAATATCATTAGCGGTTATGATTATAGGGTATATTGGTAAAATAGCCGCTGACGTAATTCGTATGGCAATTTCACGCCAAAAAGAATATTTAGCAGACGCGTCCGCCGTACAGTTTACCAGAAACCCGGAAGGCATCGGTTACGCATTGATTAAAATTCAAAATATCAATGCCCAAAAAAGCATTAGCAATCCAGCCGCTTCCGCTTGTGGACACTTTTTCTTTTCCAATATCGATAAATCCGGCTGGATGGATTCGCACCCGCCGTTGAGTTCCCGTATTCACAGAATCCTGCCTCAATATAACGACGTCATTCCAGAAAGCGTCAAGAGAGATTTGAAAAATCCTCCAGGAACGCGTTTTCAAGATGAACCTCAACCGAAAGAAAGCGCTCGTGAGCGATTTAAAAAGAGATTGCCGCGCCAGTTACAGGACAACTTTGATTTTTTGAACAAAGGACTTGTAACAACCGGAGCGGCTGCCTCGGAGCCGGAGGTTAGCGGAGCAGACGCCAGTTCGTCGTCAAGCGCGCCAGATTCCAGCGTCCCAAGCGACAATTCAACCAATTTCCCGCAAATTAATTTGGACGAATTTGACAATCTGGTTCATGATCCGTACTCTTCCCATGGGGTTATTTACGCCATGCTAATGGATTCCAATCCGGAAGTTCAAGAGGCGCAATGGAATATTTTACGGGCAAATCAAAATGATCATTTGCTTAACCTGGTAAAGAGTTTGATTCCGAAAGTTGCGTCGTTGTCTTGTGCAGAAAAAATTTATCTGGCAGAAGTCAGTTTTTCTGCGCTTCGGCACATGTCGTCGCCGCAGTATCAAACATTTCGTTCCAACATAATTGCCTTAACAGAGGTTGACAAAAAAATCGACCTGTTTGAATTCGGCGTGCGTATGATTCTTACCGGTCGTTTGGATATAGACTATGGTCTGCGGAAAGAACCGATTCATTATAATTCTTTGGTAGACTACACCAACGAATTCTGTGCTGCGTTGGGCTACCTGGCATGGCAAGGAGCAGATAACGACAATGACGCCCACAACGCCTTTAGCGCTTCGGCTAAATTGGCAAATGTCAACAAAACGATTCCAGACAAATCGTCGTGCACGTTAAACGCTTTTATTAAGTCTTTAATGAAAATTCAAACAGCGTCCAAATCCGTCAAGCGGCTTTATTTTAACGCATTTGTTGCCTGCATAAATTACGATAACAAGATCACTCCCAGAGAGGAAGACTTGATATACATCATTGAAGCCTGTTTGAATCAACGATGTGAACCGCAATTAGCAAACAATTCCCAATGACAGCCCGAAGTAAAAACGCTGAACCTAAAATCAGCAACGAGCATTTATATTATGACGATCCAGCTTTCGATGAGACGGCTCCTCGCGTCTATTTGCTCATGGAAAGCATGGATTACGATAATAAATTGGCAATGGATTTGCGTTCTAAGGGCATCGGCGTTACTACGCATTTTCGACCGGAACACGTTTTGGCGTCATACGATCGTTCTCGAGCAGGCTGCATTCTTGTTTTACTGGAAGAATCGTCGTATCGTTCTGCAAAAGAATTATTAACCAATTTAAAATCCACTATTACCAATCGTTCTTTAGCTGCGCCGATTATCGTTTATATAAGCTCTCCAAACCTGTCTGCGGCGCTGAGTTACCTTCGTTACGGCGCGAACGACATCATTGGAAAATTTATGCGCGAAAAATCTGAATTGACGTCTGTCATTCTGAAATGGCTCGATAAATCAAATCAGATTAAAGACGTCTTAAACGCTCAATACGAAGCGCGAGAACTATTCCGTCAAATGCCTGCCCCGATTCAGGAAACGGCAAAATTGATCTATGAAGGGCTGTCAAATCAGGAGATTGCACAGCGTGTTGACCGGAAATTAAGAACTATTGAAAATCGGCGTGCAATGGTTATGAAACTAATGCAAGCCGATAGTTTAGTTCAGCTCATTCAAAAACTGAGCCGCGTTTTGGAAAAACACGCAGATTTTATTTAGCAAAACGTTTCCGGCAACTGAAATGTAGCGTTCTCTTCACAAATGCGAACCTCGTCGATTTGTGCATTGAAATTTTTTCTGAAATATTCTACAACTTGCTGAACCACAATTTCGTGCGCTGACGCCCCCGCGGTAAGCAGAACAATGTCGGTATTAACAAAATCGGTTGCATTTATATCTTCTGCTCCATCGACAAGAAATGCCGGGATGCTTTCCAACATGGCGATTTCTTTTAACCGGATGCTGTTCGAACTGTTTGCACTGCCAATAACGATCGCTTTAACCGATACGTTTTCTTTCTGGCGTGAATATTCCTGAGCTATTGTCTTAATGGCTTTTTGCCGATTTTGAGTAGCGTAACAAATATCTTTCGTAGAAGGACCAACGATTTTCGGGAATTTCAATTTGAGGTATTCAATTGTCGTTGCCGCTTCATCTAAAGATAACGTCGTTTGAGTAACGTACGCAACCTTTTGCTCCGGCGTTAACGGTAAAGAATCAATGTCATTTTTTGTATTTACAACATAGATATTGTTCGGAGCTTCTCCCTGAACGCCGACCACTTCGTCATGGTGCGGTCGTCCAATAAGTACGACTTCATACCCTTGTTCAACAAACCGCTTAACTTCACGATGAACTTTTTGAACCAGCGGACACGAGGCGTCGATACATCGCAAATTCTTTTCTTTGGCACGATTTTTTATTTCAGGCGAAACGCCATGGGCAGAAAAAAGCAAGACCGAACCGTCCGGGGCTTCATCCAGCGAATTGATAAAGACGGCTCCTCGCTGACAAAAATGGTTTACCACCCATTTATTATGAACGATTTCGTGATACACATACACCGGCGCGCCGTATTTCTTCAAAGCAACGTCTAGCGTGGAAGTCGCTCGATTCACTCCGGCGCAAAATCCACGAGGAAAAAGTAGTTTGATGAGCATATTATCAAGAAAAATTATCAAGAAAAATCAAACAAGCCGGGAACGTACGCTCCCGGTTTGTTTACTAAATATCGCTCAATTTCAGGTGAATTTTGAGGTTATTACGGTCGAACGTTAGACAGTTTAACGGTTCCAACTTCATCGACGCCATCGCCGTTAAAGTCGCCCGCGATCGGAATATCGCCCGCCTGACCGGATTCAACCACCGCGTCAGAGCTGTCCATAACGCCATTGCCATTCGTATCGAGAATGAACTTGCCGTTACGATAAACGCCGATGTTGGTAATGCCGTCGCCGTTCCAGTCGCCGGTAACAGGAATGTCGCCCGTCTCGCCAAAGGCATGACCGCGGTCTGCGGTTGTCAGACGACCGTTGCCGTCAACGTCTAAATACCAGTTGCCGTTATTGTAAACGCCGATGTTGTCAACGCCATCGCCGTTCCAGTCGCCCGTAATCGCCTGGTCGCCCTGATTTCCAAAGTAGAAAACATGGTCAACCGCTCTTTCGTAAATCGCGCCGGAACTGGTAAGTTTCGAGAATCCGGAAGCGGCTGTTTTAACCGCAACTTTCGGACGCATATTTTTATAGACGCCTCGAGTAAGGTTCTCGGCATCTGGAAGACCCGGATCGTTTTCAACCAGATTCCAGTCGCCAGACCAGATTTTACCGTAAACGCCGATATCGGCTTTACCGTCGCCATCCCAATCGCCGACAACAGGCTGGTCGCCGCGTTCACCCAACTGAACCCAAAGGTCGTCAGCGTCCCAGTAACCGTTGCCGTTAATGTCGATAAACCAAACGCCGTCAACAAATACAGCCAGTTCGTCTTTACCATCGCCGTTGAAGTCGCCCGTAAGCGGTTTGCCTTCCATGACGCCGTATTCTCCGACAAACGTTACTGTGCCGTCGCGCCAATCAGACATATTCCACGCCAATTCCGCATCTGTTCTTCCATTCCAGTTAATCGGATCGAAAATCGGCGAGAACATATTGATAAGCGCTTCCATTCCGTAACCGTCTTTGACCAGACCGTTGGCAATCAGTCCGCTTGCTGACATCATATCGGTTGTCAGTCCATCGCCCTGAAGCCCCTTGAGAAGTACGCCATCGCCTAAACGACGCGTCATACCAGCGTTGAGGCTGCACAAATGCCATGCTGAAACTGACGATCCGCCGCCGCCATACAGGGCGGAAATGCCGTGGGACATATAAGAGGGAATGTACGGAATTGACTGGAACCCGCCGCCGGATGAGTTTGTATTGTGCGGATAATGCACCGACGGAATCTTTTCTCTTGACGGTG
The DNA here is from genome assembly GCA_045546875.1 of Thermoguttaceae bacterium. Lineage (GTDB taxonomy): Bacteria > Planctomycetota > Planctomycetia > Pirellulales > Thermoguttaceae > RUG11551. The sequence continues at coordinate 3,332 of JAZQDP010000006.1, read as the reverse complement.
GTGGAGGCGTCACGTCTTCATCAACGTTGACTTCCGCAAAGTTGTTCGACATCGAATTTTCGCCGGACTTGACGCTAATGCGAATAATCGCGTCGTTGTTCCGGTCCGTTCCGAACTGCTTGACGGTTACCTCGTACTGGGCGTCGGTCGGGTTAAACGCCCATCCGCCGCCGGAACCTGCCGTATCCAAGCCGTCGATGTAATCTTTGGGCTGCGTTTCAATAACGCAGTATGCGCCCGGCATAAGGTGAGTGAACTCATAGTAGCCGTTTTCATCGGTAGTCGTCGTCAGAGGATTGCCTAACGCGTCGGTAATGGCAACCGTGCCGTCGATATTGTACAGACCAAGTGTAACGCCTGGAATCGGAACGCTGTCTGGCGTCTTAACGCCGGTGGTAATCTTGTACTGATCCGGAAGCGAGCCGTCCGGATTGCGGGTAATGGACTGGTTGTCTTCAAAGACGTAACCGCTGATCATGCCAGGCAGAATTTCCCAGAAGTTGTTGGACTCGGAAATGCCGCGCGATGTAATGACAATGTCATAAATGAAACCGGGAAGTTCTTCGGAATCAACCCACCCGCCAGTCGTTCCGGGAATTTCGCCGGAATGAATGTATTCTGTAGGCCACTCTTCTTCAACCGTGTACAGACCCGGGCGCAAATCTGTGAATTCGTAATAACCGTTGCTGTCGGTTTTGGTCGTTGCCAAAAGGCCGCCGTCCTCGTCGTACAGGTTCACGGTAACGTCTTTGAGCAGCGTGTCAACGTCTGCATCGTAAAGATCGTTCAGGTTGATGTCCAACCAGACAATACCGCTTAGCTGTCCGGGAGAGTTCTGACCAAAGTTGTTTTGAATACTGTCCTGATTGCCGTTGAGTTCAATCTTGTAAATGCAGTTCAAATCGCGAACGGTCGAAACCTGAGTTGTTAACGGTACGTAACCAGCGTTGGCGCAAACGGCTGTGTAATCTTCCGGCTGCGTTTCGAGAACCATATACGTTCCGTTGAACAAGTCAGTGAATTCGTAAAAGCCATTCTCATCTGTGGTTGTTGTCAAACCGGTGAAAACATAATTTCCTGCTGAATCCAGTTCGTAAAGCGAAAGGGTAACGTTAGACAGAAGCTCGTCCGCCGGGGTCAGCGTCAACGAACCGTCAATGTCGTCATACACAAAACCGGAAACGGAGTTGACAATTGGCGTTTGTACGATTGATCCAAAAGCGCCGGCAACGTATTCTTCTGCGGACACAACGTCTGACGGGAAGTAGGCGTTTTCATCCAGGTCAAGACCATACTTGACAGAGCCGTAGTTATCGACATACGTTTTTTCAATCGAAACGTCTTCGTAATTGTTGGCGCTGAAATACGCTTTGATTCTGGAACCTTCAAAGTCGTCGCCATTGACGGTTACGTTGGAAGACTCTTTATAATCGATAATGTCGCCATCCTCGTCGAAAATCGGACTGACGCCTTTGTAGAAGTCAACGTCGAACCGACAAACCAGTTTATCGCCGGATTCGAAATCTTCAAACTCCATCGTCAGCAACTGGTTGTTGTTGGAAATCGTCCACTTGACGTCGCCGGTTTTAATCGTCCCGTTCGCGTCGACAATTTCAAATTTAACGCTGTTGTATGCGCCATATTCCGGATTGCCAGGAGCAAGGTGGAAAAACGCTTCGTTGATGTCAACCTGATTATTGCTGTTTTTATCCAGGTTGATTTCCAACTTGTCGAGGTTAGTCCCCTCAACGCCGCCATTATAGGAGATTTCCAGATAATCGCCGTATGAGTCGTCCGTAAGCTGATCGCTTCCAAAGGTGCCTTCGATATACAAGGATCCAACTTGGAGCGCGTCAACGTCTGCCGGAGCAACCGACAACAACAGGCGGTCTTCCAACGACTCTACCGTGCAGGGATGATTGAATTTGCGATTCTTTTTGCTTATTTTTGACTTGCTCACGGCAAACCTCCCAAAAATGATTAATTATTTTTTGCGTTAAGAGTTGGACGTTCCAAAAGTTTTTAACCTCTTGTTACAACCAACTAACAACACTGTTTGTTATTGTTTCACTCGCTAAACATTCTATCGAATGAAGCGCTCCTTTGTTTTATTGTTTTGTCAAGTTATTACAATTTTGGTTTACGAATGCAGCACAAATCTGCTACAATCGCTATAAACCAAATTGATATGCAATTTTTACTTGAGTAAAATTACTTATCTAACACCCAAACGCAAATGGAACTGTCAAATCCGACCGTTACCAGCCATCGTTGAGACTCAACCCACTGCATATCAGCAATCGTGCCGGTATGTCCTTCCATTTTATAGGTTTGACTGTTCGTATCGAAACTCCAAACGCCCAAGGAGTTGTCGCACATTCCGACAGCGACAGAATTGTGCCCTACACTTGTAATGCAGCGAACCTTTCCCGGCAGGTTTTCGATTCCGCCCACAACTTTGGCTTCAGCGGGATTCCACATGTAAAGGCGATTGTCTTCGCCGCCCGAAATCAGGGAGCCGTCAGCTTGAAAAGTTAAAGCGTGAACGCGTCGAATATGACCAGTAAGGTCAGCCGATTTAGCGCCGTTTGCAAAATCCCAAACGCGAATGATGCCTAATCGACCAGAAGCCGCAAGGAATCTGTTGTCGTCTGACCAGGCAACAGCGTCTGCCGTGCCAGAACTAACAGTCAAACGATTCAGAGCCGCTCCGGTTTTAGCGTCAAAAACAAAAACGCCGCCGCCAAAAGTTCCGATTGCAACTTTAGAACCGTCTTTGGTGAACGACGCGCTGGTAATAGCGGTTTCGATACCCTTGAGCGTAGTAAACGCGTTTTCCGGATTGTCGGTTTCCCACATCAATCCAACGTCGCCCATGTCAGCGGAAAGCAAAATTAAACCGTCTGGACGAAGCCGAACCGCCTTGATCCAGTCGATATTTCGAGCCAGTTTCTTTTCAATCTCTCCGGTTTGCAGATTCCAGAGCCGAATTTTATGGTCGTCTCCGCCTACGTACGCTCTTAATTTAGAATCAACTGCAACTCCCGTCCAAACTGGAACCTGATCAGGAGGCGTTTTTTCCGAAAGCTGCATCTTTTTTAACGGTTTAATTACCTCTTGCGCCTCAACTGTTGACGCGCAAACAAAGATGGCTAACAGCAGTAAAAACCAATAATTTTTCATTACATTCATGGTATATCTTCCTTTGCGTGTGGAAATACTCAATGAATATATCGGCTCAATAAATCAAAGAATTTAGAAACGTTTAGAAAAATTTGCAAAATTCAGGTAATCCCACTTGGAAGCATAATTCTGTTTACATAAAATAGACA
>JAZQDP010000005.1:0-13226 GCA_045546875.1 Thermoguttaceae bacterium | reverse complement strand
TATTCTTACTGCTGGCGTTCTTTTGCTGGCTATTCTAAATATTTCGTTTTATCTGTTATAGGTTTAGCGGAACTGTTAATCAGTTGCGTATTTAATTTCGAATTTGATCATTTTCGATTATACGCTTTAAACGTTAGCAGTTATTCTTTGAAACAAATAAAAACAACTCGTCTTGTTTTATACAGAAACAACGGCTACGATGTAAATAATCAGAAAAATCTTGTTGGATCTATAGCCAATTCAAAAACAGATACACTAAGCATTTTGGGCAATTCATATCTTGTTTAAGAGAATAAATGATTGTACCCATGAATAAAACCCTTTTAATTAAAGACAAAAAATGAAACAAAAATATTTGCTATTGGCAACTGTCATATTAGGTTCTTTGCTTTCAACCGCCTTGGCGGCTTGGAGCGGCATTGACGCACAAGATCCTCAATGGACGACGAAATCGCCAGTTCAAGACGTCAATAGTTTTTATATTAAAAATGAAATATCCGCGTTGCTTCAAGCTAAGAGAGAACTTGACGAAACTCTTAAAACCGCAGGCGACGACAAACAAAAAGCAGAGGCAGCAACGCAACAATTCAACAACAAAAAGAAAGATATTTTTAACGGTTTGGCAGCTCGCCGCCGCGCTCAATACGAACAGGCGCGATTTGAAGTTACCCGGCAAGGACATGCATGGATTAAGGATAAGCATAGACCTTCCGCTCCTCCATATTATCGCATTTTTATAGATTATCGTATTGATTCTCCCAAACCGGATGAATGGATTTTAATTCCAGGAACATGTTTTTGGGTTGAAAATGACGCCAAGAGAACTGGTAACAGTAATATCCATATCTCAAATTCAATCGAAGAAAATAACGGCTATACAGTCAATATTCGCGGTAGAGGACCAGAATATGGACGTCCTATTTCGTATATTGACTTTACTCTTTATGCCCTTTATCGTTATAACGATGCAACAATAACAAAACAGGTCGATGCTGATATGGTTCGATTAAAAGAACGCGTTGAAGAAGGCGTAAATAAATAGTTTGAGTTTTTGGAAAAAACAATGATTTTATCCAAAGTGATTTAATTTAATCATTTTGGGGATATAACATAACCATTTAGATGTAATCGCCGTGATTACATCTATCAATTCCATTTTTTACAGGAGAGTACAATCATGTACAAGAAACTTTTTTTGATGGGAGCCGTTCTTCTCGGCATCATGTGTTCCAATGCATTTGCAGTTTCCCAGGATCAACAACAAACGAGTCAAAATGCTGGAGTTACCAACATTAATCAATTTGACATTAGCGCTGAAATCAAAGCGCTGAAACAAGCTAAGAGCGAATTGGAAAATGCGGTCAAATCTATCACTGCTAACGGTGGCGATAGTAATCAGATGCTTAAAGCAGTGGAACAATTCAAGAACAAAGAAGATGCAATCTTCGCTGGTCTGTCTGCTCGCCGTCAGAAAGAATATAAAAACATTGTCTTTACTTGTTCTAGCGATGGTCATGGTAGAGCTAAGGATAAAGCAGCTCCTTTTAAACCTCACCGTTATGATAGAGGGAGTGTTCGAATCAGCAATCCAGACAAAAATAATCTGGAAATGATTCCAGGATCAGGTCGATGGGATGTACTTAACAAAAAAGGGGGCGACGGAGGATATGCCGAAGTAAAAAATCCACGACAAGAAGGAAGCGACTATATCGTAGATATCGAAGTTAAAGGTCCCGATTTTGGACATCGAGCTAACTTTATTGACATTAGGCTTTATGCCCAGTATCGTTATACTCAAGGAGCTGTAACTACTATGGTCAATGCCGATATGGCTACATTGAAAACTCTTGTGAAATCAAGAACACAATGATTTTCGACAGGCGTTGCGAATTGTTTGATGTTCAAATACTTTTATTAAAACAATTGTATAACATTATTCAATTCGCACATTAAGGGTTATCCTATCCTTTATCATGTTTTTAGAGGAATAAGTACAAGCGAAAGAACAGACTTGAGTACGATTAGGTTCCTCGAGCGAATCTCTTTCATTTGTACTTACCTTCCAAAGGAGTTACTTTATGCAAAATACTTTATTAAAAATGTTGTTACTGCTGACAGTCTTTTCCGGACTGGTCAATGCGCAGGATAATTTGACAACAAAATCGGGACAAGGCAATGTCGCGTTGTCTCAAAGTCGTCTTCCATATAGTGAACCAATTGATACAATCAAATTGAAAGACGAAACCAAGGTTGACATATATTCAAATTCGCTACGGGATGATGTGTCTGCAACCTCGACGATTTACTACTTGCCAATTCCCAAGGTAATTATTGAACAAGGAAAATACTACGATTCCCAAAACGGATTATTGAGATTTAAAGTTGCTGTTCCAGTTGTCAATGATAGTATCAGAGAACAATTCCGTTACGACGAGTGGAAAAAAGCAACAATGGTTCAATTGCCAATTAGAGGTTACGAAATTACCGTAACTATCGGCAATGTATCCGAAGTGATTAAGAGTTCCAGAGGAGCCGTTAATCAACAAATCCAAATACTCGGCAATATCTCATGTACTTATTTTATTCAAAATCCTGAAATAAAACAGGCTCTTGAGAATTACCCTGAGGATGTTAGTATCGTTATCAATTTCATCTGCAAATTCAAAGAAGCAGTTGGCAGCCGTATTCGAATTGAATCTCAAAATTCCTTTAGGCGACAATTAGACGAGAGCGTTTTAAACACCCTGGAAGAAGCGTTATGTTCACGTCAAACCATAGCAAACTATGTACGTAATATTCATCAAGATATTACTATGGAACTTAAGCAATCTGGCGAAATAGAATTCGTAGGTTCTCAAAACGACGCAGATTGGTATAAATGGGTTGACTTCATCGTTAAACAAAATTCATCCTTATTTGAAGAAAAAAAATTAAGCGAATTTGACAAAATCGCCAAGCCTTTAGTCTTTTACTCACCAGATTTTGTGCGATATGAATTTCAACCTGCTTATGTAGATTCTTTGGTTAAATCTAAAGAGGTCAACAAGGAAGTAAAACAGCATTTCTTAAATGAATGGAACCATTATAAAGAAATTGCCAATAAATCAGAGAATGTAGAAGACTTTAAGAAAAATGTCAATACAGATGCAAGCTATAAAGGTAATTTTAGCTTGAATATATTTGACGTCATCAAAATCGGCTCTGATGATACCGATACGCGTTTTAAGAGAGATAACAATTCTTCTAACTATAAACGCAATTGGGAAGATTTGTACTCCCTGCTAAAAGACAAAAACTTCAATGAAAGCGATTGCTTTGATAAGTTTTACGAAAAACTGGATGGGGATATGAAAGAATTCTATACCAATCCGAAAGATTATCGTGTAATCGTATTCACTCATTCCAAGATTAAGCAGATGTGGCAATTCTATCTTCAGAATTCGACGCTTGATAACATTACAGGTAAGCTGACATTTGAAACGACAATTAAAGATGCTCTTGAAAACATCCAAACAAATAAACGAATTGAAGAACTTGAGGCTGAAGTTAAGAAACTTAAGGCAAAAGTTGATGATGATGCCAAGACAATTCAGGATCTCATAGATTTGTTGAAAAAAAGATAATAACAATCCTGTGGCGTTTGTATGAAAATAAAAACACAAGCGCCACAATCGAGAAGTTCTCACACTATTGTTTGAAATTACGCGTGATAAAACGAACCGCGGGTGTAAACCCGCGGACATCCAGCAAAGAACCTTCCTTGAGTCCGGTTGGCGGCTGTCCTCAGCCGCCTAGCTGGTATTACGAAAAAACTCTTAACACTCCGGTTTGCCTTAACGCAATTTCTATTTTAAATTCCTTCGCCGTTAAGCGAACGTTTTTAATGACACGATTTATTAACAAAAGAGCCATATTATGACAAGAACTGCAACGCTAATTGCCTTTATTATTTCAATTTTTTGCATTGGCAATGTTTACGCAAATTCAAACATCGGTCATAACGCTGTCGGTATTTACTGTATTTGGAAACTGACGACAGACGCCTCTTTCATGCCGGAAATCCAGGGAATTGATCGTCAGGAACTCACACACCCCAATATTCTGAACTGTTCCGAATGGGGAGACTTGTCCAATGCCCAAAAAGCTTTCCTGCAAGGCATGAATTTTCCAGACGCATTGACATTTATGGAACCCAGCCACAATGAGGCTCCAATGTCAATTCTTTCCGCTATGTATACGCTCAAAGATATTTGTCCGCCGGAACATAAAGCCAAGTCGGAAACTGATAAAGCGTTTATCTGCCGAATGCAGCGTTATATGACGTGGGGATCAAAACTTCACATTGAAATGGATAAAATTACTCACGGAAACGACAAGCTGCCTTACGCAGGCACATCGGATGGGCTGGTTAAACATGTTCAAATAGAACATATTTGGGATATATTCCTAAGCCTGGAAATCTTCGAGAAAAAGATGGAAGGTTCGGTAAATGTTAAAAAACTTATAGAGCTTTCAGACTGCGTCGGTTCACTGTCGTCCAAAGATTTACGGGGCTTTGACATTCGTGACAAATATATTGACTTAATCCTGAAGTATTATGGCAAAACAGGAATACGCAACAAAATACGTCAAGCTACAGAATTGGCGCCAGGTCTTGAAGGACAACTTAAAAATTTGGTAGTTGATTTAATCGGTAAGGTTTTGGATAATAAGCTTCTTCCTAAGTCTCTGAAGAAGAAGCTTAGGAACGCATATTTCTCAGAATTACATAAAAGACTAAAAAAATTACATGCTGAATACCCTGAAAGTTTGGCAGACCAAATGATTGATTTGGTTAATCGGATTAATCTCACCAAAGGACCAACTCAAAGAGAAATTGATGAGCAATACAATATCGATTTACCAAAACATTTGCAAAATGACGCTCATAGAATTAGCGAAGAGAACCTTGCTCGCGGACGCGAAATGTTGAGAAAAGTCAACGAATTAGCCAAATAAAAAAAATGTCAATTGGTCTTGTTTGGAGACAAAAACAAGTGTAAAGTCGATTGTCAATTACATACAGTTGAATCCGGTTCGCTGAGGGGGTGCGTTCAAATTTTTGGGGGAGCCAGAAAGAATGGTTCCGCCCGGTTTGCGCCAGTCCCCTGCCGCCGAAGAAATCTCACGCTCTAGTTCGAAAAGATTTAAAAACTATGCGTTCTTTGTGAGAAATATTATTATTGATTTGTTAGAATGTAAGCGACCAGTGGGAGCGATTATCGGCAACCGCGCGGCAGCGCGGGTTGGGAGCGGCGCCTCGCCGCCCGCCCCCTATTGCAATTCGGTTGGGTTTCCGGTACGATAGGGATATGGATTTGTGTATATCAGGTTGTTTTTTCCCATTGAACTATTATGACGTCAACAAAAACCCGTTCAAAGACCGGTTCCAGACTTCGCGTCTGGAGCAGTCGGATTGTTTTGTTTTTAATTGCTCTGATAACCCTTAACGCGATGTTGATCGGGGCTGCGCCGAAGGACGTCAAGCCGATTCGAGACGGACATTCGCATAACGACTACTGGCGCAACCGCCCGATGCTGGACGCTCTCGACCACGGTTTTTGCAGCGTCGAGGCGGACGTCTTTCTTCGCGACGGGCAGTTTTGGGCGGGGCACGTTCCGGCGGAAATTATGATGCGCCGCAATCTGGAAACCATCTATTTCCAAACGCTCAAAGAGCAAATCGCCCTCAACGGCGGAACGGTTTATCCCGGCGTCGAGACGTTCTATTTATGGATTGAGTTCAAAGAAGAGCCGGAAGAGGCGTGGGCGGCTCTGGTTCCCTTGCTGGAAAAGTACAAGGACATGCTTTGCTCTGTAACAGACGGCGTGAAGAAGCCCGGTCCCGTTCAGGTGATTATTACCGGCAACCGCCCGCTCAAGGCGTTTGAGGATTCCAAAGGAAAAACGTTCTACGCTACGCTTGACGGACGATTTAGCGATCTGGACAATCCCAATCGTCCCGCATGGATGGTCGGCGCGATTAACGAAAACTGGGGCAGCGTCAGTTCCTGGAAAGGCTCCGGCGAGTTTCCCGCCGACCAGCGCGCGAAACTGGCGGCGTTAATCGACAAAGCGCACAGCCAGGGGCGAATCTTGCGATTTTGGGGCGCGCCGCAAAACGCTGCGTTCTGGACGGAACTGCGGCGATTGAAAGTCGACTTGATCAATACAGATCATCTGACGACGTTCCGGAATTTTGACAGTCAGTATAAGGAAGAAAAGTAAGACTGAACCGTTAGGAAAGAAATACAGAATCGGCAAACTTTGTTATTGTAGTTTGCCGATTCCTGTTTGAATTATCTACTTAGAATTCAGCTGATCCCGGATAGCGCGGGAACGGAATGACGTCGCGAATGTTGCTCATGGCGGTGGCGTACATGACGGCGCGTTCCAAGCCCAAGCCGAATCCGCTGTGCGGAACGGTGCCGTAACGGCGCAGATCGGCGTACCACTGGTAGTCTGCCGGGTTGAGTCCCATTTCCACCATGCGGCGATTGAGAACGTCCAGGCGGTATTCTCTTTCCGAACCGCCAATAATCTCGCCGATGCCGGGAACCAAAACGTCCATGGCGCGAACAGTCTTTTCGTCCTCGTTGAGGTACATGTAAAACGCCTTGATTTCCTTCGGGTAATCTGTTACAACGACCGGCGCTTTGAAATGCTCTTCGGTCAAAAAGCGTTCGTGTTCCGCTTGCATGTCGATACCCCATTTAACCGGGAAGTCAAACTTGCGGCCGCTGGATTCCAGAATCTTAATCGCTTCCGTATACGGCAGATGAACGAATTCCGAGTTGATAACGTGATTGAGCGTATCGATAAGCGTATGGGATTCGTCAATTTGCCTGTTGAAGAATTCCATGTCTTCGGCGCAGTAGGTTAAGCAGTCGGAAAAGATTCGCTTGAGCATGTTCTCCGCAATCTTCATGTTTTCCGGCAGACGGGCGAACGCGATTTCCGGCTCGACCATCCAGAATTCCGACAGGTGCCGGGACGTGTTGGAGTTCTCCGCCCGGAACGTTGGGCCGAACGTGTATACTTTCCCCAGCGAACAGGCGAAGTTTTCCACTGCCAGCTGTCCGGAAACGGTCAAGCTGGTTTTGCGTCCAAAGAAGTCCTGTGAGTAATCAATCTTCCCGGCGTCGGGACCTTCCTGAATTCTCGGGACGTCTTCCAGATTGAGCGTCGTTACCTGGAACATCTCGCCGGCGCCTTCGCAGTCGGACGCGGTAATCAGCGGCGTGTGAATGTACAGGAACCCGTTTTCCTGGAAGAAGTTGTGAATGGCGCGGCAGATGCAGTTGCGGACGCGAAAGACCGCGCCGAACGTGTTGGTTCGAGGGCGCAGGTGCGCGACCGTGCGAAGGTACTCGAACGAGTGCCGCTTTTTCTGCATCGGGTACGATTCCGCGTCGGCGATGCCGTAGACGGTAATTTTCGTCGCGTGGACTTCTGTCGGCTGTTTGGCACCGGGCGACTTGACGACTTCGCCTTCAACGGCAATCGAGCTGCCGGTTGTCAGACGGAGGACGTCAGATTGATAATTTTCCAGCGTGTTGGGCGCGAGAATCTGGACGTTGCCCAGACTCGTTCCGTCGTTGAGTTCAATAAAACTGAATCCTGCTTTGGAATCGCGGCGGGATCGAACCCAGCCTTCTAATAATGCCATCTGCCCGGCGGACAATTCCTGACGAGCTTCTTTGACTGATAGTTTGTTCATGATAGGGAATAGGGAGTAGGGAATGGGGAGTAGGGAGTGGAAAGCAGGGAATTCGATTTAAATTCGCCGTAGGCGAAACGCTATTCCCTATTTCCTATTCCCTAATCCCTAAATATCGTTTGTTCTCTGTCCGGACCAACGGAAACAATTCCGATTTTCGCGCCGATAATCTCTTCCAATCGAGCGATGTAACGTTTGGCATTATCTGGCAGATCGTTGTACGAACGGCAGCCGGTTGTGTCGGACATCCAGCCGGGCAGCGTTTCAAATACCGGCTTGACGTTATACAGATCTTCAACCAATGCGGGGAAATCTGTCGTGCGCTCACCGTTGATTTCGTAAGCGGTGCAGACGCATATTTCCGGTATCTTATCCAAAACGTCAAGCAGCATCAGCGACAGCGTATCAACGCCGGAAAGACGGGATGTGTATCGCGTCGCAACGGCGTCAAACCATCCGCAGCGGCGCGGACGTTTTGTAACGGTGCCGTATTCATGCCCAGCGTCGCGAATCTGCTGACCGATTTCGTTGTCCTGTTCCGTCGGGAAAGGACCTCCGCCAACGCGGGTCGTGTACGCTTTCATGATTCCAACCACGTTTTTAATGAACTTGGCGGGGATGCCCGCTCCGGCGCAGACGCCAACGCCAGACGAATTGCTGCTAGTTACGAACGGGAACGTGCCGTGGTCAATATCCAGCAACGCGCCCTGCGCCCCTTCAAAGAGGACGTTTTTATCGGCGTCAACCGCGTTGAGCAGCAGCGCCGTTGTGTCCGTTACCATCGGCTTGAGCTTTTCAGCGAAAGCGGAATACTTGTCAAGCGTTTCGGAATACGAAACCTGTTCTTTTCCTCCGTCCGGATCCATTCCGTACAGATACTGATTTTTAATCTGGGTAACTTCTTTGAGCCGTTCCGGGAACGACGGAAGATACAAATCGCCCAAACGGAACGCCATCGACCGTCCAACTTTATCTCGATAACACTGCCCGATGCCGCGCATGGTTGACCCAATCGGCTCGTGAGCGCACAGCGAGTTCATAATCCGGTCTTCCAGAAAATGCCACGGCATAATTACATGCAGGCGGTTGGACAGCGCCAGATTTTCCGCATCGACCTGAACGCCGCGCGACGTCAAACCCTCAATCTCCTCCAAAAAGCGAGCAGGATCGAGAACAACGCCGTTGGCGACAACACTTTTAACGTTATGATGGAAAATCCCGCTGGGAATAAGGGAGAGTTTAAACGTCTTACCGTCAAATTTTACGGTATGACCAGCGTTCGCGCCGCCCTGATACCGCACGCAGATCTCGTTTTTCTGCGTTAAAACGTCAACGACTTTTCCTTTGGCTTCATCGCCCCACTGTAAACCGATAACACATGTAGCCGGCATAGCGATATAATTATTAAAGGGTTAAAAATGTAAAATCCAGTTGGCAATATTATTTTTCAACTGGAACAATCAAACCGATATATTATAATCGATTTAAACGAGTTGTCAATGGAATAGGAAAATAGAAAAAAAGCAAGGGTGCGCTACCCAATTAGCGAGAGCTTAATTATTAGATTATAACTGTTAGTTTTTAACCAATGTAGTAAATGCATTAGCAAAAACTAACAGTTAAAAATAAGGAATTACAAACGATAAAATCCAAAGCAAACAGTTTAACCTATGCTCCTATTTTATCGTGATTCTATTTTATCGCGGAGCCAACTGCAGATTTGACCATTCGATCTGATTGCCGCTGCGAACGCGGTCGGAAGCGATATCAATCATTCCAGAGAGATACCGATGTTGGTTTGCGGTATCTTTAAAATGCTTATAGGTCATGTAAATTGTAGTGGGAATGGCAACCACTATTATTGGAACAGCGACTGTGGCAAATGCGATTGTCGTACCACCAGCAGCTATACCTCCACCGCCAGCCGCAATAGCGCCACCGCCCCACCACGCTAAAACTGCGTTAGTCATTGCCGCTCCGCTAAGAGAAGAAATCGCCACGCCTGTTGACGTTGTTCCCCAAGTTACCGCAATGGTTGCCATAATTGCAGGTGTAGCAATCATTGCGCCAGTAGCAGCCAAACCAACAGCAGCGTTTATGTTTGCTTGAGTCAAAGAGCAGTATCCCATCGCATACATTCCGTATGCCATTAAAACGCCTGCAACACTTCCGCCTGTCATGGAACTCATCGCAGTTGAACACCCAAGCGCTTGCATTCCGGAAGACGCTGCCAATCCAACTGCGGTTGACGTTCCAGACAACAAGGTTAGCGCTCCCGTTTGACGCCAGTTGATTTCACCTGTTGTGATATATTGAGTTAATGCGTCTAAACCACCTACGACAACGGTTGCTGTAGCAATTGTCGTAACAATTCGAACAGATTCTGGCATAACCCGGGGTTGAACGCAGACTTTGTTAAAGTATTCAGGGTCGTCACAGCATTTTTGAACCATTTCTTTAAGCATTTTTTTACTATACCTTGGAAAACCGTAAACGTTTTTCTGTTCGCCTAAAGTTCGAATAGCTGCATGACGAATCGCCCGACGATATTCAACAGGCAGTTTGTCAAACGTTCCTTTAATGGGTTTTAATGAGGAAACCACATTTCCATTTGCATCCAAATGTTTAATTGAAATTACGTGTTGTCCCGCTTCGACTTTGTAGGTAAACAGACGTGAACGATAAGTACTCTTCCCGTCTACTGCTCCCTGTAAATATTCGGCTGTTCTGATAATCTGACGGCGAACCTGTTCTGGCTGTACATCAAAATTTCGAGAATAATACGCATAACCTCTGGAAGTTTTCCAGACGCTGACACTGCATTTATCGTTAATTTGAACGTCAATCAGTTTAGACAACAACAAACGTTTTGAAATTTTGTTTGCATGCACCAAAGTCGTCTTTCCGTCTCCTAGCGCATTAGCCAATTTACGATACGAATTCGCAGTCCGAGAAAGACGCGGGGTTATCCACTTCTGACTCATCTGTTTTCCGTCTTTAGTATAACCCAATTTTGCAGAATTGAGTTTTGCATCCGCAACCATTAACGAGCGCGGATTACCGAAGCTGTCCATTTTAATATATAAGCCGTCGATACCATTGCGACCAACTGCCGTTGGCGTAAGCCTGCCCCACCCGCCAGTTCGTTTCAAAACAGAGCTTGTAAAGACACGATCCATCATCAATTCGCCCAAATCGCCTTTGGCATGGTTTAAAGCGTATGTTGGTTGAGTTGACGAAAACATCAGCGTCGGAGCTAAAACGGAATCGCTTAAAAAAGCGGAGTTGTGCGCTGTTGCAACGCCAGCAATGACAGTCGTTGCTCTACTTTGCGGCGCTGGAATATACGGACGATCTTTTGATACGCTTTTTTCTGCATACAACGGGGATGCAAACGTCAGAAATAAAGCCAAAAAGAGTATTCGATTTCTCATTTTATCTTGTTTCCTTTCTGAAAATTTGCAATCAAAACCTAAAATTGAGATAATTTGGTTTTGGTTTGTTCATGCATCTTCAGAAGCGTATGTCCCATATTTCCAGATTCAATCCAAGAACTCTCGTTTTTTACAGGATTGAGTTGATTTGAAGCCAAATATTTATTGAGCACTTCCTGATAACAACGATTTACTTCGCTAGTTAAAAACCTTTGATCAATTGGACCTAAATTATCAATCAGCGTTTTGGCTATGGCAACACGTCCTTTTTCGCCATTAGCTAGATTACCCGTATTTTTGTATGCTTCATTATTTGCAGTTTTGATTCTTTCAATCGCCCATTTATTGTACAATTGCATCTGTTTTTCCGAAGATTCGTTTAACCAAAGTTGCATTTGCTGAATTAATGAAGAAGCGTTTTGATCGGAATAACTACTTTTACCATAATCTACTGACATATCACCAACGTACTTTTCAGATAGTTTTGGAAGCAACGCCTGAATCTTTGCCATCTCTTTTTGAATCAGCTTCAAACGTTTTTCCATATTCCCATCACCATAAGAAGACGGATAGTCTGATGCAAAGCTTAAACTATTAAACTCCTTGACAAACTTTTCGTGTTCTGTATAAAAAGCATCCCAAAGAACTTTAGACTTTTGGTTTACGACTTCTTCGCTTAGTGATTTCAACTCTTTATAACTTTTGGAAACCAATTCTTGTTTATCATTGTCCTGTTGAGCAGCTAGAGTAATAATAGATCGAATAATCTGTTCACATTCCTGCAGTTGATATGAGGCAACGTCCAAATAAACGCTGTCGTTGATTCCTTTTTTAAGCGATTGACGAACATTCATTTCCTGATCATTTAATGCAGAAATCAGTTCATCAAACGGATTATCAGAAGATTCGTTTTCTATATCTTCAGAAACTTCTGGAACCGTATCGGCAACTACGTCATTTTCTAGCTTGTCTCGATTAGAGGCGAGTTCATCCAACCATTGAGAAACCAGTTCAACTTTATCGGTAGAAACCGTAGAAATCTGATTTTGAAGAAACGATTCCAAAGCCGTGTAATAGCCGAATTTTTCTTCAACGTTTGTTGATTTATCGATCGCGTTTTTGATAACCTCCCGATATTTTTGAATAACTGTCATGTTGCCGGGGGCTTTGCCCAGCGCGTTAACATAATAAAAGGTTGCAAGACGAATGTTGCCCTTGTCAACACATTCGTTTCCCTTTTGGAACGAAGTTTCCCAGTCTGCCTGAGATCCGGAAACCGTTTCAGTAATCGTAACTGAGGTGGAAGTTACTTCTGGCGAAACAACTGAATCTGAATTCTGTTCAGGCGAAGATTCTGGAATCAGTTCCTGCTGAGGAGTCGAGTCCTCTTTCTGGACTTTTTCGGTATTCGTAGTTTCAGGCTTTGATTCTTTCGGAGTATCGCAAGAAACACAAAAGACACAAACAGACATTGCCAATAGCGCAAGCGCACAACAAACAGATTTTTTCATTGATTATTCTCCCTGAATGAATTAAAAACTACAAAGGAACGATCGCCGTTTTGCCGTTTATAAAATGTCTATACTATAAAATACGAATAAACGGCGAAAATGTTATAAAAAAAATACAAAACATTTTCCACGCCAAAATCAGTTTATTCTTATTATATATCTGCTAATCTATCATTTCAAGGGGGAGGGCTATATAATAAAATGACTTTCCCATCATGTCAATATCTTTTAGTTGTAATACAGACATTAAATGACAATTGCTAAGCATCTGAGAGTTTTCTGAGAATCTCGAATGATTTCCCAATAGTTCACAGAACCAACCCTGCTCATCCTAACATCCAGAATTCAAATGTTTATATAATCAGCCAATTCTACAAAAAATCGCTCTTGACGTAAATAAAAAATTTTCCTATAGTCTTGGAAATTGCCGAAATAGATAGTTCTATTTTGCATTTGGCAGACGAATTATAAATTATACAGACAGAAATGGTCTCACATGGAAGGGAGAGCCGTCTCTGGATG
>JAZQDP010000004.1:0-3677 GCA_045546875.1 Thermoguttaceae bacterium | reverse complement strand
AATTGCTAATTGACAATTGCTAATTCGCCCCGCCCCCGCTCCTTCCATTTATTTGAGATTCCAGTATAATCAAGACGTGTGTGGGGGAGAGCGTCTAATCGGTATTCGGACGTTCCCCCTTCCTGACCTCAAACAAGATGGAACAACATGCTAAAGAATTGCTGTACAATTATTTCTCTTGGCTGCGCCAAGAACCTGGTCGATAGCGAGCAACTGCTCGGCAAGCTGGAACGGGCGGGGTATCCGATAACTCACGACCTCGACCAGGCGGACGTGATTATTGTCAACACCTGCGGGTTTCTGGCGTCATCGCGAAAGGAGTCGTACGACGCTATCGACGAGGCTCTGACCCGGAAACGGAACGGTCAGGCGAAGTACGTTCTCGTTGCCGGCTGCCTCGTTCAGACCGATAAATCGGTTTTGCAGGAAACATGCCAAGGCGTTGACGCCGTCCTGGACGTCTTTTCCCGCGAGGCGATTCTGGAAGCTCTGGATCGTCTAACCGCCGACCCGAAAAACGCCGCACAGGTAAAGCTGCCAATGTTCTACGAGAACTATCAGCCCAACGTCCTCCCGTCAGACGAAACTCGGCACGCGCTAACGCCGGGGCACGTTGCGTTTATGAAAATTGCCGAAGGGTGTAATCGGACGTGTTCGTTCTGTCTGATTCCGAAAATTCGAGGTCCGTACATCAGCAAGCCGATTGAACAGTGCGTTGACGAAGCGAAACGTCTTGCAGATTCCGGCGTAAAAGAGCTGGTTTTGCTGGCTCAGGATACGTCATTTTATGGCTCAGACTTGTACGGCAAACCGCAACTGGCGCAATTGCTTCAGCAGTTAGATAAAATCGAGAATCTGAATTGGATTCGTTTGATGTACCTTTATCCCTTGGCAGTGGACGATTATTTAATAGATACGATTGCCGGGGCGCAGCGCGTTCTTCCCTATGTTGACATACCCTTGCAGCACATTGATAACGATGTTCTTCGGCTCATGCACCGCGGCGTTTCCGGCGACAAAACCCGCGCTCTGCTGGATAAAATGCGCCGTAAAATCGACGGGCTTGTACTGCGAACGACGCTCATTTCCGGGTTCCCCGGCGAAACGAAATCGGCTCACAAGAGTTTGGTTAAGTTCCTCAAACAGCAGAGGTTTAATCACGTAGGCGTGTTCGAGTTTTCCCCGGAACTGGGAACCGAGGCGGCAAACCTGCCAGATCAGGTGGACGAAAAAACGGTTCACGAACGAGCGCAGGAACTGATGGACGTTCAGGCGGAAATAAACGTTCAAATGAACGAAGAAATCATCGGCAACGTCGTCGAATGCGTTCTGGATTACGAGCTGGAAGATTCGCCCGGCGTGTTTATCGGCAGAACCTGGATGGACGCCCCGGACGTGGACGGCGTCGTTTACGTAACCTATCCTCAAGAGGATAAAGAAGGTCCGAAAAAACGACCGCTCAAAGAAGGGCAGTTCCTCAATGTCAATATTGTTGACCAGGAAGAGTACGACCTGATTGGAATTCCGGAACCATGAGCGATTAACGATTAGCAATTTATAAGCCTTTAGCTGCTAGCTTCTAGCTATTAGCTTGATAAACCTGATTCGTGCATTATCGCAAGAAACAAGAATAACCAAGCTAGGAGCTAGGAGCTAATAGCTCATTTCCAATGAGGAATGCGGAATTATTGAGGCGCTTTGCGTCAATTGCTAATTGCTCATTGCTAATTCCCTACTCCCTAATTGCTATTGCATTTTTCCCAATAATTTTGTATAATAGAATCAACGTGATTTTGAAAGCCGTTAGGAGGTTAAAAAATTTTTAGAGGCTCCTCCTCGCGGGTCCATATTTTTTAATCCAAATTTCAAATGGAGATTACAGTGTCCCGACATCATTCACTTATTTTGAGTTTGTGCATGCTATGCACATTGATTTGTGGTTCTTCCGCGTTTGCCCAAATAGACGCATCTGTCCCAATGGATCGCTATTTTCCCTATTACACGGCTCAATTTACATCCATTCCCGATGTGATGCGGTTTGCCAGCCAATTTGAAAAAACCGATATTGGCGTTCTGTCGGCAGACCCGCGCATGAAACCGTTTCACGATTCTGTTACCGCTCAGATTTCCAGCGGACCGCTGAAAGAACGCTTGGGAATTACGCTCAACGACCTTCGAAACGTTGCCAATGGGGAAGTCGCCTTTGGAACCATTTATCCCAATAAAGAACTCTTGGCAGTCGCCTTAATGGCAAACATTTCCAATCACGCCGCAGAAGCCAACCAGCTTATCAACAAAGTCCGTAACGCGGTTGCTCAAAATCGCGGTCGAGTCAGCTCTCAGCAGATTAAAACAGCCCAGTTCTACCAGATGTTCTGGGTTGATAAAAACAACCGGAATCGCACCGTTGTTTACATCATCGACGGTGGATTATTAATCGTTTGCGACAACCTTACAATCGCCAACATGCTTTGGCAAAAGGCGTCTAACAATCCAGCTCAGGCAAGCGTTAAACCGATTGCCGCCAGCGCTTATTATCAGTTAATTTTACAAAAATCCCGCGTCGATGGAGCGTGCGAATCGTTCTCGTTTGCTCAAATTGACCGTTATGCTGAAGCGCTGCATCTGCTTAACGAACGCTATGCAATCGGCAAGCTTTCCAGCAAAAGCCCGGCAGACAACCTTAAAAGCTCTGGCTTAATTGGACTGCGCGCTGTCGGCGGTTCGTTACAGTTCAAACCAGCCAGCGGTTACGACAGCTATGTCAAGGGTTTTATTTACGCTCCCAAACCGTGGACGGGTTCAATGAACGCCCTGCAAGGGGTCAACGTTCCTTGCCCTGTACCTCCAGCCTGGGTTAGCGCAAACGTTGCTGCGTTCATTGCCGTTCAGGTAACGCCAGAACTCATTTTCGACAATATTGGTCCTCTGTTCGACTCTTTTTACGGAGGCGGAGAACAAGGCGTTTGGGCTGACGTAGTTGAAGGTCTGGAACGCGATCCGATGGGCCCGCAAATCAATCTTAAGAACGATTTGGTCAAATACTTTGACGGTCAGGTTCTTTTCCTCAGCCAAGCTCTGGAACCGTTAACCGAGAATTCCGAATGCACCGCCTACGCCCTGAGAGTTACAAATCCAGCTGCCGTTCGTTCCGCTTTAGAACGCCTTTTCAATGGCGATCCCACTGTTTTGCCAGCTAAAATCGGTCAGTACAACATTTGGCAATGCGTTCCCAAAAAGAAAACCAGCATCGGCAGCGGAACTCGCAGTTCTCTGAGTAAAACTGCCAAAAAAGAGAAGCCTGAAGGACCAATGGCGCATGCCGCTTTTACCGTCGAAAACGGTTACTTGATTATTGCATCGAAGCCGGAATACCTGGCGCAGCTGCTCTCAGCCCAAGCTCAGCCTCTGAAAGATTCCATTTCGTTCAAACAGACCATGGCTGAAGTTCAAAAACGTTGCGGCAATTCCGCCTGCATTTGGGCATATAGTCCAACCGAAAATAGCTACCGACTCAATTATGAGTTGTTCAAACAGGGCAAAAAGGCTGAAAACAAAACCATTTTGGCTCGCTTGGTCAAGATGGTCAGCAACTCCCGCTCGGCTCAAGCCCAACAAATCGACGTCGATGGTTCGAGCTTGCCGCCTTTTGATCAAATTAAAAACTATTTCGGTCC
>JAZQDP010000003.1:0-7455 GCA_045546875.1 Thermoguttaceae bacterium | reverse complement strand
GGCGAATAGGTTTACTTACCACTTACCACTAACCACTTGTCACTTTTTATACCGCTATGAACTACAAAAAAATATTATCGTTGTTTATTGTACTAACCATCGTTACCCCCCTGTACGCTCTGGAAACAGTTCGCGTCATGTCGTACAACGTTCGCAACTGCGTCGGCATGGACGGTTCCCGATTTGACGTTGACCGCGTTGCGAAAGTCGTAACCGGCGCGAACCCGGACATTGCCGGGATTCAGGAACTGGACTGCAAGACGGAACGCAGCTCCGGTCGGGATATTTTAACGGAACTGTCTGCGGGAACGAAGCTCAACGGCGCGTTTTCCGCTGCTATCGAGTTTCAGGGCGGGCGGTACGGCATCGGCTCGCTGACCAAACAGAAGCCGCTCAGCGTCCGAACCGTCCCGCTACCGGGCAAAGAAGAACGCCGCGCGCTTCACATTCTCGAGTTTGACAAATACGTCTTTTTTGTTACGCATTTATCGCTCACGCCGGAAAGCCGGGCGGAATCCGTCCAGATTATCAACGCCGAGCGCGACAAATACTCCAAGCCGGCAATTCTCGTCGGCGACTTCAACGCCATGCCGGACTCTGCCGTTATGAAGGAGTTCTTCAAAACCTGGCAGGACGTCGGACCGAAAGCGTTCACATTCCCGGCGAATAACCCGAAAATCCGCATTGACTACGTCCTCGTCAGCGTCCCGGACAAAAAGTCTGTCCGAGTTATCGACGCTCAGGTTTTAGACGAACCCGTCGCATCCGACCACCGTCCAATCCTGTCGGTTATCGAATTGCCGTAAAGGATTGTCGTCCTGAAATTCCATCATAACGTCAAGAAAAAACTGGATTTATATCGTGAACAATAAGAACAATATAGTTGATGAAAACAAATCCGATGAAAAAACATACAATCAATCGGTCTGGAAGCGGTTCATGAAGGTGTACGCATTCCTTTTGCCGATTGTTGTATGCGCTGTTTACATTTATCAAGCATTTTTTAGCTATTGGGTTAGAATCATACAAGATTTATTTGTTTTGTTTCCTTTTTCAATTTATATGCTGTCTGTTTACGTCAGCTTTCTTTTGATTCCAATTATTTTGTTTTGCATTGTTACTCACGACTATATTGAAGAAACAAAAGCAAAAAGCAAGCGTTTCGCAAAGTCGAGGTCTTCCAATCAGAAAATGACGTTTAGTCGTATCTGCGAGAGTTTCCAACGCAGCTTTATTGGCGAGATGACATATTTATTCATGTTCGTTGTCATGTTGGGAATGATTCCCATATTTTACGATCTTTTAGATACAGTCTGCCAATTAATACAAGGTGTAATTACCCTCCGTAAAGTGGAAAGCGGTTGGGCAGGAGTAATAATGGCATTATTCATGCAGGTGTTTCTAAACTATGTTTTGTTAGTTATCATCTTCATTATTTTTTTATATGTTCTTATACGCCGAGTTTATCAAAAACGGCGTCAAACTGCCGAAAGAAAAAAACTACAAGCAGACAAGAGAAAAGAACTTCTGGAAAAACAGCCTCATTCGCCGGAACAAGAAAATGATTTCGAGGAAGAAATCAGAGATGACGAATAAAGTCTCCCAATTAAAAAAATTCTCGTTTAGCTTTGTAATCATAGAGACCGGTTTTTGTATATTCTCTATTTTTGACAATTTAAACAATTTGGCGAAAGTTTCTCGTTCGCCCCCCCCTTTGAAAAAGGAGAGGTTTTGATATAATACTATTTAAAATAATTGTATAGCGGCAGACATCGGAGTCAGCCGCGGTTAGAGTTGTTTTAGATTTAAGGAACAATATATAATGGCAAAATTTCAAGCGAAAGACATTCGTAACGTAGTATTGTGTGGTCATGGCGGAACAGGCAAGACAACTCTGACGGACAAGCTGCTGAATTTTACCGGCGCCGCCCCGAACCACGGTTCGGTTGACCAGGGAACCAGCTTCTGCGACTTCGACGAAGAAGAAAAGACCCACAAATACACGATTGAATCCGCAGTTACGAACTTCGTTTATAAGGATCATCTGTTCAATTTCATTGACACCCCCGGTTATGCTGACTTCATCGGTCAGACGATTGGCGCAATGGCGGGCGTCGAAAACGCGATTATTACCATCAACGCTCAGGCGGGAATTCAGGTCAACACGCGCCGCGTTTTCAAGGAAGCGGAAGCTGCTGGCTTGGGACGCATGATTCTCATTACCAAGGCGGACTCTGACGGAGTCAATTACGAACAGCTCATTGCCGACATTCAGGACAACTTCGGCTCTGAATGCATGGCGTTCAATGTCCCGGTTATTAACGGCGGATTCAAAGGCGTTGCCAGCGTTTTAGACGGCAAAGCCGTAGACGGCGCTGCGATCAATCCGGCTGACCTGCACGACTCCCTCATGGAACAGATCGTTACCGCAGACGACGCGGCGATGGAAAAGTTCCTCGAAGGCGAAATCCCGACCGAAGACGAACTTAAAGCTCTGGTTGGAAAAGCCGTTAAAGATGGCATCGTTATCCCGATTATTTTCGTCAGCGGCAAGACGGAAGTCGGCCTGGCTGAAATGCTCGACGCGATTATTCTGGCTGGCGTCCCGGCTGACATGATTTCCAAGACGGCGAAAAACGCTGCTGGAGAAGACGTCGAACTTACCGCCGATCCGGAAGGTCCGCTTTGCGCTCAGTGCTTCAAAACCCGTATCGACCCGTTCGTTCAGAAAATCAACTTCATCCGCGTTTACAACGGTACGCTCAAAACCGGTCAGTCTGTTATGTACACCGGCGCGCGCAAGCCGTTCAAAATCGCTCAGCTGTTCACCATGGAAGCCTCGCAGACAACTCCGGTTGATGAAGCTGGTCCTGGATACATCGTTGCAGTAACCAAGGTTGAAGATTTCCATACATCCACGTCCATCGGCGACGCGTTCCTGCCCGCCATTCACTTCCCCACCCCGATGGTTTCTTTGGCTGCTACTCCCAAAAGCCGCGGCGATGAAGGCAAGCTGTCTGTCGCGTTGGCGAAACTTTGCGAAGAAGACTCCACCTTCTGCCGTGAACAGGACGCTCAAACCAAAGAACTCGTTATTACCGGTATGACGGAACTTCACCTGACCGTCTTGCAGGAAAAGCTCAAGCGCCGCGACAAGGTCGAAATCGACACCAAAGAACCGAAGATTCCGTATCGTGAAACGGTTTTGGGCAAGGCGGAAGGCATGCACCGTCACAAGAAACAGTCTGGCGGTTCTGGACAGTTCGGCGAAGTTCACATTCGTATGCAGCCGTTGCCGGGCGACATCACCGAAGAGAACATCGAAACCTTCGCCAATAAAGACAACTTCATCAGCATGAAGGAATACCACTTCGATAAAGACGCTGGATTCCTCTGGATCGACTCCATCGTCGGCGGCTCCATTCCTGGCAACTTCATGCCGGCTATCGAAAAGGGCTTCTACGAACGAATTGCCAAGGGCGTTATCGCTGGTTACAAGGTTCAAAACGTCTGCGTTGAAGTCTTCTTCGGAAAGTATCACCCGGTTGACTCCAACGAAACCGCGTTCCGCACCGCCGGCAACATGGCGTTTAAGAAGGTCTTCCTGGAAGCCAAACCTGCTTTGCTGGAACCGATTGTCAAGATTTCGATTACCGTTCCCAACGACAACGTCGGCGACGTCTCCGGCGACCTTTCCAACCGTCGCGGTCGTCCGCTGGGCATGACCTCTGCTGGCGGAAACATGCAGACTATCGAAGCGGAAGTCCCGCTGGCGGAAGTTACTACGTACGCTCGCGTTCTCAACTCCATGACCAGCGGTCAGGGTTCCTACACAATGGAATTCCTCCGCTACGACCCGGTTCCGGGCAACATTCAGCAGCAGATTATCGCCAAGGCGCAGCTGGAAGAAGAGGAAGAATAATTACTATTGCGAATTGACATTAATCATGTCTATATGGTGGTTAATATTTTACAATACTAAGCGGATTGATGAAGAGCTTTTCGTCAATCTGCTTAGTTATATTTATAGTTATTTAAATTTAAGCGTAATAATCCTTACTGGACGTTCTTCACTTATCGAAAGATAACCATGTTCAATTTCTTTCCTGATCCAGATACGTTATACACTCTCGCAGAATCTTATTTTTCTGGAGACGGCGTTCCTAAAGATTCAGCCAAAGCCGTGAAACTTTATCTCAGAGCGGCGAAAATGGGTCATATAGAATCTCAGCGCGCTCTTTCATTATGCTATGACATCGGAGAAGGCGTACCTGTTGACTATAAACAATCCGTTTATTGGCTTACTAAAGCGGCTCAACAGGGAGACGCGGAAAGCCAGTATGAATTGGCTAAAATTTATGACAAAGGCGAGTATGGTCCGCCTGAACCTGAAAAAGCGGTGGAATGGTATCGCAAATCAGCGGAACAAGGGCATATAGACGCGCAAAATCAACTTGGTATGGCGCTTCTGGAAGGCGTGGGCATTGAGCAAAACAAGACCGAGGCAATGAACTGGTTATTCAAAGCGGCTCAACAGGGAGACGCTGCCGCCCAATTTAATATTGGAATGACTTATTATTTAGGCGATTGTCTGGAGAAAGATAAAGCCAAAGCGGTCGAATGGATTTATAAATCAGCAAAACAAAAGGATATATGGGCAATTTTTCAGCTTCTTGATATGTATATCAATGGCGAACTGGAAGATAACGAGGTTGATTTAGACGTTACAGAAGAATTAAATGAACGATTGAAAACGGTTGATGACGACCCGGTATTAGTTGGAATTCGATCTCTCACAATTGGCAAGCTAATCTACTTCAATAACAGAAATAATCCGGAGAAAAAGGCAGAAGCCTTAAAATGGATAGAGAAAGCGGTTCAGTTAAAAGAAGAGGAAGCGATTGACGTTCTCAATCAAATCAAGAGACAGTAGACAACAGCAAATTTCTCGCTACTGTCTACTGTCTCTTGCCTGCTGCGTTATTTTATTCCGCAGTAAATTTCAGAACGATTTCTTTTCCCGACGACATGGCATCCGTTTTGGGAAGAAGAATAAAGTTTTCTGTAATTGTCGCGTGAAGGTCTTTGCAGTTTTCATCAATAACGACGTTTTTAATTCGCTTGGGCAGGAACTGGAAAATCGGACGACCGTTTTTAGTCGGTTCTTCTTTGCAAACGCTGTTGAACGATTCTTCGCCTTTAAGCGGAATAATTGTCAGCGTCCATTCCGTCTTGCCGTTGTCCAACTTCTTTGACGTCAGCTTCTGCTTCCAGGATTTGTTATGGGATTGCATGGGGTTCTGCCAGGCGGGGTCGCCGTAAAGAGCGACCATGTTAAGGTCAAAACTCATACCTAAAATGAATTCCTGTGAAAACAACTTTGTTAACAACTTCTGTATTTCGTCTTCCGGCAGACCTGGCAAGATCTGAACAGCGTCCTTCTGTTCCAGCTTCATCTGTTTCATGGTACTATCGTTCCAAAGCATCGGGTTTTTCCAACCTATGAATGACTGTGCGTTGGCATACGCATTGAGATATTCGGGAAAAACGCGGTTGAGATGCCACGTAATCGCCTGATTGTTGGCGAAGAAAGCTTCTGCCGCAGTAAAACGACCGGGCTGACCGACGTAATAATCTCTAATGCCCCAGCCCATGTACCCAAAGAAAGTGGGCTGAACGTATCCAGCCATCATGTTGACGCCGCCGGAATGAATGTGTGCCAGAGCCATCGTGTCCTTGTCAGCAATATTACCAATCAGGCAGTTCCCAACAGCCAGATACACCTTGGAATTCGTATGAGTGATGGGGAATTCTTCTTTGTCTTTGGTTCTGCCGTAAAGCTGACCATCTTTGGAGAAGAAATAGCCGTTTTTGTAGCTGTAGCCAATTTGCCAGTCGCGTGGGGAGGCGTGTCCAGAAGTCATGAAGAGCTGGTTCTTTCCGTAGGCGTCGGCAATCGCGTGAGTAGTGTCGTCCGGTCCGTCTTTGCGTTCTTGGTATACGTCGTCAGCTTCTTTGATTCCGTAATGGTTTTTCGTCCCCTCTGAATACCAAACGCCGGACTTGAACTGGTTCAGATTAAGTCCGAATCCGGCGCAGCACGTATCGACTTTCATATCTGGCGCGGCAATGATGCGTTTAACATCGTTGACGTCGTACCCGGTGAGAATTGCCCAAATGGCGTCCGTATACGGGTCGTCATCGATTCTCCTGGTAATAATGTGACACATCTGAACAAAGATCTGGTTCGCTTCCTCGTGTTTGGCAAGAAAGCAGACGTACGTCGGCTGGATTTTTTTAAGACCTTCAAGGCAAGCCAACGGAGAGCCTCCCCAGCCCAAAACTTGAACGTCGAATTTTTTGCTGTGCTTTTGAACCAATAAGGCAGTCGCTTCTTTCCATTCGGGATCTTCAATCGTTGATTTGCTGACGCAGATCGCGTAAACCGGCTTTTCGGATTCTTGAGCGCTGACAGCGCCGCAAAGCGTGAAAATCACGCTCAAAGCGATGAATAAAACTTTTTTCATGGCAGTTTTTCGGACGGCTTGACGTCCGCGGTTAAAGGTGAGGGAACAGAGGCGGGAGAATTGGAACTGGAACAGGCGTCCGACGTAGGCGCGGATTCCAAATCGCCTGCCGCGTCTGCTGACGGCGCATCGTCCCAAAACGAATTGAATTCGTCCCAAACCTCTGGATAATCTTCGCAATAATAAGGAATAACCATTTAGCTTATATTCCCTGGTTGTCAAATAAAATAAGCGGCAATTCGCGCAATACGAACAGTCTACTTTATAATAATTATAACAACAAAGACGGTTAATACAAGAGGACAGGCTGGATTTTCGGCAAAAAAGAACGAGATTACAATTCTACGGAGGGTCGACGTCCTCGTCGACCGCAGGCGTCCTCGCCTGCCAAAGGAACAAAGACCTGTAGAACATCCTGGTTGAGCTCGGTTCGCGGGCGTATCGTCCGCTTAAGAATTTTAAGCCGCAAAGAACGCAAAGTACGCAAAGTTTTGATTGGTATTACGCTTGCGGCGGAAGCATCCAAAGATCATTGAATATAGAAAGCCCTCCGCCCTGCTGGTTCGCGGACGTCTTGTCTGCCGAAGAAAACATGCCCTGCTAAACAACTACGACGAAGTCGAAAACCTCACCGGATCGCGGACGTAAGTCCGCCTAAGAATTCTTACAACGTTGACCAATGTCGTAACAATTATTGACGGTTTGAATTATGTAACAGGTTACAAATCGCATCTTCTCGAAACAGGTATTTCTTCTAACAACGTCACATATATTAAAAACGCGTCAATGATAAAGCGTTTAATCTTGTTTTTGCTTCTTTAACATGATATGTCCTCATTTTATAATACAAGAGCAATAAAAAGGATTTTAAAATTTTTAAATTTTTTCAAAAATGGCGTAACCTTTTCATTGCGACAGGTGTATCAAA
>JAZQDP010000002.1:0-15544 GCA_045546875.1 Thermoguttaceae bacterium | reverse complement strand
TACGAAAGCGGGAGCTATGCTCCCGCACTCCGAAACGCCTTTCATTCCTTTTTTCTCTCTATTTCCTCTATCTTCTCAAAATTTTTCACTTTTTTTCAAAATTTTTCCCATTTAGCGCTTCACGATTGCCAAATTGAGTGTATAATGTAATTAATGTATAAAAGCGATATTCCATTTTGCGCCCGGGCGTACCGTTGCAAAAGTCGTTTAAATAACCGTTTACCAGTTTTACCCAATAGAAGGAGTAAAATAATGGCTAATTCTCAAAACCGCTTATCCTTCCCCCCCCCCGCATTTTAACACGTTGTGGATTTTCTTTTTTTGCAATTCTAATTGGCGCGTTGTGTTTGTCTTCTTACGTAGCCGCAGATAACATTTATCAGACGAAATCCATGGAAAAAGGAAAATATTGGGGAAGTTCAGGATACTGGTCTGGCGCGATTCCCTCAACCTCAACAGCCAACAACTATTTTGTCGGTCAAGGAGCGACGGACAGTATTACTTTTCGCACTCTTGTTAAAAGTGATGGAACACCAGCTGAAAGCGATAAATTCCCTGATGGTAATACGCTTTGGTTTGGATATAATACAGACGGAACTTATAGTACCGTTCAAGCGGTAATGGCATTGAAGGCTTGGAACTTTACTATTAACGATTTACAATTGGGCAATTCGCTTATAAATCAGGCGATGACAACCGGAACCGCCAACATGCTTGGCGCTATGACTGTCAATGGAACGGTAACCTTTGGGTTCGCCGACGAAGCCGATCGTATAATTAACGTCCAAAGCGCGATTTCCGGTAACGGCGAAATTACTCTTGCTGAGAATTCCAATAACGAAAACCTCATAATTTCCAGCGCCAACAACGCCTTTACAGGAACGTTAAATGTGAGCCAAAATTCAAGCGTCGTTCTCAGCGGCGCCAACGCGATGAAAAATGCGTCGAGCATTGTACTCAATTCCGGCTCAACGTTAAAACTCTCTGCGGCTCAAACGTTTGTAGAAAACAGCATCTCCGGCAGCGGAACGCTGAAAATTGCGGCGGATCAAAGCAGTACTGCTGATCAAACAGCGTTATACGGCATTTCAGATACTTTTACAGGAACGATCAATGTTACCAATTCTGCCAGAGCCGAATATTCAAAGCCGCTATCGTCAAATACTAAACTTGTCATTGACAACGGCGCTCAGTTTCGCGTTCCTGCTCAAAATAATCCTGTTATTAACTGCGATATTTCTCTAGCTGGAACAGGCAGAATTATCGGTGGAAAGAATGCAGGCGCTTTGGTTTTCCATGAATGTTCTGGAACGTCAACTGTAAATGGAAATATCAGCGTAGATGCGTATTCAATGATTGGTTCATATTACATTGCAAATGCGCTCTTCAACGGCGAGATTGATACCAATGGCTATACATTAGAATTTCGTCAGACGCGTGAAGGCGGTTCTGGAAACAATTCATCATTTACTGTAGCTGGAGACGTTTTGTCAACTGGCGGTACGCTTGGAACTCTTTGGCTGGCTTATGATGTAAAACCGAGCGTTGTAGATACGCATTTATACATAGGCAATTCTTCATCAGCAGATGTAAATTCGCCAACTAATCAGACTATTAACGCCAATCTTACCAACGCCAACAAAAACGAAATTGTCGTTCAGCCGGGCGCGAATCGAACCGTTACCGTGAATGGAACGATGGCGCATAATACAAATAACAACAACAATAAAAAAGGCTTCATTAAAAATGGCGATGGAACGCTCGTTTTGACTGGCGGGCTGACAACTCAGATGGTCGTCAACGCAGGCGTCTTTGAACTTGCCGGCTCTGCGATTGAAAACGTTACTGGAACAATTACCGTCAACGATGGCGGAACGCTGGAATTAAACGTTGCTGAGGGTGCGAAAACGCTGACGCTTACTCAGCAAAACCAATTATTCAGTACCGGCAAGGTTATTAAAACCGGCGATGGAGAATTGAAAATTGACGCTGCTGAAGGAGCGATTCACGCTCAAAGTTTTGTTGTTTCATCCGGTCAACTGGATATGAAAGAGTTTTTCAAAGGTCAACTGGAAGTTAAAAGCGGGGCAACGTTCTCGCCGGGCAATTCCGTTGGATCTTTAACGATAGGCGAAAGCGCTTACGGCGGCGGGTTTATTCTCAACGAAGATGGAGCGAAACTGTTGATGGAAATTGGCGGTTCGAGCGATGATTTGAACGACTCATTAATCGTTCAGAATGGAAACATTTTAATAGGGAACGACTCAATAATCGAGTTGACCTTGGCAGACAACAGTACATTAAAAGGCGGCGATACGTTTACCGCGATTTTGTACGGAAGCAACAGCGGCGAAGAAGGATTTAAAGAAAACTTACTTAGCCATGTTAGCTCTTACTATTTTACAAATTTGGATTACATTCCATACGGCTCTGGTTACGCGATTACGGGCGCTCTTGACCCCAATGCCGTTCCCGAACCGTCGACGTGGGCGCTGCTGGCGCTTGGCGCCGCGGGGCTGCTGTACTGGCGGAAACGAAAGTAATTTGGAGTGCGACGGCTTGCCGTCGCTTTCAATACCAGTACAATTGGGAAGCCAGAATAATAATATTCGTGCCAATAACGTACGATGAATATGTCTTAAATAAAACGAAGAAGATATATTATTGTTCTTACGTTGCTGGCACGAATTACTTTTTAGGAAATTCTTAACGTTTTTCATGGAAAAGCGACGGCAAGCCGTCGCACTCCAAAATTTTGGCTTCGTCGGATAGATATTTCCCTTATTTTATTCAATCCAAACTACAAAACTTTTTTGAACAATTTCATTCTCATCTTACATCGGAATCGTATTTCTGGTATAATAAAGGTAAATACATAAATACACTATTCGAGTTTTTTCAGGAGATAACCGCATGAAACAAGTAACCCGCCGGGATTTTTTCAAGACGTCCGCTGTCGCCGCCGCCATGGCAACGGCTATTCCAGTTGTTGCTGCCTCTAAACCGGTTTGGGCGCAAGCCCCCAGCGACCGTCTTCGCCTGGGCTGTATCGGTCTGGGGCAAATGGGGCGCGGAGACGCCGCCGATTTCAATCGTCTGACCGATATTGTCGCTATTTGCGACGTCGACGAAAACTACGGCATCGCCAACGCTTTAAGAATGAACCTTGGGAAACGCGTCGGCAAAGGCAATGGTGTCAAGCCGGACGCCTACAAGGACTATCGCCGGATTCTCGAACGTAACGACATTGACGTTGTTTGTATTGCAACGCCTGACCACTGGCACGTCAAGATCGCTGTTGAAGCGCTCATGGCTGGCAAGCACGTCTTCTGTCAGAAACCGCTGACGCTCACGCTGGAAGAAAACCAGATTATTCGCCGCGCCTGCGAGAAGTATCAAAAGACGTTCCAGATCGGTACGTGGCGGCGCTGTCAGAAAGAACAGTTTGTCAAGGCGACTTTGCTGGTTCGCAAGGGATACATCGGCGAAGTCAAAAAGATAACCTGCGACCTGCGCGGCTGTCCCACGTCCGGCGATATTCCAAAGAGAGACGTTCCCGCCTCTCTGGACTGGGAAATGTGGCAAGGTCCCGCGCCGCGTTACGATTTCCTGGCTGATATGAAAAGCTCTCGCAGCAACGGCGTTTTCGGCGACACTCGATGTCACAGAATGTTCCGTTACTGGTACGAGTATTCCGGCGGCAAGTTCACCGACTGGGGCGCTCATTATATTGACGCCGCTTTATGGGCGATCAACCTTCAAACGCAGGGAACCGGTCCTGTTTCCATTGACGGAACGAACGCTCATCACCCGGTTGAATTCAAAGACGGCTATCCAATAGTTGACACCCGTTACAACGCCAGCGACAGTTTCGATATCAAATGCATGTTCGAAAACGGCCTGGAAATGCGCGTCGTGAGCAATTCGCCGGACGGCGACGGCGTTCTGTTTGAAGGAACCAAAGGTCGCATTCACGTCAATCAGGGACGCTGCAAAGGCAAGCCGGTTGAAGAGCTTCCGCGAGATGCGTTTACCGAAGACGATTATCGAGAACTTTTCCACGGTAAACCGTTTGAAGGACACAAAGAGAACTTTATTCGCTGCATTCGCGAAGGCGGTATATGCATTTCGGACGTCGTTTCTCACGTCCAGGCCATGAACGTCTGTCACCTGTGTACAATCGCCGCCCGTTTGAACAGGGTCGTCAAATGGGATCCGAAGACAGAAACGATTGTTGGCGACGAGCAGGCGGCTTCGTTCTACTCTCGTCAGGAAACTAAAGGATACGAGATTCCAAGAGATTTCTAGCAGTATGAAACAACGATTGCGTTTTACGCTGGCGGAAATGCGAACATGACAACACTCTCCAATTAGGGATGATCAGGGCGTTGTCAACATTTCTGAACTGAAGAACATGAAAATGCGATTCACGATTACGGCGCGATTCTGGTCAAGTAAGTCAACGCCAATCGTCGTAAATGTTTCTGAAAAAACGGAGTAAGTTGTCGTTAATGTGTTGAATTGTCTTCAGATGACGCTCAATACAAAAAATGGATTAATATGAACGACTAGTCGTATAGTTTAATTGTGAATTGCATGAGCGTGGGCTGTATGCGCCTTGAGAATTTTATTTGAGCGAGTATGGTTATTTTGAGGACGATGGAATACAATATGTACCTAAAATCATTTGCTCAAATTCTTCTGCTTTTTTAGACCATGACATATTCATTATTCTTTGACGTGCACGGCGTTGAGTTGATGTTAGCCCTTTAGCGAGACGCGTTTTAAGGATTGAAACAAATTCCTCCGGTGAGCTGGCGACGTCCAAACAATCTGACCATTGGCTTGTTGATGGCAGGTTTCTGGCAATAACAGGTTTATTTACAGCCAAATATTCAAGCATTTTTAATGGCTGAATTTGACGAGTAACGTCTGTATCTGTATAGGGCATAATCAGAACGTTTGATTCCATTGCTAACACTGGAAGGATATCGTATTGGACAACTCCATGTGAATAGACGTTTGGCGGCAGGAACAGTTCTGCTGAAGGGTTGGCTAAAGGGCCAACAAAGATAAAAGAATCGTTACGGAATGCGTTTGCACACGCTGTTACAATCGAAGCGTCAAGTCGCTGATCGATTAATCCCCAATAGAGAATCTTTCGACCGGGATATTGTTTTAAAAGATGTTTTGAACGGGGATGAGAAAGGAATTGTTCGTCAAATCCGTGCTGTAAAAGCATTGTTTTACGACCGGAAGACTGCTCAATTCGATTCTGTAAGGCGTTAGAAACACAGATTATGTCATTGCACTTGACAATTAGTTCGGATTCCATTTTGCGTAACGGTTTAGCGTCCATTTCTGGCCAAGCTGCCCAGTCGTCAACGCAATAATAAATCCATCTATCAACAGGCAGCTCGCCAATAAGGTCGCTCACGTATGGCACTGTTGTTATTCCGATTATGGGACCATTGTGCTTTTTGAGTTCAGGAATGATCTGCTTAAGCAATAGCGATTTATTGATTTTTCGCCGAGTTTTGCCGCCAAAAGAAGGAAGCATTATGGGATTGATCGCCTTGGGGTTAAGTTTGTTAGACGAGTTCAATACCGATTCTTTTTCTGTTGACAGATCAATCCAGCTAACCATTTTCTCAAAGGCTCTGCGGAATGTAACCCAGTTGAATTTTAGGGCGCGCGTTCCGATTGTATTGACCCACAAGACGTCGTAACGATTGATAAGACGTTTGATCAAATGCTGACAGCTGGAGGGGTGACGTCCCCAGTCGTCGGAGAAAACCAGCAGGAGAGGATTTGATGGTTCCATATAATTAATTGATCTCGCTATCTAAGGGATAACTCATTGTAAAGATTCGCGTAGGAATCGTGCATTTGGCGTTGTGTAAACATTTCCAGTAATCGAGCGCGTCCTGCATTGCCCAGCGAGGATGCTAAATCAGGTTCCGTTGCCAGTATTCGCAATGCGTTAGCAAGTGAAACCGGGTTGCCAACAGGGGCAAGAAACCCTGTTTGTCCGTTAATAATTACTTCATTGCAACCTCCAACGTTAGTTGAAACAATGGGTAAGCGCGCCGCCATCGCTTCTAAAAATGTTACAGGTATTCCTTCGGAAAGCGATGTCAACAAGAATGCGTCTGCGCCTTTAAGAAGTCTGGCAACGTCTTGGCGCGCGCCGGTCATGATGATTTCATTACTTAAATTGTGTTGATTGATCAAGCGGTCAATTCTTTCGCGTTCACAGCCATCGCCGACAATGATTAACCGAACGTTAGGAATCATCTGTTTCAATTTTGCGATTACACGTAATGCGGTTATATGATCTTTGATTGGATCAAGGCGCGCAACTTGAATGATTGTAAAAACATCGTCAGGAATATTAAATTCCTTTCGAACAGATTCTCGGGTATCATTTTCGTTGGCAGAATTGAGATTGTCGTATTCTTCGGGGTCGATCCCGTTATATATTACCTGAATTTTTTTGCCGGGATAGCCTTCTTTATCTCGCAAAGCATTTAGAACCTGTTTTCCGACAGCGGTGAGAATGTCGCTTCGACGGTAAAGAAATTTATTTGCAATGCGCCGCTTCCAACTGACAACGTCTGGATAGAACCGACCATGTTCAGTTAAAAGAATTTGAGGCGATTTTTTTATCCACCTTGCCATCGAGGTGTAAAAATAAGGCGTACATTGATGTGCGTGAACAATATCAACATGGTAATGTTGAAAGAGAGCGCTTAAATGTTTGATGCATTTTTTATCCAATCCGGGTTGACGATCAAGACATTCCACCACAAATCCCTGTTCCGAGAGCATTTGCGCCATCACCCCGGCGGTTGAAATATCTTTGGCATCCAGACAGAAAAAAACAAAGCGATACTGAGCCGATAATTTGGGATCGGTTGCCAGACGATACGCCAATGTTTCAGCGCCGCCCCAATTGAGTGTGTGTACAAACTGACAAATTGTTTTCAACTCAGATACCATAGCGTCTCCCAAGTCCAAAAACCTGTAAACGTAACAACAATTAATAAACATACAATCAGACGTGGAAGCTGATTGCGTGAAAAACCAAAGCCGTATTGAATAATGTACGAGATGTATGAAGCTGCATACAAACACAACAATGGCGTTAATGGCAAGTGGTATCGTGAATGTGCGAAAACAATTGAATGAACGCCCCAAAATAATGCTGCTATACACAAAAATAGCAGATGAATCTTCCATTGTTTTGGAGGTGCAAAGAAAACGCCAAATGTCGCCAGGATAAAAATTACCGCATAATACAGCATAAATACCAACGCAACGACATAGGTTGCCAATTTGCTATTTTCTGAATTGAGCATGGGAACGTCTCCGTGAGCAAAAAGCGCAGCTACCGATCGTTCAAGTTGCCAAAAACATAACGCTTTAACGCAAAATCTTTGAAGAGTCAATCCTGGGTGAGCAAGCATAAATTCTTTAGCGTATTTTCCAGCCAATTTATCTTTTTGTCCCTGTGTCAAAGGGTCGACGTTATCGTACCTGGAACTCAAAACGGAGTACCAATTATGTTCGCCTTCGATGTGTATTGCATCCCATGCTCGATACAAAGGCGTATATTCGTAATTTCCCATCATTAAATTACGACCAGACATGCAGTCGATTGCTGTGGGCGTTTGTTGAAGCCTTGTATTTCTTATAACCCATGGCGCGATTACAACGCTAGCAACCAGAAAAGTCGTGGTTGCGGCGCCGAAACGAATTGTCCATTTGGCGTTGACAAATAAAAGCAAAAACAAAAATACACATGGAATAGCAAGCCATAAAATACTTCTGGTTAGCGCTCCAAAACCCAAAAATAAACCGCATGCAGAAGCGTTAACCAGCGCCATGACAATATTAAAGGAATTCCGCTGTTTGGGAAATAATTGTATCGTATGATAAATTGTCATGACGAGAAAAAATGTAAAAAGCGTCTCAGTCAAAATCATAAAGTTTTGCATGATCATTGACGGATAAAAGCAAAACAGACCAGCTCCAATTAATGCGGTTTCCTCTTTATCGAATACTTGTATTCCAATACGGTAAACCATATAAACCGTTAAAAGAGAAATCGCAATTTGAAAAATACGAACAGCCAATTGCGCTGTTGCAACATTTTCCAAACCACAGATTTTATAAAAACCAGAGACAAACCAGATATACATTGGCGGTCTGATTGAAGACAGATGTCCTTCGGCGCCAACATTGCCAGTTTTGGCAAAATATTGCGCCATGCCGTTATAATGTTGTTCATCAACAATTCGTAATGGCGCATTCCACGTTAAAAATAAAAAAGGAACTCGTATTGTCAATCCCAGCAATAGAATCGTCAGTAGAATAACCTTGCTTTTCATTTTATTGCCTTTCTGAATGGATGTTCAAATGGACGCTTTAATCGAGTAAACCATGGTTCTTCTTCAGGGTGAATTGGATCGACCAAAATAGATACAATGCGTGCAAAATTTGCCGCCATAATGTCAGCGTAAATTTGATCTCCCACCATGGCGGTTTGAGTCCTATCCCAATTTTGCTCTTTAATTGCCCGAAGCAACCCAAAAGGGAGAGGTTTGAGAGCCATGGCGCAAAATGACAAATTGTATTTGTTCGCAAATGCGCTTATCCTTCCCGGTTTACCGTTAGATACCAAACAAATGCCAATGTTATCATTACGCATTTGTTCCAACCAATCAGCGCAAAACGGTTCAAGTTCGGTTTGAGTATATCGTTTTAGTGTACAGTCAACATCAAGCAATAAATATTTTACCCCCTTGCCGAAGAGAAAATCCGGCGTAAGCTGTGTAACTGATTTAACGTGAATTTGTGGGGAAAATGGAAACATTGAGTGGATGTTTATTGTTATGGGAGGATTATTTTGCTTTTCCCAAATATTCAACCAAAGCGTCTTGCCATGTCGGCATGACAGGAGCGCCTGTGGCGTGATATTTTGAGGTGTCCAGAACGCTGTATAAAGGTCGTGGGGCAGGAGCGTTCCATTGAGCTGTTGTGATCGGATCTGCATGGGCTGCTAATCCTTCAAGTCGAAAAATCTCCATTGCGAAATCGTACCATGTTGTTTCTCCGGAATTAACGACGTGGTACAGCCCCCATTGACGATGTTCCAGCAAATATAAAGCTGCTGAAACCAGATGAGGAATATAGGTTGGCGTACAACGTTGATCGGCTACGATTTTTAGCGGATTGCCAGAGGCTCCTAATCGTTTCATGGTTTCGACGAAATTGCCAGGCGTGTTTTCTCCCGGTTTACCGTACAAACCGCATGTACGGAGAATTAAATGCTTTTGACATTGAGCGGCTTTGAGTTCACTCTCGTATTTTGTTATGGCGTACACTCCTTCAGGGAAAACCGTATCCATTTCTGTAAGCGGTTCTCTTTTTTTGGTTCCACAAAAAACATAATCTGTTGAAAAATGCACTAATGGAATGTTATATTCTTCACAAAGTTTAGCCAGGTTTCCTGGACCGAACGCATTGATTTTTCGGCACAGAGCAGGTTGTTCCTCTGCGGCGTCCACTTTTGTAAAAGCTGCAGCATTTATAACGCACTGAGGTTTAATCGCTTCAAAAATATCTGATAGTTCCAACGCGTTTGTGATATCGCCATCAGGCAGATCAAATCCCTTGGCGCTATCTCCCAAGCGTTTGAGAAACTCGGCTCCAAGCTGTCCTTTAGAACCAAAAACGAGGTATTGAAAATTCATAATGAGTACTCTTTTGTGATGTTTTGAGTATTGTGTAATTGAAAAGGTTTTATGGACGGTGCGCACCTGCGGGAGCGATTCCGGAATCAAAATATTGTTCTACCGATTTTCGATGCATGGGATAAATCATTTGAGTTTTGCCCATGCCGCCATCTTGATCGTTAGGATCAATAACTTCGCCCTGTAAATCGTTCATATCTTTTGGTTTAAACTTTGACGGATCGCTATGAGGATCGCGCATTATATCTTTAAGCTGACTCTGTTCTATAGCCTGTTTTGTTAAATGAGTGGGAATTGTTACTGGCTTAAATTTGTCCACATCCGGGTTGAAATCAGGCGGATTGCCGTCGAAATGCAATGGTGTCGATTCTTGATTGCTCTTTTTATTTTTAAGCCATTTTAACAAAAGGTTATCTCCATTGTTTTCCTGTGAATTCTTTTCTAAAAAGTCTTTAAGCGATTCCATGTCCCAGTCCCCTTCTGGAATATCAAGCGGGGGTAAGTCGAAATCGCCCTGTTTAAGCCGTTCCAGCAATTCATCTAAATTGTCTTGATATTGTTCCAATAGTTGTTCTAACATTTCAAGCTGTTCTGGAGTCAATTGAGACATGTCGGGTAATTTTTCTCCATTAGGCATCTTGGAAATATCCAGCATTGATTGATCGACATCAAGTTCCGAATCGGGCTTTTTTTCGAGATCTTTAGGATCAAGTTCTTTTAAGTCGTTATAACCTTTTGCTGTTCTTTGTGAGTTTTCCTTTTTAAGTTCATCAAGCAGTTTTTTTAATTCTTGCACAGCAGTTTCTTTTTGAGCGTCATTTAATCGTTCCCAATCTTTTTTTATTGCTTTTGCCAAATCGCGGGCGTCTTGAGCGGTTTGAACGTCTTTTTGAGCCTCTTGCCTCCAATCCTGCGTTGTTTTATTGAGAAGATTCTCTATAGCATCAAGAGCTTCAAAAGCGTTGATTGGATCTGTTTTATCTGTTTTATCTTTGAGTTGCATTAATGTTTCAAGCAACTGTTCAGCCTGCTTTTCAGATAAAAGATTTTCGTTTTTAAGTAAAGTGATTTTACGTTCAATTCGTTCAATATCTTTTTCGAGGTACTCTTTTTGAGTGTTAACGGGAGTCGCAACAGCAGGAACGGGAGTAAAGAATGCTCCGGTTAAAAATAATGCAGAGAGCAAACAAACAAATAGCGCTTTCCCCGAGCGGTACGGAATAAGCGACTTAAGTTCGTTATTGATTTTTTGAACCGTGTCTGGACGCTCCCAATTAATGGCTTCAGGGAAGTACTCTTCGGCAGACATAATGCCGCCGCAAGAAAAATGGTTGTCCAGCCAAGCGCGAACTGACGTCTGAGAAGGAACAAAACAACCTGCCAGCCAGTACGTGAAAAAAGGCGTTATGACAACGATAGACGCCATCGACCATAATAAAATTTGTATACAGACAGGGAACGCGTCAGGTGCGTATAGACGCACCATGGCAACAACTGAACCAGCAATAAATAACGCCCCAGCCAATATGTAAAGCCCCAATCGATTGGCGATGATTCGTCGAATCCTTTTTCGAGCTTTGTTTACGAGTTGAGCATAGTTCATTTGTGTATTCTCCGATGTATTTTATAAATCATTCGATAACAGTAATTCCTTGAACGGAAGCTGGACCATTAGGATTGCGATATTGCCAAACAACTTTTTTATCTCGTGTAATTTCAAATGCCATCGCTCCATGATAAGAACCGCGATTGGCGGCATAGTTTCCGATAACCAGATTGCCGTTTTTACGTTCGACAACAGGACACATCATTGCAATCTGAACTTCAGGGGCGTCTGATTTTTCAAAACGCCATATTTCTTTACCTGATCTATCGAAAATAATTACATTGTCTAAAAAAGTCCCAGCAACTGTTCCGTCTTTTAACATGCAAACGCCGAATGCGGCTGTTCCTTTATCCCCTCGATACGTCTGAACCAGTTTGCCTTCTCGAGTATATTCTGCAATAACGCCCAGATTCTTTTGAGCTACCAAAATTGTACCCTCTGCCGTAAGGCGAATGTTCCTCATGTTGTGATGAGAACCGATTTTCTCTGCATATTGGCAATCAAATGACGATACAACGTTTCCATTCGAGTCAAGTTCGAGAATTTTGTTTAAGGTGTTCCAGCCAACTAACGTATTGCCATTTTCCAAACGAATGGCAGAAAACACAGAATCGTTGCGTTTGTCTGGCGGGCAGTAGTGCATCACTTCCTTGTTGTCTGGCGTCAATTCAACAACCGAGTCTCCGTCAGAAAACAGAATGTTTCCATTGGGAAGAATCATCCCATCGCCTGTGTTGCCAACGTTATGAGTGTGTGCAGCTGTTTCATTACCGTCTTTATCGATGGTAAGAATTCGTCCGGTGCATGCCAACATGACAGGGACGTCTAATTTACCATCGATGTGCTTGCTTTGTTTTTCTAAACCGTCAGCAAGACATAATGACGTAATTAAACATGCGATAATAATCGAAAAATATTGTTTTGACATAATAAACGCTCGCTAAAAATGTTAAATGATTAACTGTAATTTATTTCTTTTTGAAAAGCGAACCGAAAAAGTTTGCGACTTTTTCAGCGCCTTTTTTTACAGCTTCCTTGCCTTTTTCCAGCTTTTCTTTTGCCTGCTCTCCAACGGGACCGGAGAGTAGTTCAGAAACGCCTTCTTTAAGATTTTGGATTCCCTCTGACATGCCTTGCTGAAATTGATAGGTAAAACTTTCTTCCTTTTCACGTTGCAATTGTTTTTCTTGTTCAATTTCAGCAATTTTACGTTTTTCCAGTTCTGCCATATACGGAGACAACTTGGGTTCATCGCCCGGCGCAGGTTGAGCAACTTTATATTCTTCCTCGTCCTGTTGAGACATTACAGGCGGAGCGATACGTTGCTCCTGACTTGGTTGAAGTTTTTTAATTTTAGGCGGTGAAGCAGGCTCTTTCTCTGCCGAAGGAACGGTTTTCTTTTTTTGCGCAGGAGGAGAAGGCGGAAGCGTTGGAGTTGGTGAATACTGGATATTTACCCCAAACTCATCTGTTGGCAATGGCGGAATTTCGGTCGTTTGGTGAAACGTTGATTTTTCTTGAGTAGGTTCTGGTTTTGGTTCCGGTTGTGGAACTGGAGGAATAGGGCGCGGAGGAATTGGCGGTACAGGAGACGACATCTGCTCCAGGTCGAGAAAAACGCTTGATGTCGATACTACTTTTGATGGAATCGCGGTTGGCTGAACGGGTTCTGGTCGATATTCCGGGGTGGCGCTAAACCGATTTTCTTCTGGAAGAATTGCTGGCGTTTGCGTTTCAACGTTAAATTCTCGATCTAAATAAACGTCGGATCCAATACAACACAGCAGGATGGTGGTATCATCAATTCGTATCTGCTGATCTTGGCGAAGACGTTCGATAAAATCGCCAAACTGTTCTGGAGTCTGATTCCAAAACTCTCTCCAATCTGGAACGTTTCCGTTTTCACATTGAGACAAAATCCATTGGGAGATGGCATCTGTTGCCAGAATAATCCAATCTCCTTCAGGAACGACAATGTCTATTGGAACGAAGCTGGCTGTTAAATCCACACCCAGGTTTATACTTCCAACCAGCGGCGGAGTTGAATCAAAATCTGCTGATCGCGCGACAGGAATGGAATTGATTAACCTCCCAGCATGAAAATGGAATAAACACGCGTCGCCCAAAGCGTAACCGGTAATACGAAAGAAATCGGTATCGAGAGGAATATCGTCATCGAGATTGTCTGGAATTTCTATCGATTGGTCAATTGAAGCCCAAACCAAGGTTGCAAATGCGCCAGACGCCATTTTCGGCTTTTGATACCATGACAAATTATTTAAATCAATGCCGCTAATCCATTTCTCACGAACCCATTCCAACCATTTTGGAAAATTAAAATGATCCATCGGATCAGGCATGGATTCTATTACACTTTGGCATAAAATATTTGCCCACGAACTGGAAAAAATCGAGCTTGATGCGCCATCGGAAACGACAACAACGTTTTGCAGGTCGTCTGCACGCCAAGCGTCTTCGTTAACCCCGGTTTGCGGGTCTTTCGGATGAGAAAATCCCTTGTAAAGAAACATGGTTTTGTATGTTATTTATTATTGGAAATTACGCATTGTTTTGAACGGAAGCCAATCATCGTAATCCGGGAGCGGCTTGAGTTCCCATGTTGAGGAACTGGATTAAACATACCATATCGGCATTAAATGCCATACCGCGAGCGCCGGGCTGAAGTGGGAATCCTTCTGCGATGGCGTGGTTGTAAAACGGTTCTGGCAAAACGCTTGACATCTCAAATAAGTAT
Source organism: Thermoguttaceae bacterium (assembly GCA_045546875.1). Lineage (GTDB taxonomy): Bacteria > Planctomycetota > Planctomycetia > Pirellulales > Thermoguttaceae > RUG11551. The sequence continues at coordinate 1,425 of JAZQDP010000002.1, read as the reverse complement.
TGAGCCAGCATGTCTGGCAAGCCATACGGATTAGCGGGAAACATAAATCCAGTAGCGGGCATTGCGCTTAAGTGGCAATTGAACAATAACACGTTGCCATCAGCCGTGGACAATTTTGTTAGTGCCTGTGCGTAGGGGCGTGGGTCTCCGTCTTGAGATTCGCCATCGGTGATATGAACTACAATTGGTGGAAAGCTGTATCGATGCTGTGAAATCCAACCTGTAAGCATCTGATGAGCAGTATAGAGCATGTTGCACATTGGAGTGCCGCCTTCACAACATGGATCAACCCAAACTGGAACCTCGTTTGGAATCTCAAATGTTTGACCAGTTGAAGGATCTTGAATGTATTGTATACGACGTTCAATCCGGGCGGGATTCATGCCAACGTCTCGAATAGAGACAATAGGACTATTGGCAAGCGGACCTTGCAAGGCGGAAGCGATAATTGGCTGCCCCATCGGATTGGTTCTGTAGCCGAAAACGCCAATATCCATCCAGTCTTTAATTCCTTGATCGCCTGATGCGCGAATAGTCATGTTTTGCAGCCATGAATTGATGGCGTTGCAAAGTTCGTCGCATTTACGGTTTTGACCGCCCCCAAGCGGTTCGCTCATTGAATAAGACTGATCGAGCAAAAACAGAAAACATGCTTTGTTTTGCCGACTAATTTCCATTTTATAGGGCATATATAACCTCGTAATTTAATATGTTTAATTTTGCAATTTGCTATTATAAAATCTTGTATTCAAAAGGACAAGCTTATTTTAATATCTCGTCAAGCTGGGGACGAATGTCTTCAGCGGTAATTTGTTCCGCCGCTTTTAGAGCGCCGGCAAACGAAACACCTTTAACATTATCTGTTTTGCGATGCAATTCCAATTCGTTACATTTGGCAATAAACCGAGTCCACGCTTTATGACTGTTGACATTTTTTAATAATAATTGACGTTCTGCATTGTATGCTTTTACCAGTCTTTTAAGCATGGTTGATCGCGGAGTAATGTCGAAATCTTCTGCCCGATACATAACTTCGTTTTTCTTTGGATCGTTCATCTGACTGGCATTTTCAAAATATTTGTAGCCGATAATTTTTTCGTTATCATCGCGAATGGTTTTAAATGCTCCGACAAGTTCCGTTCCATCTTTGAGTTTGCCATAAAACGTCATTGGCGGTTCGCTAATGGTCTTTTCGGAGATGCCGGATTCAATTAAACGGATGACTTCGCTTTTAAGAGCAGAGCGGACTTCCGGATCGTTATTTGATTCCAGAATCTTTGCTGCCGCTTGCACTCTGCCAGCAAAAGATTTAGGCGCGTCATAAAAAGCCTGAATTTTTGATCGAATTTCAGGACGAATCTCAATTTTATCGGATTGGTTGGATTCGTCGCCGCTTAGCTCTTCGTATTGCTGGCGCCATTGACG
>JAZQDP010000001.1:0-14749 GCA_045546875.1 Thermoguttaceae bacterium | reverse complement strand
CGTTACGACCAGTAATCGTCGGAACTGTTACAAGAACAGCAAATTGATAGTCGTAGAAAAACCGGCGCGTAGAGTCGTCTCACACGCCGACCGCCGCAACGGTTAAAGAATCAGCGTCCCATTCGGGACGCTGTTCTGTTTCTATCGGTATTCGTTTTGAACGTTATTCAGCAACAAAGCGAATCTGGACGGGTTCTCCGTCGCGGCATTTGTCCGGGGCGGAAAGGAGAATAAAGTTGTCTGCAACAACCGCGTCGAAGGGGTTCCCGTCCAGAATTTCAACGTTTTTCACGCGCTGCGGCAGGAACTGGAAAATCGGGCGGCCGCCGCGCTGCGAGCCGTTGTAGGAAAGCAGTTTGAACGAGTCTTTGCCCTTAAGCGGAGTAACGGTCAGCGTCCATTCGGTCTTCCCGTTGTCGAGAGCTTTGGACGTCAGTTCCTGTTTCCAGCCGCTGTCCTGCGCCTGAATTTTGTTCTGCCACGCCGGGTCGCCGTAAATAGCGACAACGTTTTGATCGAACGATAACCCTCGTTTCATTTGTTCAGGCGTATCCTTGCGATTCAGAAGCCAGGTCAGCGCCTGATTGTTGGCGAAGAACGCTTCCGCGACAGTAAACCGTCCGGGCTGTTCGACGTAATAGTCCAGCATGCCCCAGCCCATGTATCCGAACCAGCTCGGAACGACGTATCCAACCTGCGTATTGACGCCGGCGGAATGAATCAGAGCCAGAGCCATCGCGTTTTCTCCGTCAATCCCGCCGATAAGGCAGTTGCCGACGCCAAGATGGATTTTGGCGTTGGTTTGAGTAATCGCGAATTTGTCGCCGGTAACGGGGCGACCGTAAAGCTGGCCTTTTTCCGAGACGAAAAAGCCGTTGCGGTACGTGTATCCGATCATCCAGTCGCGCGTCGAGGCGTGTCCGGACGTAACAAAAACCTGGTTCTGCGCCATGGCGTCGGCAATGGGCTTGGTCGTGTCGGCGGGTCCGTCGTCTTTCTGAACGATTTCCTTGCCCTTCTCTTTGAATACGACTTTGCCTTTGACCAGCTCGTCATAACAGATTCCGGACTCAAAGGCGTTGAGCGGGACTTCTGTCGCGGCGCACAGAGTTGTAACAGTCATATCAGGCGCAGCAACGATTCGTAAGGCGTCCGCCGGTTCAAACCCGGTCAGAATCGCCCAGATGGCGTCTGTATAAGGGTCGTCGTCCAGTTGACGGGTAAGCTGATGGCACGCGACAACAAACGCGGGTTTCGCCTCAGACGGCTGGCAGACAAAGCAGATATACGTCGGCTGCTGTTCTTTCAAAGCCGGCAGAGCGTCGGAAAATTCTTTCCAGAGAACGACTTTGACGTCGAATTTCTCGGCGTATTTGTCTTGAAGAGCCTTGACGACCGGCGCCCAGTCCGCGTTCGCGTTGGTCTGTTCGCTGACAACGACGCTGTATACCGGCTTGACCGGTTGAGCCGCAAAAACCGAAACGCCCAATACAAGGGACGCTAAAAATAATACGATGGAGTTTTTCATGATGAGTGAGTGGGGTTGAGGTTATATCCGGGTCAGTCCGTACACGGATTTGACGGATGAAACTGATATTCACCGATTGATTACTGGAAATTCATAATCAATCGGCAAGACGAATATATCAAAAATATAATCTAATTCTAAATAATAAAAAATGATTTAAAAATGAAAGCAAATATTACCGGAAACCAATCGGCGCTAATCGGTATTTTTCCCGGGGGCTAACGCGCCCCGGCTCGCCTATATCCGTGGGATAATTACGATGGTAAAAACGCAAGCGACCAACGGGAGCGGTTATAATACGTTTCGCGCGGCAGCGCGGGTTGGGAGCGGCGCCTCGCCGCCGTAAACCGCTTCGATGAGGACTTCGGGATAGTCGGTGGCGAAGGACGTAATGCCGAGGTCGAGCAGGCGCTTGTACGTTTCGACTTTGTCGCCCTGCGACCACGTAATGACCTGAAAAACGATGCCGCGGTCGGCGCATTCCTTGTTCATCTCCTTGAGCTTGGCGCTCGACGGCGTAAACGGGTCTTCTTTGGACAAGTCCGTTTGGATGTGACAGTTCAAGTGCGTCATGCCGCGGAAATTATTGGCGCGAAATTCCTCGAATCGCCGTTCCAGATCCTCTGGGCTGAACTTGCCCCAGACGATTCCCATCCAGTGCATTCCGCAGCCGTCGGGAATGATGTCGTTCCATTCGAGAATCTTCTTATAGGAACCGCTCGTATAAAACGCCTGCTTTTGCAGTCCGTAAGCGCGCACGAGCTGGGCGATAAGCTCCGCCTGCGAGCGGGACAGACCCTTTTCGTCGATGTAAAGAATCCGTTCCGGCGATCCCTTCATGGCGGCAAAGACCGATTCCAGCGTCGGCATGTATTGCGGGCTGAACTGGTCGCCCTTGTACTTGCCGACGTCCAGCCGGCGCACTTCGTCCCACGTCAGGTCGTGCACGGTTTTGTTTTTGACCTCGTCCGTTTCGTGCTTGAGGATTCGCCCCAGCTTGCCGTCGTGAAAGCAGACGGGAATGCCGTCTTTGGTAAACTGGACGTCGCATTCCGGGAACGCTCCGAGATTCCACGCCCAAAGAAAGGTTTCCAGCGTGTTTTCCGGACGGGAATTCCCACCGCCGCGATGAAAGTTGAGCATGTACTTTACGTCCTTTGCCGCGATGGGCGGAAACTGAATCGGAGACGGCGGCAGCGGCGCTGGAGCCGGCGCGTCGTCCACCAGCGCGAACCCGTTCGCAGACGTCAGCAGACATCCCGCGCCCAGAATCGCAGCGCTTGATAAAAATTCTCGGCGAGTCGCCATGGTTTGTTACTCCTTTCGAAATGGGAAATATGTTTTGGATAGCTACTAGCTTCTAGCTCCTAGCCACTAGCTTTGTTATTTTGGATTCCAGCGTTAATGCTGAGCGCCCGGAAATTCCAAGCTAATAGCTAGAAGCTAGTAGCTTCTTAGCTTAATATATCCCAACTCGCCGCGCTTTTCAACCCCCCGGGAGTAAAAAATAAGATTTTCAAAACGAGATAAAATTATTTGAATTATATTGACTTTTATTCTTTATTGGATACAATACTATATATCCAACGTTTCTTTACCATTCAAAAGGAGAATACAAATGAAAAACGTTACAACTTCGCTGGCGCTGGTTTTTGCCGCTGTTCTTGTTAGCTGGAACGCGAGCGCGGAGTTCGTTCAAATATCAGATAACAATGATAATTCATTCGACAGGTCTAACATATATCCATTATGGAGACTTCCAAATATTAAAAACCCCATCTCCATGGATGATTACATCCACGAAGAAGAAATGGAAAATGCCGACGCTCAAAAATCACCACGCATCACTTCTGACATATATCCGTTTTGGGCTTTTCCCGAAATTGACGAGTCCATGTCTGTAAAACAGTGTATTTCTGGAGCAAAAAAAGGAAATGCCGATGCTCAAATCGAGTTGGCGCTTCGATATTATGAAGGCAAAGACGTCGAGAAAAATGAAGAAAAGGCGATAGAATTTGTAGTTAATAGCGCTTCGCAGGGAAACGGTAAAGCTTTGTATTTTCTCGCATACCTTGAGGAAAAATCTCATTGTATTCTTTTGTCAGAAGCTCATGCAAAACTTGCAGCAGAAAAGGGGTATGCTCTGGCGCAATATCGAATGGGTTCAATCAAAGATTGGGAGCATGATTATGCTCAATCTTATCAATGGCATCTCAAAGCTGCAAAACAAGGTTATCTACAATCCTGTTATGAATGCGGTCATTATTTATTAGCAGGAGAAGGCGTTGAAAAAAATTACGAAGAAGCTGTTCGATGGTATCGCGTTGCAGCGGAAGGTGGACACATGCGAGCTCAGTGTTGTTTAGGAATGTGTTACGCTGATGGAAAGGGCGTTGAGCAGAATATGGCAGAGGCAATCAAATGGCTTTCTAAATCTGCAGAAAAGAATGATCCACATTGTTTATTCTTTTTAGGATTGGTATATTACCAGGGCAATGGGGGCGCTCTTGATCATGAAAAAGGGATGAATTACATAATCAAGGCGTCTGTTCGTGGTTCCTGGGAAGCGCAAGCATTTTTACGTCATATTCATGAACAAAATAACGATAAAAAAGACGATCATCCATCTAAACAACCCCAATAATCATTAAGTTGGTTTCTTTTTATCAATGTACCATTGTTTTAATATTTCCCTATGATTCGCGAATACCTGAACAAAGTCCAGCGGGCGGCTCCGCTGGTTCATTGCATTACAAATTACGTTACAGTCAACGACTGCGCCAATATTCTCCTGGCGTGCGGGGCGTCGCCGATTATGGCGGATGAGCCGGCGGAGGTCGAGGAAATCGCGTCTCTGTGCAGCGCTCTGCTGATTAATATCGGCACGCTTAACCAACGGACGATCGAGTCCATGCTCAAGGCGGGGCGGCGTATGAACGAGCTGGGGCGCCCGATTTTGCTGGATCCGGTCGGCGTGGGCGCGTCCGCATTGAGAACGGAAACGGCGCTAAAGCTGATTTCGGAATTGAAGCTGTCTGCGATTCGCGGCAACGTCTCCGAGATTCGCGCTCTGGTTGGACAAACCGGTTCTTCCCGCGGCGTCGACGCCTGCCCGGACGATTTCGTTTCGGAATCGAATCTGGACAACGTCAAGGCGATGGCTGCGGCTCTGGCGGAGAAGACGTCTGCGATCGTTGCCATTTCCGGCGCGATTGACGTTGTTTCCGACGGCGCCAATACGTTCGCCATTCGCCGCGGTCGTCCGGAAATGACGCAGTACACCGGCAGCGGCTGTATGCTTTCAGCGCTCACAACGGCGTTTGTTGCCGCGGAAAAGTCCGCTCAGTCCTGCGCGGCGGCGTTTGCCTTGATGGGCATGGCGGGAGAACGCGCCGTCGATAAAATGAATCAAACCGAGTCCGGAAGCGCATCGCTGGGAAAGTTCATCATCGACGAAATCTACAAAGCCCGGCGCTCTTCTGTCAATCCGGTTCCCGTTATTACAGACGGCAAGGTGAACCGTCAGCGTCTGCGGGACTCGATGAAACTCTACACTGTTACGCCGTGCGGACTAAAAGACTCTTTGACGCCCGCCGTCGAGGCGGCTCTGCGAGGCGGCGCTACGTTCGTTCAGCTTAGGGAGAAAAGCACCGATAAAGACGCGTTTCTCAAAGAAGCGCTTGAAGTCAAGACGTTGTGCAAGCAGTTCAACGTCCCGTTTGTAATTAACGACAACGTCGAAATCGCCCGGCTGGCAGACGCAGACGGCGTTCATCTGGGTCAGGACGACATGCCGGTCGAACAGGCGCGGCAGATTCTGGGCGCGAACAAGATTATCGGCGTTTCCGCCCATACGGTTGAACAGGCGATAAAAGCGCAGCGCGGCGGCGCGGACTATCTGGGCGTCGGCTCCGTTTTCCCCACGTCAACCAAGCTCGACGCGGAGCCGATGTCGAAAGAGACGGTCAAAGCGATATGCTCTGCCGTCTCCATTCCCGTTATCGCCATCGGCGGGATTACCCGGGACAATCTGTTCCAGCTTTCCAGCTGCGGACTGTCCGGCGCCGCCGTCGTCTCTGCTCTGTTCTCTCAACCTGATATAGAACAGGCGGCAAAAGGTCTTCTGTCGCTTATTGAGATGAACATAATTTAGCAAAACTCCCATGTTCTCTATTTTATTATTTTGACGTTATAATAATCAATTGATAATATAATAGAGCTTAAGATTCCTTAAAAAAATATAAAAAATCATCTTCCCCCCCTTTGACAAAAGAAAAAAAATTGGTAAACTACATTTTGTAAAATCTAACTAGGTTCCGTAGCCAAATGGCTAAGGCAACGGATTGCAAATCCGTGATTTAGCGGTTCGACTCCGCTCGGAACCTCTTAAAAAGCCCTTATTTCTAAGGGCTTTTGTTATTTTCAGCTTGGTGGTTGATTGCTCTGTTTACTCTAAAAAGCGGGTACATGCACTATTGTTCTAAAACATCTATACTCTATCTCCCCACCTCTTTTTCCAACATTGGAAGAAGCCGAAAGCCAGATTCGCCAAATAATTCTATTTCAACATGGACGCGTTCCGTTGAATCTGGAATAGCTGCAATATGATCCGCCAGCATATCAAACTGTTCAGATATGCTTTTACCATCAAAAGATTTCGAATCTATTCCAACACTAAAAAGTTTATCTCTTGCTCCCTCGTTTCCCAAATTCGCAGCACCGAGCGTAGTACTGAATTTCTTCATGGCATCTGCCACAGTTTCGACACTAAAACCGGATTGTTCGGCTGCGTACTTGAACATTTCTAACTCACTTCTGGCAATACCCAACCGATGGCTCATCTGTTCAATACTTTGTGCCTGTTGCATAAACGAACCAAATAAACCAGAGATACTACGTATTACAGCAACTACACCGTGAGCAACAACAGTTAATTTTTGAAAAAAGAGCATTGACCCACCAGTATTATGCTCGATTTTTTTCAGAACGTTATCCGTTTGTGTAGAAAACCTATTCAAATCTTGAATGCCATTTTCCAAAGCTGCTTTCAAACCAGCTTCATCTCCCGTAATTTTAACGCTTAAAATATCTGGATTGCTCATTTTAGTTTTTTTGAAAAAATAATGTTTTCTTGGTTATTTTTAAAAAAATTTTTCGTATAATAATAATGGAGGTAATATTATGATAAAGATAAATTTATCGGAATCCGATAAACAGGATTTCAAATACGCTTTTGGTTGCCTAACTTATATTTGTTTAATAATTTGGGCTATTCTCGTAATCGCATCCGTATCTGATATTTTGATGTCATTTTGGAATTACTTGACATCAATTTTGTGTTAAACACTATTTTCCCACAATCGCCTTTTTGAACGCTTGCCAGTCTTCCTTGGTTCCTTTTGGGACGTCGCGGGGTTCTGGGTGGCAGTAGGGGAACTGTTCAAAGTGCAAGGCGGATTGACGATCCCGGAAGGAGTTGGCAATGCAGCAGATTTCAATTGCTTTCATCTGCCACGTCTCCCGGAGTTTGTTTTCCGCCAGCCGCGCCAGTTCTCTGAGCGAGTACGGGCGCGGATCTACGCCCGCAATGGAAGCGCACCGCCACCGACAAGGTCGGTTCCTGATTGGACGTGGGTATCTTCGAATCCGGTTTTTTCAGAGAAATAACCTCATCCTCTTCGCCAGCGCGGCTCGCGCCCGCCAAGTCCAGCCGGAACTTGTTCGTCGATTGTCTTGAACAGCTCTTTTTTCGCGCTGTCGACGCTGACTTTCACGAATTCGTTCCGCTTCTGGATCACGTCCTGAAACGCTTCGCGGACGTCGGCGTTCTGGATAAAATTTAACAGGGCGACCTCATACGCCTGAATCATTTCTCGAACGGTTTCTCCATTTATTCGGGCTGTAAACCAGTCCATTGCCTTCTGCATGTTGTCAATTTTGCACGTAAATTGGAAATTTTAGAACATTTTTCGTTGATGAAAAATCTGACAAAAAGTTGCTCTTGCGAAAAAACAAATCTTTATTATAATACATATTAAATAGTTGACTATTCGTATTATATTCCCCTAATATGAGAATAGTAAAATTTATATCATATATTAATCAGAATAAATCCATTTCCATGAACCGTTTTTGGAGTCGTTTTGTTGTTTTAACTTTATTAACAGCCGTGTCGTTGTGCTCGTCCGCTCAGGCGCGGCTTAGCGCTCAAGAAGTTCAGCGTTTACGCAGCGAATTTGTTGCAGCAACGTATGAGGATTTTGCTCAATCGGTCGTTTTTGTAACTGGCGATTTTGTAGACCCTGCCAAGAAAAGCTCGTTTGAATTTTTTGTTGAAAACACAGAATCTCAATATGGAATTGCTACAGGTTTTTTTATATCTTCAGACGGATATATTCTCACCAGCGCCCATGCGGTATCCAAAACAACCAATCACATTATCGAAACCTTTGACGGCAAATCCTACGATGCCGTATTGATTTCGACGCTTATTCCATGCGACCTGGCTTTGCTGAAGATTAATCCGGAAACGCCTGTTAAACCGGTTTCATTCAAAGAATCTTCCACTATCCGATGTGGAGAAATTGTGATGTCTATTGCACATCCGCGCGATATGCGTTTTTCCTGTATTCAGGGAATTATCAGCGGTTCTGGACGTCAAGTTCACTTACTCGATTTTGGCATCACGCTTAAAAACGTATTACAAACAGACATGGCTCTTTATGGCGGTTCCTCTGGCGGTCCATGGTTTGATTTAGACCAGGAGGTTGTCGGAATAACCACATCACAACAATTCGACTCTCAGTGCATTTCATACGGCATCTCTCATACAGAAATCCTCAATAACCTTTTAACATTATACGATTTTCCGCGACGCAACAATTTTAACAGAGGTTTTGCACTCAAACCAAATAACGGACGTTGTCTTGTTAGTAACGTTGAGAAAAAATCACCTGCCGCGATCGCGGGTTTACAAGAGAACGACGTGATAGAATCCGTTAACGGAACCGCTGTTGCCGGCATAACGTCATGGATCATTCAGGAATCTAAATTCAGCCCGGAAACGCCGGTAGAAATAACCGTTTTACGTGGCGACCAGAATGAGAAAGTAACGCTCCGTTTCGCATTTGACAAGTTTAATATGCCTGAAATAAACGATGTACTGTGGGCAAAAGTTGGCATACGGGTTCGAGCCATGACGCCAGAGGAAATATCGCAATTTGAACTGAAATCTCCATTTGCGTATCTTATTACTGATGTTGACGCCGCCCGATTTGAGGAATTGGATTATCACCCTCAGGTAAATGACGTCCTTGGGAAAATTGCACATATCCGTCCTCGAGACTTAACTCAGCTTAATCGTATTTTAGATAATTTACCTGCCCAATCCAGGATTTCGATGGTTATCCTGCGCGTTATCGATAAACAAACACACCTCTCTGTACTCAACGTCAACGAACAAAGCGATTCGCTTCAGCAGTCCCATCCTGTTGACGTATCAACAACCAGCGAACAATCAGATACTCAAAACGTTCACGCTCGCAATATTGTCAAGACAAGAATTGACATCGATAATTTCGAGATTAAATGATATTGAATATCAATGTAAAAAAAATCATTAAAATTTTGAAATTGAACTCATTTCTCTCTTGAAATTCAAAAAAATGTTGGTATAATTTACAATAAATCAGGGAAAGTATGGAACGCATTATTACGATGTAATGTGGGTAATTAAACTAATTGTTCATCGCATTTATTCAATAATACTTTTTATTTAACAATACTTTCCCAAGTTATTAAACCCATTTATAAATCAGGAATCAATCTTATGAATCGAGTTGTATTATTAACCTTGTCGTGTATGTTAGCATTTGTCCTTATATCGGGTTGCGGCGGTTCTTCCAAGGGACCAACGGTTCAATGGTCAGGCACAGTTACCATCGAAGGTCAGGCAATCCCATCAGACGCACAAGGGCAAATCATCGTTCAGTCCAACAGCGCCACCGGCGCATCTCGCGGAGCTTCCGCAGATATTGTTAATGGATCCTATACGCTTCCAGACGTTCCCAAAGGCGAAGTTACGGTTTCGTTTGACATTTACAAGGTTGTTCCCGCTAAAGATCCAATGGACGCAGACCGCGGCATTACAGAAAAAAGCAGTCTCGTTCCAGAACGTTGGGTTACGGGCGTTGCAGATACGGCAGACAAAAGCGATTCTGCCAAAAACTTTGATTTGACAAAATAACAGCGTCAAATACGAATTGTTTATAAACTCATCAAAATACATTTTACAATTCATTTACACATTCACATTAAAATGAAACGCAATACAGGTTTTACACTGGTTGAACTTTTGGTTGTTATCGCCATTATTGGCGTGTTGGTTGGTCTTCTTTTGCCAGCAGTCCAGGCAGCGCGCGAGGCAGGACGTCGAATGCAGTGTTCAAACAACGTCAAGCAAATTTCGTTAGCAGCGCTTAACTACGCCAACGCTCAAAAAGGATTGCCGCCAGGAGCTTCTTCTTCTCAAGAGAACCATCGCTCCTGTAAAACTCACATGGCTGATCGCTGGTGGGAAGATCATACGTGGTATTCGTATATCGGAGCTTACCTGGATCAACAATCCTGGTACGATCTGTTAGATTTCGAGGTGTACATGTCGGACTACGAAAATTACGATGCCAGACGCGTTTTTTGTAAAATGTTTGCTTGTCCGTCCGATTTAGGGCAACAAAAAAATGAATGGGGATCAAGCGGAAAATCGAACTGGGCTAAAGTTCGTTCAAATTACGTTGCTAATTTTGGCAATACAACATACGGTCAGAAGACCGTTGGATCTCCGAAATCAGGAGACATCAACGACGTAGCCAATTTTGACCCCAAAAGTGACTCGTTCCGCGGCGCTCCATTTACGTTTGTAACTAAACAGCCAATTGCCGCTATTACAGACGGAACCAGCAACACGCTGATGTTTTCGGAAACCAAAGTTATTCCGTATATGGACGAAACCACATGGGGCGGACCAATCAGCGAAGTTTGCGTCTCAACAGGCGGCAACTCTTTCTCCGGTTGGCAAACGCCTAACAACGAATTGCCTGATAAAATTCACCGTTGCCCAACCGCAGCCATATTTTTTACCGTTATTAAACAAAATGGCATTCCCAAACCCGCCACGGCAAACGACTACTATTCACAGTATTTCACACCGCGCAGCCATCACCCGGGCGGCGTAACCGCATCTCGCTGCGACGGTTCGTTGGATTTCATCAACGACAATATCGAACTGCGAGTTTGGCGCGCCATCTGTTCCGCTCAAGGAGCTGAAACTTATTTGGGCGAAGATTAATATAGAATAAGCGAGTTTAATACTGGATAAAAGGGGAGGGGAGCAGAGTTTAAAAACAGCGAGTCCCCTTATACAACTAAAAACGATCAATGCGATTTTTTGGAGAGTCAATTATTTTGACTCTCCAATTTTTTTTAATTACTTGATATTTTAGTCTTATTCCCCTCTTGTTTTTATTTTTGATTTGAAGTAAAATTTTATAAATACTAATAAACAGTATTTGGGCAATACGACATCCTGCCTGCCCCAACGTCATGTTAAAGCCAATGGCTGAGATAAAATATCAATGAATATTATAAAATTCGCTATTGATAACCCTGTTAAAGTATGCGTAGGCGTTATTTTAACTGTTCTGTTTGGAACTATCTGTTTAACTCAAGTCCCGATTCAACTTATGCCTAACGTTGACCGACCGATGGTTACAGTAACTACCCGGTGGGTTGGTCGTTCCCCGGAAGAAGTTGAGCTGTCAATCATTATGGAACAGGAAAAACGCCTCAAAACGTTGCAAGGGCTATACGAAATGCGTTCCATTGCTTCGTTGGGACAGGCGCAAATCACACTGGAATTTAACGTTGGATTTAATATGTCCCGCGCGGTTCAGGAAGCTTCTAACCGTCTTAATGAAGTGCCGTCGTATCCGGAAGACGTTGACAAGCCTGTTATTCGTCTTTCCAGCGCGGAAACAGACGAACCGGTCGTTATGTATGAAATGTACACGACCGCCAACGACCCGCACTTTGACATCTCAGAATTCTATAATTACGCAGATCGGTACATCAAACCGGCAATTGAAAATATCAAAGGCGTTTCTGAAGTTACTCTCCACGGCGGTCGCGAACAGGAAGTCCAGATCCGATTTAATCCTGAGACGCTTGCCCGGGCAGGAATTACAATCGATCAAATGCAAGCGGCTTTACGCGGCGATAACGTCAACGAATCTGCCGGCGACGTCAGCAGCGGTCGTCTGGACGTTCGAATGCGCGTTCTGGGGCGATTCAATGATTTGGAGCCGATTCGTCAAACCGTCATTAAGTACGAAGACGGCATTCCAATTCGAGTTCAAGACGTTGCGGAAGTTTATCTAACCGTTAAAAAACGAACTGCGTTCGCCCAGTTCCGTGGGCAACCGTGTATGGGGCTGCAGGTATTGCGAGAATCTGACGCCAACGTTTTGGAAGTAACAAGCGCGGTCAAAAAACGCATGGAAGAACTTCAAGCGGAAGGCGGCATATTGCGAATGTACAAAAACGACCGCTACAAAGTTCGCGCCTCAATGTTTTATGACGACGGCATGTACATCGAACAGGCAATCGCTCTTGTTAGAGACAATATGTTTTCCGGCGGCATTTTGGCAATGATTGTACTGTTGTTTTTCCTGCGTTCCGTTCGTCCAACGCTGATTATTTCTTTGGCAATTCCCATTTCAATTTTCGGAACGTTTATTGTCATCAAAATGACAGGAAAAACAATTAACGTTATTTCTCTAGCCGGTTTAACTTTTGCCATCGGCATGGTTATTGACAACTCTATTGTTGTTCTGGAAAATATCGACCGGCATCTTCACATGGGGAAGACTCCAGCCAAAGCAGCATACGACGGGACGATTGAAGTCTGGGGCGCTATTCTTTCATCAACTTTAACCACGGTTGCCGTATTCGGTCCGGTTTTGACAATTCAGGAAGAAAGCGGCATGATTTTTGCCGATATTGCCATTGCCATTTCAGGGGCAATTATCCTGTCGCTTTTTGTTTCGATTTTCGTAATTCCGCCTTGTTGCGCTGTAATTCTCAAAAATACCAGCAAAAACGATAATTTAGTAACTCGCGCCGCCAAATCTCTATTTGGCTTGGTTCCACTGGGAGGTTGGCTGACAAATAAATTCGCTTCAATTACGTATGCGCTCATGGAACGCTCCTGGGCAAGCGCCTGGACAAGAATCATTCTGGTTGCCGGGCTAACGATTGCGTCATTTTGGGCTTCGATGGAGCTTATGCCGCCGGCAAGTTATCTTCCATTGGGAAATAAAAACATGATTAACGGAATGATGAACACGCCGCCAGGGTACTCGTTGACGCAAAACTTTATTATCGGCAAATCAATTATGGAGAAAATACGTCCATTCTGGGAAGCGGATAATTACGAGCAAACAAAGAAAATTCTGGACGAAAATCCCATTTATGACTTTAAATCAGGCGAAAGAATCAAGAGCGTTCCTCCGGTAAAAGATTTCTTTGTCGTCGTTTCACCAACAAACTCTTTTTTGATGATGACCAGTAAAGACCCAGATCGCCCAGCCGATTTAATTCCACTGCTTAATGACGCGATGAACAACATTCCTGGCGCGTTTGGTTCCGCCTCGCAGCGACCTGTTTTTGGGCGCGGCATGGGATCCAATCAGATCAGTATTGAGGTTATCGGTCCGAGTATGGACCGGCTCCGATACTCCGCTTCAAACCTGCAAAAGAAGCTTGAAGAGAAGTACACCAAGGCGGGAATCCGAACAATGCCAAACAACTACGTTTTATGCGGTCCGGAACTGCAATTGAGAATCAATCAGATTGGAGCCAAGGAGTTGGGAATAACCTCTCAAACGCTTGCCAATATTGGCAGTGCGATGGTAGAAGGGCTTATGTGCGGCGACTTCGATAACGAGGGAGATAACATCGACGTTACTTTGATTCGAGATCCGGATCTGCCTTTGGATCCGGACAGTATCGGCTCAATTCCGATATATCTAAAAGATTCAGACGGCGTTGGCAAGGTTTTGCCATTCTCGCAGATTACCGATTTTGTTCCATCAGAAGCTTCACAGCAAATTCGACGTCTGGCGCAAGAACGAAACGTAACCTTGAGGGTCTTTCCTCCTCAAGAGGTCGCTCTGGAACAAGCCTTGGCAGACATCGATCAAATTGTCAAGCAATGCCGGGCGGAAGGCGGTATTTCCCCGGACGTCATTATTCGTCCGTCTGGAAGCGCAGACAAACTTTCGCAAACGCGAGAGGCCATGATCGGCAAATGGACGGGATTCAATACAGAATCTCTCTTTTCCATTTGCACTGGTCGATTTGCGTTGTCTATCATAATTACCTATTTACTTATGGCGGCTCTGTTTGAGAACTGGATTTATCCATTCGTCATATTGTTTAGCGTGCCTTTAGCTTTGGCAGGGGGTTTTTTGGGCTTGGCGTGGATGCACTGGAGAATTCCAACTCAGCAAATGGACACGCTTTCCATGCTCGGTTTTGTAATTTTAATCGGGGTGGTTGTCAACAACGCTATTTTGATTGTCCATCAAGCTCTCAATTTTATGCGAGGGCGCGGGGAAAGCGAAAACGACGTTATTGAAAAAATGGAACCGAGAAAAGCCATTGCAGAATCCGTCAGAACGCGAATTCGACCGATTTTCATGACAAGCTGCACAAGCGTTTTTGGCATGTTGCCGCTGGTGCTGTCGCCGGGTTCCGGATCAGAGCTTTACTGCGGATTAGGAGCCGTTGTCTTGGGCGGGCTGGCAATGTCGTCAATATTCACGCTAACCGTCGTCCCGCTGCTGATGAGTCTCGTTATTGACTTCATGTCTCTGTTCCAGAGAAAACCGAACTCAGACAGCGCCAATCAACTTCCAGCAGAAGAAATCGCTTGACATTCACTTTAACATTATAAACCAATCGTACAACCATGATATTATATAAAACAGATTTATTTAATAATTTATATTATACTCTTCATTATATTTAGAGTATTTCGAAAAATTTTTAATTTTTTTTAAAAAAATCTTCCCAAAGGGTTGACGTTGTAAATATTTTGGATTATAATTTTTAATAATAAGTTAGATTTTGATAATCTGTACTTGGACCGTTGTGGGTTACATG